>JAGOJP010000094.1 GCA_017995055.1 Candidatus Omnitrophota bacterium
AACAAAAGGGCCAATTCACTCCATCCGCCGGCCTCTGCACATGGACACGACAGTTTTACGCCTGTCCCAAGCGCCCCTCTTTTAAAAAACAAAGGGCTAATTCACTCCATCCGCCGGCCTCTGCCCATGGACACGACAGTTTTACGCCTGGCCTCAAGCGCTTGCTTTAAAAAATAAAAGGGATTAATTCACTTCATCTGCCGGCCTCTGCCCATGGACACGACAGTTTTACGCCTGGCCTCAAGCGCTTGCTTAAGAAAATAAAAGGGATTAATTCACTTCATCCGCCGTCCTCTCTTTAGGGAATACTGATTTTTTGGCCAGTTGACTCATAAATAAATGTTACCAAAGAAGACGGGGAGAGGGTTCCCTTTCCTGTTGACGGGTATAAGACATTTTTATATAATGACTTCGCTCTTTTGCGCTATTTTGATTCTTATCGCTTTGATATTTTTCAGAAAGAAAAGGACTCAAGGAGTGCTGTCGTTCAAGCGCCCCTATTTTAAAAAACAAAATGGGCTAATTCGCTCCAACACCCCTTGAGTCCTTTTTATTTAAATAATTTATAACATTTAAGGATTAATTTATGCCTGCTTCTAATAAAGACACATTTAGATTGTTAAAGACCGGACAAAAAACAATCGGGATTTATCATCTGGTCAAGCTGTCCAAGTTGGGTTTGCCTCAACCGGATAAGCTGCCGTACTCCATCAAAGTTCTTCTGGAAAACGCTTTGCGCAACTGGGACGATTATCAGGTGCAATTCGAAGACGTCAAAAAGCTCGCGTGCTGGCAGGGGCGTGATTTGCCGCAGACCGAGATCGCGTTTAAACCGGGCCGGGTGATCCTGCAGGACTTCACCGGCGTGCCTTGCGTGGTTGATCTGGCGGCGATGCGTTCCGCCATGAAGCGCCTGGGCGGGGACTACCGGAAAATCAACCCGCAGGTGCCGTGTGACCTTGTGATCGACCATTCCCTGCAGATCGACGCCTACGGTTCGTCCACAGCGGCCGCGACGAATGTCCGCCAGGAATTCCGGCGCAACCGCGAGCGGTATGAATTTTTAAAATGGGGACAGCGGGTGTTTAAAAATTTTCGGGTGGTGCCTCCCTCGACCGGGATTATTCACCAGGTCAACCTGGAATATCTCGCGCAGGGGGTGCTGATTAAGAAAGCCGGGAAAGACCCGGTGGCTTATCCGGACAGCCTGGTGGGGACGGACAGCCATACCACGATGATTAACGGGATCGGGATTGTGGGTTGGGGTGTCGGCGGCATTGAAGCCGAGGCCGTGATGCTGGGAGAGCCGATCTACATGCTGCTGCCGGAAGTAGTGGGCTTTAAACTGACCGGCGAACTGCCCGACGGTGTGACCGCGACCGACCTGGTTTTAACGATCACCCAGACTTTAAGAAAGAAAGGGGTCGTGGGGAAATTCGTGGAGTTCTTCGGCCCGAGCCTGAAGACATTAAGCCTGCCGGACCGGGCGACTGTGGCGAACATGGCGCCGGAATACGGCGCGACCATGGGCATTTTTCCCATTGATGAAGAGACCCTTGATTATTACCGGCTTACGGGGCGCAAGCCGGCCCAGGTTGACCTGATCGAACGCTACGCCAAGGAGCAGGGGATGTTTTACTCGCCCCGGACCCCTGTGGCGGATTACACCGAGATCCTGGAACTGGACCTGTCCTCGGTGGAGCCGTCGCTGGCCGGACCCAAGCGGCCGCAGGACCGGGTTTTGTTAAAAGACATGCAGGCGTCCTTCCGCAACGCTCTACGCGCTCCGCTTAAAGAGCGGGGGTTTGAATTGAAAGAAGAGGCTGTCCCGGCCCACGCCGGCGGCATGGCGCACGGCGCGGTGGTGATCGCCTCGATCACCAGTTGTACCAACACCTCCAACCCGTCGGTGCTGATCGCGGCCGGGCTGCTGGCGAAAAATGCCGTGGAACGGGGATTGACTGTGCCTTCGTATGTCAAGACAAGCCTGGCGCCGGGGTCCCTGGTGGTAGAGGAATATTTGTCTGCTTCGGGCTTGTTGGCGTATCTGGAAAAGCTGCGGTTTCATATCGTCGGTTACGGGTGTGCGACGTGCATCGGCAACAGCGGGCCTTTGGCGCCGGGGATCGCTGATGTTATCCAGGAACACGACCTTGTCGCGGTCGCGGTCTTGAGCGGGAACCGGAATTTCGAAGGGCGGATCAACCCGCACACAAAGGCGAATTACCTTGCCAGCCCGCCGCTGGTCGTGGCCTACAGTCTGGCCGGGACTGTGGATATTGATTTTATGACCCAGCCGGTCGGGCTGGATAAAGACGGGAAACCGGTCTTCCTGTCCGACCTCTGGCCGTCGCAAGAGGAAGTGCGGGCCGTGCTGCAGAAAACGGTTACGGCAAAGGCTTACGCGAAGCGGTATAAGAATGTGTTCAGCGGCAACCAGGACTGGGAGAAAATTAAAGCGGCGGAAGGCGACCTGTTCCGCTGGAAAGTCAAAAGCACGTATATCCAGGAACCGCCGTTTTTTACCGGTATGACCCGGGAGCCCGGCACGATCCGGCCGGTCAGCGGAGCCAAGGTTTTGGTCAAGGTGGGGGATTCCATCACTACGGACCACATTTCCCCGGCGGGCGCGATCGCCCCGGACAGCCCGGCGGGTTTTTATTTGCGTTCCCTGGGGGTTGAGCCGCATCAGTTTAACAGCTACGGGTCCCGCAGAGGAAATGACCGGGTGATGGTGCGGGGCACGTTTGCCAATATCCGTTTGCGGAATCAGCTGGCGCCCGGCACCGAAGGGGCCTGGACTCTGTATTTCCCATCGGGAGAAAAGATGACGATCTACGACGCCGCGCGGAAATACCAGGAGAACCAAACACCGCTTCTTGTTTTGGCGGGGAAAGAATACGGGACCGGGTCCAGCCGGGACTGGGCGGCCAAGGGCACGGCGCTGTTGGGCGTCAAAATTGTGCTGGCGCAGAGCTTTGAAAGGATTCACCGCAGCAATCTCGCGGGAATGGGGCTTCTGCCGCTCGAGTTCCTATCGGGCGAATCCGCCGACACGCTGGGCCTGACCGGAGAAGAGATTTTCGAAGTGCCGGATTTGGATGAGGGCTTAAGGCCCCAGAAGATCCTTAAGATCCGGGCGCGTAAGGCGGACGGGAGCGTTAAAGAATTTCCCTGCCTCTGCCGTCTGGACACGCCGGTCGAAATCGATTATTACCGCAACGGCGGAGTGCTGCAGACCGTGCTGAGGAAACTTCTCGCCGAGTGACTCCGGTATTAATATACAAGCACACGTGGTCTGGGATGTAAGCTTAAATTTAATCATGACTGAAGGAGCAACCATGCCAAAAACATTATACGATAAGATATGGGACGCCCACATGGTCCGGGAAAGCAAGGACGATATTTCGCTTATTTATGTTGACCGCCAGCTCGTCCATGAGGTGACCAGCCCCCAGGCGTTTGAGGGTTTAAGGATGAGCGGCCGGCAGGTGCGGTGCCGGCATAAAACTTTCGCCACGATGGACCATAATGTTTCGACCCGCACCCAGGATTGGTCCCAACTCGGAGGGATGGCCCTCACGCAGATGGAAACATTGAAGGAGAACTGTGCACAGTTTGGCGTGACGCTGTATGAGTTCGGCACCCGCGACCAGGGGATTGTCCATGTGATCGGCCCGGAGAAGGGCATCACCCAGCCGGGCATGGTGATTGTCTGCGGGGATTCCCACACCGCGACGCACGGCGCCTTCGGGGCCTTGGCTTTCGGGATCGGCACGTCGGAAGTGGAGCATGTCCTGGCGACCCAGACCCTGCAGCAGAATAAATCAAAGTCCATGCTGATCCGGGTGGACGGCACACTCGGCCGCGGGGTGACGGCGAAAGATGTTATCCTGTATATCATCGGGCAGATAGGCACGGACGGCGCGACCGGGTATGTGATCGAATACGCGGGCAGCGCGATTGAGAATTTGTCGATGGAAGGCCGCATGACGGTCTGCAACATGAGTATCGAAGCCGGCGCCCGGGCCGGGATGATCGCGCCTGACGAAAAAACTTTTGAATATTTAAAGGGACGTGAATTCGCGCCGCAAGGGGCGAACTGGGATAAGGCCGTCGCTTCCTGGCGGACGCTTAAAACCGACGCGGGCGCGTCTTTCGACCGGATCGTTGAGATTCACGCGGAGGCGATCACCCCGCAGGTGACGTGGGGAACGAGCCCGGGGCAGGTCACATCCATTGATGGCGTCGTGCCGGATCCGGAAACCCTGGGGGACCCGGTGAAAACAGCCGCGGCGAAAAACGCTTTGGCCTATATGGACCTGAAACCGCTGACTCCGATGCAAGGCATCCCGGTCACGAATGTGTTTATCGGGTCCTGTACCAACGGCCGGATCGAGGACCTGCGTGCGGCCGCCCAGGTGGTCAAAGGCCAGACTGTTCACGCCGGGGTGCAGGCGATTGTCGTGCCGGGGTCGGAACGGGTGCGGGCGCAGGCCCAGGACGAAGGCCTGCATAAAATATTCACGGATGCCGGCATGGAATGGCGTTTTTCAGGGTGTTCTATGTGCCTTGGCATGAACGACGACCAGCTCAAGCCCGGCGAACGGTGCGCCTCGACCAGTAACCGTAATTTTGAGGGCCGGCAGGGCCCGGGCGGCCGCACGCATTTGATGTCGCCGGCCATGGCCGCCTTAGCCGCCATAAAAGGGCATGTGGCTGATATCCGGGAATATGATAATCCATAAAAGCAGTTTTGAAATAAAAAGGAAAAGACTATGAGACCTTTTATTCAGCATAAAGGCATTGCCGCCCCGTTAGACCGGGCGAATATTGACACCGACGCGATCATCCCCAAACAGTTCCTGCGCAAAATTGAGCGCAGCGGTTTTGGCAAACACCTGTTTCATGAATGGCGGTACACGGATTATGACGGTAAAAACGAGAATCCGGACTTTGTCCTCAACCAGAGGGAATACCGGCACGCGACGGTTTTGCTGGCGCGGGATAATTTTGGCTGCGGTTCCAGCCGGGAGCACGCGCCCTGGGCGCTGGCGGATTACGGGTTTCGTGTGATCATCGCGCCGAGCTTCGCGGATATTTTTTATAATAACTGCGGCAAAAACGGGATCCTCGCCGTGCGTCTGTCCCCCGAAAACGTGGAGAACCTGTTTCAGCAGGCGCAGAAATTTCCCGGGATTGAAGTGGCCGCCGATCTTCCCAAACAAATCATTATTGACCGCAGCGGCCGGGAATACCGGTTTGAGATTCATCCGTTCATCAAATATTGTCTGATTAAAGGCCTGGATCAGATCGGCTGGACGATGCAGTTCGACGAGCAGATTGCCGCGTATGAAACCAGGCTCAAGGTCCAACAGCCCTGGCTGGCGTAATTGTGGCCGCGTTTTTTTATGGAAGGACTGTTTGCGCTCGTTTAAAACAGTGCTATGATGAATATTATTGTTGAAGCGTGATAACAGGATGAGCGCAACGCCTGGCCGCTTGCTTTGACAGGCCGGGCAGGCCGACCCGTGTGAGGAGAGGAACATGGCAGGAAATACTTTTGGAGAATTATTCCGCATTATGACCTTCGGGGAGAGCCATGGCCCGGCCCTGGGGGTGGTGATTGACGGCGTGCCGCCTTTATTGGAGCTTTCCGAAGCCGATATCCAGGCGGACCTGGACCGCCGGCGCCCGGGGCAAAGTGAAATCACGACTCAGCGCCGGGAATCGGACCGGGTAGAAATTTTATCGGGGATTTTTGAAGGTAAGACCACCGGAACTCCGTTGGCCATGCTGATCCAGAATCAGGACCAGCGGTCACAGGATTATTCCAACATCATGGACGCTTACCGGCCAGGGCACGCGGATTACACGTACCAGATGAAGTACGGCATCCGGGATTACCGGGGCGGTGGCCGTTCGTCCGGCCGGGAAACAGCGGCGCGGGTGGCGGCCGGTGCGGTGGCTAAAAAATATTTAGCCCAGGCCGGAATTAAAATCACGGCCTACACGATCGCGGTCGGCCCTGTCCGGACCGATAAGCGGGATTACGGTGTCATCGAACAGAACCTGGTCAGGGCGCCGGATATGGACGCGGCCCAGCGGATGGTGCAGGTGATTGAGGATGCCCACCAGGCCTGTGATTCGGTAGGCGGGGTCATTGAGGCACGGGTGCAGGGCTGTCCCCCCGGTCTGGGAGACCCGGTTTTCGGCAAGCTCAACGCCCGGCTAGCCCATGCGGTGATGTCTATTGGTACGATCCGGGGCATTGAATTCGGGGACGGTTTTGCCGCCGCGCTTTTAAAAGCCTCGGAACATAATGACCCGTTTACTGTTCAAGAAGGACGGGCTGTCCCGGCGACGAACCACGCCGGCGGCATCCTGGGCGGGATTTCAACGGGCGCGGATATTGTTTTGCGGGCGGCGGTCAAACCGCCGTCATCCATTGCCTTACATCAGAAAACCGTTGATAAAAATAATGAAGAAGTCGAAATTCAAGTCCGGGGGCGGCATGACCCGTGTTTATGCCCGCGCATTGTCCCTGTCATCGAAGCTATGATCGCCCTGACGCTTGCGGACTGTTATCTGATCCAGAAAAGTATGCGCGCGTAATGGGCCAAAATATTTCCAATTCCTCGCAGATTGTTTTAATCACCGGCTGTTCCAGCGGCTTCGGGCTTCTGACGGCGGCCCGGCTGGCTTCCCAAGGGCATACGGTTATTGCCACCATGCGCAACCTTGATAAACAGGGGCCGCTGCTTGGAGAATGCCAGCGCCGGAACGCGACCGTTCATATTCTGCCGTGCGACGTGACGGACCGGCTTTCCGTACATAATTGTTTTAAAGAGGTGGGGGCCCGGTACGGTTATCTGGATGTCCTGGTCAACAACGCCGGGCATGGGATCGCCGGGTTTTTTGAGGATTTGACCGACGAGGAAATCCGGGCTCAGATGGAAACAAATTTCTTCGGCGTTTTGAACGTCACGCGGGCCGCGATCCCGTTCATGCGGCCCAGGAAACACGGAAAAATAATTAATATTTCCAGCGTTTCCGGGTTCTCCACGTCGCCCTGTTTCAGCGCGTATTGCTCCAGCAAATGGGCGCTGGAGGGTTTTTCGGAAAGCCTGCGGTATGAGCTGAAACCTTTCGGGATCGGTGTGTTTCTGATTGAGCCGGGCACGTATAAAACGAAAATATTTTATGAAAACGGCCGGTACGCCCAACATTTCCATGACAAGGAAAGCCCTTATTACGAAATGTCCGCCTACATGGAGAAAAAGGTCAAGGCCTTTGTGGATGACTGTTATAAAGACCCGGAGGATATTGCCGTTCTGGTCGAAAAACTGATCCGCTCCCGGCAGCCTTCGTTCCGTAACCGCCCGGACATTGAAACTCAGTCGTTGTTCTTTTTACGAAAGTGCCTGCCTTTCCGCCTTTATAGTTTTCTTATCAATAAGGCGATACCTCTCAACAAAATCGCCGCCGGGAAATTAAAAATATAAATCCAAAAGCAAGCTCTGGAGTCAATGGACCGCAGCAAGCCGCGGAATATGAAAGCAAACTCCTGCGGCTTGTTCGTTTGGTTGCCCTCGCCTAAAGGATCAATTCGCATGTCTAGTTTACACTCCTTGTGGGCGTGTAAACACAATGCTCATTGTTTTTTTTATTTTTCCCTTTCAAAAATGAGGACGTTCGGCCCGGAGCCGGAGTTAAAACGTTTGTGTATCCGGTAGGGGAGTTGACCGTTCAGGAGAAGCCGGTAGAATATGAGACGGTTTTTTTCCAGACGGTCCATGAGCGGATCGTCCCAGTCCGCAATGGATGGATTGTTGAAATACCGCTCGTAGCATGAAGCGGACGTGACTAGGTAGCGCGCGCGGCCGCGTGTGACTTCGGCCGGCTGGTAAAGACAGTTGACCAGCGATGAGGTCTGATAATATTTCATGTCTCCCCGGAACGTCTCGACGATTGTCCGGTATAAGGGCTCCTGCCCGGGTTGGGGTGTATGCAGGCCCGGTCTCTGGATAAACTTTGACACCCGTTTGACCTCAATGTTGGGAACGTAGGCCCAGTCCAGGATAAAGGATGTTCCGTCCGGGATATTTTTTTTAATCCATTTTTCCGCCAAACATTGATTGTCGGGCTGGAGCCGGGACTGGATGAAGACGGCTGTCTTGAAGGCGAAAATGAGTAAAAGGCCGGCGGTGGCGGCGTAAAATATACGGTGCGCGGTTTTGCCCGGTAGTTTTTGTCCGCAGAAACAAAATAATCCCGCCATCTGTATCGCCCCCAGAGGGAACAGGAAGAGGTAATAAGAAAAGTTTTGCTGACCGAGAGACCCCAGAACAGGAAGGGAGGTTGCCAGAAGCGTTAGAAAAAAGCCTTCAGAGCGCCGCCTGAAAATGGAGAAAACGATGGCCGGGAAAAACAGGATGGTCAGGAGAGCGTCCCGTTGCCAGAGGCCCGACATCATTCCTGCGATATTACCTGTGAGCCCCCAGGTCCGGGTTTGATGAAACAGCAGTTGTTTTTCGACCAGAATCCCTTTAAGAAACGCGTTCGGCATGATCAGTAGAAACGGCGATCCCGCCAGGAACATGGCCATAAACACAAAAAATAATTTTACCGTCAGGGAAAGAGAGGCTGTTTTGCTTTTGAAGAGCCAGGGCGCGGCAAGGACCGGGATGATTAACAAAGCGCCGTTCAGTTTTAATCCCGCCGCCAGTCCGGCAAGGACAGCGGCGCCGTAAAGGGGCGGGGTGCGGCCGCCGCGGGTGTAATCTTCATACAGGCTGTATTCCGCAAGGGCTAATAGCGCGATGATAACGTCAGGAAGCGCCAGCCAGGCCTGCGGCAAGAGAATTTTATAAGGGTCCAGGATGATCAGTAAAGCCGCAACCAGGGTGGCCTGCGTCCCGTGTCGCCGCGCCGCCAGACGCCCTACCAAAAGGAAGATC
Organism: Candidatus Omnitrophota bacterium; assembly: GCA_017995055.1. Lineage (GTDB taxonomy): Bacteria > Omnitrophota > Gorgyraeia > Zapsychrales > JANLHA01 > JAGOJP01. The sequence continues at coordinate 8,961 of JAGOJP010000094.1, forward strand.
GCGCCCCAACTGAACGCTGAAAATAATCGGGAAGCGATCAGCCAGACCGGCAGGTTTAAGTCAAAAATGAGACTCACGGCATAGGGGTCCGGGTCGGTTAGCAAAGGAATCCGGGCCGCGGTTATTCCCCAGAATAGGAGCG
>JAGOJP010000095.1 GCA_017995055.1 Candidatus Omnitrophota bacterium
CCAAAGAAAATTTGCCGGCCCAGGGCAGGGTTAAAGAATATTACATCCGGCTTTCGCAGATCGTGCGCTGTTATCTGGAAGGCAGATTTGGCGTTCGGGCGCCGGAAATGACCACGGAAGAATTTTACAATTCTCCCTTGCGCGAAAAAAAGGCCCGCTACGCCATGGAATTGCTGAACGAAGAATTGAACCCCAAAGGGATTGGTGTTGGCCATATTTTAATAAGGTACTTTGTTTACAGCGCCGAGATTCAACGCAACATTGAAGAGAAGAAGCTGAAAGATCAGCTGGTTTTTACGAACCAGTCCAAGGCCAAGGCCGCCATGGAGGAGGCCCTTCTCAAGAAAGCCCGGCAGGAAGGCGAAGCGAATGTTAAAGTGACGCTGGAAGAAGGGAAAGCCTATGTGATGAAAAAAAACGCGGAAAAAGATCTTTACGTGCGCAGCAAGATCGCGGAGGCCGACCTTCTGGTGAACTTGGCGGATGCGAGGAAGACGGAGCTTATCAATTTGGCCTATCAAAAGAGCGGGGCAGACAAAATGGTCGGGCTTAAAATGGCGGAGGTCTATAAGGGAATAGACGTGATCATGCTCCCGTCGGGTGGACAATACGGGATGAATCCTCTTGATCTCGAGGGAACCTTAAGGCTTTTTGGCGTCGAGCAAGGAAAGGAGCAGCCATGAAACTCAAATCATTGATAAAAATTGTCGTCCCGGGAGTGCTGCTGTTGGCGCTGATCCTTTTTCCTGCTTTCCAGCATCAAACAAAGTCCACGGAAGTGGGCGTGAGGGTCATCAAGTGGTCGCCGTTCGTTAAAAAGGGTGTGATGAGAAAAGTGTATGCGCCCCCGGGGCCAAATATTTTTTTCCGCCGGTCATCAACGCCTGGTATGTTTTTGACACCAAGTTGCAGAATATTGAAATGACGGCTTCTAACCGCGGAATCCGCGCGAGCAGGGATGACCTGGTTTTTAAGACCATTGACGGGAATGATATCGCCCTGGATGTGATCGTCGCTTACCGCATTGATCCGCAGAAAGCCCCGGACATTATCATGAGTGTCGCCCACACAAACCGGGAGCTTGAGGAACGGCTGGTCCGGCCCATAACTAGAAATGTCACCCGCGAGCAATTCGGCGCTTTGAAAACGGAAGACTTTTACGTGGCCACAAAAAGGACGGAAAAAGCGGAAGAAGCCAAAAACATTTTAAATAATATTCTAAATCGATACGGCGTCATTGTGGAAAGCGTGCTGCCGAAGGATTACCGTTTTAACGCCGCTTATCAAAAGGCCATTGAGGAGAAGAAAATCGCCGATCAGATGGTGGAAAGATTCAAATCGGAAACGAAAGCGACCATCGAAGAATACCTGCAGAAACGACAGCAGGCGGCCGGCGAGGTTAATAAAATGATTGCCGATGTTGACGGAGAGTATGCCCGGGCGAAGATCAACGCGGACGCTTATTATGAGCAGCAGACGATGATTGCCCGGGCCATCGAAGCCGAAGGGCTGGCCCAGTCAAAAGGGATTGAGAAAATGGTGGAGGCCCTGAATAGTTCCGGGGGAAAAACGATGGTGAAAATAAAGCTGGCGGAGGCCTTGGCCGGCAAAAAGATCATCCTGCTGCCATTGGGAGAGGCCGGCGGCATCGATTTAAAAACAACCAATATTAATGAATTGCTAAAGCTTTACGGTTTAAAAAGCTTTCAATAAAAGATATGGATTTATTATCTGCGCTGATCTTGGGGGTCGTTGAGGGGGTCACGGAATTTTTGCCGGTTTCTTCCACCGGGCATTTGATCCTCACGGCCCGTTTTCTGGGGCTTTCGCAAACCGAGTTCCTGAAAAGCTTTGAAATTATGATTCAGCTGGGCGCGATTCTGGCGGTGGTCGTCGTCTACGCCCGTTCGTTGTTGATCCGGGTGGAAGTCTTGAAACGGCTCTTGGCGGCATTCATTCCCACAGGGGTCGTTGGTCTGGTGCTGTATAAGTTTATTAAAAAATTTCTTTTGGGAAATGTCCATGTTGTAGTGGCCTCGCTCTTCCTCGGGGGACTGTTTTTGGTCCTTTTTGAAAAGTTTTACCGTGAAGAAGCCGGTGACAAGGAGGATTTAAGCCGGCTGTCTTACCGTGACGCGGTTTTAATCGGGCTTTGTCAATCGCTGGCTATGGTCCCCGGCGTTTCGCGGTCGGCGGCCACGATCATCGGAGGGTTGCTCCTGGGGCTGCGCCGCAAGACGATTGTTGAGTTCTCTTTCCTGTTAGCTATCCCGACGATGTTGGCAGCCAGCGCCTTCGATCTGCTTAAAAGTACCGGTGATGTTTCTTGGGGGGAGGGCGCCCTGTCTTCCCTGGCGGTTGGTTTTCTGTCCTCCTTTGTGGTGGCCATGATGAGCATTAAATTTTTCCTGCATTTTATTCAACGGCATAATTTTACCATTTTCGGGTTTTACAGGATCCTGGCCGCTGCAGCTTTCTATATTTTCTTGCGCGGAGCTTAGCCGTTAGGTCTGGGCTGTGCGTTGAGTCCTCTTGATCCCGGTTTTTAGAAATAAGAGCGAGCAGGCCATAAGACAATCTGATTATCCGTCCGTTGAAAAACTTCAATTTTGGCCTTTTGAAACAGGGAGTGCTGGGATTTATCGACGAGAAAATTGGTGCCTTTTCCCGTTGAGGGCATAAAAGATATTTTGGGGCAGATTGTTATTCGTTGTGAGCTTAAGAAGGAGAGGGAAACGTCTCAACAAAAGGGTCTCTACGTGATGGATGACGGTGAGGAGTGTAGGTGGCGTGATGAGCCTATGAACCCTCTTTTTTGTGACGGAGTTCTCTAGAAACTTTAAAACCCTTCCGTAGGATGGCATTATTCTGCAAGCATGAGCATTGAAGACCACAAGATAAACCGCAGTTTGAAACTCTCCTATTGGATGGGGCTTTCCCGGTGTTGCATGGGCGGGTTCACCCAGGATTATTTTACGCCCTTTCTTCTTCTGCTGGGAGGGACCGCCCGCCACGTCGCTATCATGAACTCCTGCAGCCATATTTTTTCTTCGGTTTTTCAGACCGCCAGCGCGGAAGCCGTTGTCCACATGCGTTCGCGGAAGAAGGTGGCGCTGTTTTTTATCCTGTGGCAGGGGCTGGCCCTGCTGGCGATGGCCCTGACGGCTCTTGATCCGGCGGTTAAGCCGATAACGTTTATTGTCGCGGTCGTGCTTTTCAATGTTTTCGGCACTTTTATCAATCCCGGTTTGACCAGTCTGCTTTCGGATTTGGTGCTCCCGACGCGTCGTGGCGCCTACTTTGGCTGGCGCAGCCGTAATCTCGGGTTTGTCGCTGTCATCTCAACGGTCATCGCCGGGTTCATCCTCCATGCCATGGGTGAAACCGGAAAGAGAGCCGGGTTCTTTATCCTTTTCGGCGTCGCTCTGGTTTTTGGGATCATGTCCTGGTTGTTTATGAGAAAGGTGACGGAGCCGCCGCTGGAATTCCGGGATGATGATCACTTTACCTTTTTTGAATTTATCCGGCAATACCGGACCAGCAATTTTGTGCGCTTCACGCTTTTTGTAACGTGTGTCAATTTCGCCGTGAACCTGGCCGCCCCGTTTTTCGCGGTGCTGATGCTGCAGGATTTGAAATTTAATTATCTTTTGTTTTCCCTGGTCAACACGCTATTGCTTCTGACGTTATACGCCACGGTCCGCCGGTGGGGGCGCCATGCCGATCGCGTGGGCAATCTCAAGGTCATGACATTGATCGCGCCTCTGTTTTGTTGCAGCCCATTTCTTTGGATCATCAACCAGAATCCGGTGTTTTTAATCCTTGTGGAAATGTTTTCCGGCTTTTTGTGGGCAGGATTCAATCTGTGCACTTCGAATTTTATTATGGACGCGGTGAAGCCGGGAAAACGGACGAGGTGCGTCGCCTATTTCACCCTCCTGGCGGGGGCCGGCCTGGCCGCCGGATCCATGGTCGGCGGGCATCTGATCCGTTTTCTGCCGCCCTTGTTTTACAATAAAATTTTCACGCTTTTTTTGATTTCCGGCACACTCCGGCTATACGTGGGACTCGCATTGCCTCGTCTTGTTAAAGAGGTGCGGCCGGTCGTGCCGATCAGCCGGGGACGGCTTTTGTTAAGCGTGATGGGCCTCAGGGCGTTCCCCGCGGAAATATCAAAGGGATAAACTCCCGAGCAAGCTCTGGACTCAATGAACCGCAGCAAACGGCGGGATAGTAACCCCCCATCCTTCGGCTCGTTCGCTTGAGCTCACTCGCGCTGAAGGATCAATTCGCATGTCTAATTTATATTCCCTTCGGTTGTGTAAACTCAATGCTTATGAATAAAAAATTTTTTCCGGGAGAACAACCATTTTAGAAGGACGGGAGCTGTACAATAAATGATTGTTTTTATTGAGCTTTAAAAATAATACTTGACAAAAAAAACGCTGTGTCCGAATATGCTTAAGATTTGGTCAAGTGAAATCCTATAAAGACAGGTGATACCATCTTCGCCTTTATCTAGCCAGGGACAAGAGGCGTTCCTCTTCAAACCGACAGCACCCCGCGTCAATCTCAAGAGAGAGGCAACCCGCCCGAGAAAGCTCTCGGGTTGCCTCTCTTAAGGAAGACCTGTTCCCGGCGCAACTGAAAGATCCTCGTAGATATGTCTCAATTGGTCAAAGAGGGGGTTTTCAAAACCCTAGTCAAGATGGCGGTTCCGATGTTGGCCGGGACATTTGCCATTAATGCTTATAACCTGACCGACACCTGGTTCGTGTCGCGGCTGGGCACCGATTCTCTGGCGGCGATGACGTTTGGTTTCCCGGTTATCATGCTCTTGAGTTTTATTATCCGGGGGATGGGAACCGGAGCCATGACGGTCGTGGCCCGGGCCCTGGGCGGCCGCAAGCAGGGTGCGGCGGCCAGGTTGACGACGCATGCGATATCTTTGGTCTTTATCGTGTCCGGGATTATCGCGAGCGTCGGGCTGGCGACCATAACATCGCTTTTTTCCCGGTTGGGGGCCGGCGGGGAAACATTGGAGTTAACCGAGCAATATATGAGGATATGGTATTTTGGGATGCCGGTGATGGCGGTGCAGATCATGCTTGGAGATGTCATTGTCGGGGCCGGAAACACCAAGGCGGTAAGTTGTTTAATGGTCGGGGGGACGCTCGTAAATTTTGTCCTTGATCCGGTTATGATTTTCGGGTTTTGGGGCTTCCCCCGGATGGGGATCGCCGGTGCGGCGTTGGCCACGGTCCTTTCGCAGGCCGCGGTGCTGGGCGGCACATTTTATGTTTTGCACAAGAAACACCGGTTGATATCGTTTGCGCCGTTTTCCTGCCGCAGGATTTTTGTCTCCTGGCGGAGGATTTTGTATATCGGCCTGCCAAGTGTGTTCAGCTCGATTTTAATCCCGATCTCCACTGCGGTGGTGATCACGCTCGTTTCACGTTTCGGGAACGCCGCGATTGCCGCCTGCGGCGTTGCCACCCGGATTGAGATGTTCGCTTTTATGATCCCCATGACGGTCGGGATGTCCTTGGTGCCGTTTGTGGCGCAGAATTTCGGGGCCAACCGTTTTGACCGGATTCGCGCGGCCCGTCAAGGGACGATGTTTTTTGCCCTGATTTTCGGGCTGGCGATGGGGGGCCTGTTCTTTGCCCTTGCCCGTCCGCTCGCGGGATTATTTTCTCCGGACAGGGCAGTCATCAAGGTGCTGGTACAGTATATCGGCATTACGTGTTTCGGTTATGGTTTTCTGGAAGTCCACCGTTATTCCGGATTCTGCCTGACGGGGATCCACCAGCCGGTCGACTCGGCTATTTTAAACAGCATCCGGGTGGTTCTTTTATTAATACCGTTGTCGTTTGCCGGCGCACAATTTTTCGGATTAAAAGGAATTTTTTGGGCGCGTCTTGTGACCGATATTGTATCAGGGGTGACAGGCATTATATGGACGGGGAAAGTTTTGGCCGCCCCGCGAGGCGCGGCCGGAGGCCTTGATTTCAAAGCTCTTGGGCGGCGGTTCGAGAAAAACAGGCAACGGACTTGAGCCGTGTCCCGCGGCTTTCCTGTCGTTCCCCTGACGTCTTGGGGGGATAGGTTATCTAGACCGGCATTTGAAATAAAGATTGACAGCCTGGGAAGCGGGATATAGCATGAGGATTAAGTTTTTTAGGAATGGGCTTGAAAAAGGCAGTGAGATAAAGACATCCCTGTGAAGTTTCAAGGATGTTTTTTTTATGGGCGCGAAAAAAATATGGCCAGGAGGCCGTGGAGTTTTATAAAAAGCCTGAAGATATTATAAGGAAGGCTCATGGATAAAAAATATCATGGGGACGATGTCATGCGGATTGTAGACAAAGAGTTTTTGACAGAAGAGGGGACCCGGGTCGTAAAGCTGACGATTTTGGTCCCGGATATCGCGGCAAAAGCCAGGGCAGGACAATTCGTGGTGCTGATGGTTAAAGAAGAAGGGGAGCGGATCCCTTTGACAATCGTCAAGGCCGACCCCGGGAAGGGGACGGTGATGCTGATCGCTCAGGAAGCCGGTTTTACGACAAAACTGCTGGCACAAATGAACGCAGGAGATTTGCTGTATTCCGTCGTGGGGCCGCTGGGGCACGCGACGGAGATCAAGAAATACGGGCAGGTGATCCTGGTCGGCGGGGGCGTGGGCATAGCGGAAATATATCCGGTCGCCCAAGCGTTGAGAGAGGCCGGAAACCATGTGACAGCCATAATCGGATCCCGCACGAAAGGTTTATTGATCCTTGAGCGTGAATTAAAAGAGGCCTCCGACGAATGCGTTGTTTTGACCGATGACGGGTCCTATGGCCGGAAGGGGTTTGTGACCGAAGCGCTCAAGGAGCGGCTGGAAAGATCAAAATATGATTTAGTTTACGCTGTCGGCCCTATCCCTATGATGCGCGCCGTTTCTTTGGTGACGAAACCGTTCGGGGTTTTGACGCTTGTTTCTTTGAACGCGATCATGGTGGATGGGACGGGCATGTGTGGCGGCTGCCGCGTGACGGCGGCCGGGAAAGTCAAGTTTAGTTGCGTGGACGGCCCGGAGTTTGATGCGAGCCAGATTGATTGGCAGGAGTTATTAACGCGGAACAGCGTGTATAGCGAACAGGAAAAACATATCTGTCGTCTTCACAACGCGGGATAAATGAAGCATGAAAAAAGAACCGGTTAAGATTAAAGAGAGAGAAAGCTCTGCTCGGGTTAAGGATTTTGAGGAAGTTGTCCAGGGGTTCTCCGAGGAAGAAGCCTTGCGGGAGGCGTCACGGTGCATTCAGTGCAAAGATCCCCAGTGTGTTTCGGGATGCCCCGTGGGGGTCGATATTAAGACATTTATAGGCCAGATGGTGAAGAAAGATTATGACAATGCGTATTTTACGATCCGCCAAAAAAATAATTTCCCTTCTATTTGTGGCCGGGTGTGCCCCGCGGAATATCAGTGCCGCCGGGCTTGTGTTTTTACTAAGAAGGGGGAGCCGTTCGCGTCCGGACAGGCCATCGGGATTCATTTTCTTGAGCGGTTTATCGGAGACTATGGAGCCCGGAAGGGATTGCGGGTTCAGTCGTCCCGTGATGATCGGTATGCCCGGGCCAGAGTCGCGGTTGTCGGCTCCGGGCCGGCAGGGTTGTGCTGCGCCGGGGAACTGGCGCGGCGGGGCGTCCGGGTCACGGTTTTTGAAGGGCTTCATAAGACGGGAGGCGTCTTGCGTTACGGGATCCCTCCTTTCCGGCTTCCGAGGAATATTTTGAATTTTGAGATCGATTCCTTAAAAGAACTGGGTGTTGAAATCAGGACGAACACCCTTATCGGCAAAATGAAGCTGCTGGAGGAACTTTTCGCCGAAGGGTTTTCCGCCGTCTTCCTCGGAATGGGGGCGGGAATACCGTCTTTTTTAGGCCTTCCGGGGGAGAATCTGTGTAATATTTATTCCGCGAATGAATTTTTGACGAGGGTCAATTTGATGTCCGCCCACCTGTTTCCCGCCCATCATACTCCGATCAATATCGGCAAGCATATCGTTGTGATTGGAGGCGGGAACACGGCGATGGACGCGGCCCGCGTGGCCATCAGGCTGCAGCACATGCGGGGCGTTGAACCGGATACGGCTATTTTATATAGGCGCACGGAAGTAGAAATGCCGGCGCGCCGGCTTGAGATAGAACATGCCAAAGAGGAGGGGATCAAGTTTGATCTTTTGGTCAAGCCGGAAGGATTCCTGGGTGATGAGAAAGGCTTTGTCAGAAAAATCCGCGCATCCCGTTGCGAACTGGGTGAACCGGACAGCACGGGACGACGCAGGCCGATTGTGATGGAGGGGAGCGCGTTTGAAGCGGATTGCGATTTAGCGATCATAGCCATAGGCTTGGGTGCCAATAAAATTTTGACCAGCGCCACGCCCCAACTGGCGACCGATAAATACGGGGACGTGATCATTAATCCGGAGACCATGGAGACGTCTATGAAGGGTGTTTTTGCCGGTGGAGACATTGTGGGCGGGGAGGGGACTGTCATTGAAGCGATGGGGATGGCCAAGAAAGCCGCCAGGTCTATTCTTAGCTATTTGGATAACCTGGTGCCCAATCAATAAAGGAGCACGCGATGAAGAGTAAAGATAATGAAATTATGGACATTGTCATCCGCCGGAACCCGGGAGAACCGGAGTTTCACCAAGCTGTTAAGGAGGTGGTTGATTCCTTGTCCTCATTTTTGGAAGAAAACCCGAAATATAAAGAAGGTAAAATCATAGAAAGAATGATTGAGCCGGAACGGGTGATCCTATTCCGGGTCCCCTGGCTTAATGATAAGGGGGAGATACAGGTTAACCGAGGGTATCGTATTGAAA
>JAGOJP010000096.1 GCA_017995055.1 Candidatus Omnitrophota bacterium
CAAAAATATTCTTTCCCGCTGACCAACATCATCATTGTTCTGGTCGCCCTCCCCCTCCCGCTCAGCACCGGACGGCGCCGCGCCCAGACCTTCTCGTCTCTCGGGATAGCCATCGCGATCGGGTTCCTTTACTACGTGACCAACGCGGTCGGCCTGGCTTTGGGGAAAGGAGGCATCTTCCCGCCTCTGCTCGCGGCCTGGCTGGCCCCGGTGATCTTCACCGGCACCGCCCTTTATCTGATCAAATACAAATTCCGGTAAAATATCCTTTATAACTTCGGATCCGGCCGGATGCCCCCCTTAATTTTTATACACCCGGGGGAGCCGGCTGCCCAGACTGCAGAGGATTTCGTAATTGATCGTCTCCGCGTACCCGGCCAGTTCATCCGCGGTAATCTCCGCCTGCTTCTGTCTGCCGAGGATCACCACCGGCTTCCCGATTTTCACTCCCGGGACTTGGGACACATCCACGACAATCTGATCCATGGTGACCCTCCCCAGGATAGGACAGCGCAGGCCGTCCACCAGCACCGAGGACTTGTTGGATAAACTGCGGAAATACCCGTCGCTGTATCCGATCGGCAGGACCGCGGCCACCAGGTCATGCGGCGCGACAAACGTATGCCCGTAACTGATGCCCTGGCCTTTCAAAACCGTCTTGACAAAAATGATCCTGGATTTCACGCTCATCGCCGGCTGCAGCTTGACTTTTTGCGCCAGGCGGGTGTCGGAATAAAGCCCGTAAAGCATAATCCCGGGACGGACAAGGTTAAAAATCACCGTCTGGTAATCAATCAGACCGGCGCTGTTGGCCGCGTGAACATACGGAACCACGAGCCCCTGCTGATCAAGCGTTTTGACCAGTTCGTGCATCTGCTGCACTTGCGCGACCGTGTAATCCGGGTTGCTGTCCGCCAGGGGGAAATGAGTGTAAAGCCCTTTGACGGCAAGGTTCTTAAACCGCATCACATCCTTGATAAACCCCTCCGCGCCCCGGTGCCAGACCCCGAGGCGGCCCATTCCGGTATCGATTTTAATATGCACGTCAATCATCCGGCCGATTTTTTTAGCGTAAGTATTCAGAGACGCCGCCAGAGACAGCGTGCAAACCGTCGGCGTCAAATTATAATCCACGACGTCCTTGACCTGCGAAGGGAGCGACGTTTCCAGCAGCAGGATCTTTTTCTTGATGCCGTTTTTCCTTAAAAGGATGCCTTCCGGGATATCCGACACCGCGAAAAAGTCCACCTTCATCCTGTTGAGCATCTGGGCCACCTGAAGCATCCCGTGACCGTAGGCGTCCGCCTTAATAACCGTCAGGACCTCCGGGAAACGGGTGGATTTCCTTCCTTTCACGGGATACGGGAGCAGCTCGACCTGCCGTTGCTGCACCATCGTCCTGATCTGCTTAAAATTATTCCGGATGGCTTTCAAGTCCACTTCCACCCATGACAAATAATTGTGCGTTTTACGGGAGCTCATGCCTCACCTCCTCACTTGACAATGTTCCGGATATAAATACAAAGGGACAAGCGTGTCCGGGTCATCCGTTTCTCCCCGGAGCAGCCGGCCCGATACCAGCGGCAGCATCTTATGAGCCCGGGGGAACCACATCCGCTCCGGAGCCCAATGGCACATCAACGCCGGCGAGCCGCCGCGTTCCTTGCCGGCATAAGCTTCAATACGGTCCTGATAAAGCGGCAGGGCGTCGCCCACAAAAACGGTTTCTCCTTTGAGCTGGGGCAAAAAATCATCCAGCCCGGTCAACAAATACGGGCAAACCCGTTTAAGCCCGCCCGGAAGCACCTGATAAAGGCACGCGTAAACCAGATCCCGGCGGGCATCAACCAGGGTCGCGATGAAGGGGGCCGCCGTGTCCGAAACGTTTTGCGCCAGGATGTCCAGGCTGGGGACCCCGACCACCGGCTTGCCGGACGCCAGACAAAAAGCTTTAACCGTGGCTAACCCGACCCGCAGGCTGGTGAACGATCCCGGCCCCGTCCCGATCCCGAACCCGCTGACATCCGCCATCCGGAGGCCGGCCTGTTTCAGAAGCCGGTCAATGCAGGGGACGATTGAGGATGACAAGACCTTATCCAGCTTGACATTCCTGAAACGCACCACAGCGCCGGCCCGGCTGACAGCCAGGCTTAAATTCCTGGTCGAGGTATCCATCAAAAGGTAAGATTCATGACTCATAGACACGGCCCCTTAAATCCTCAACCAGCCGGGCATACCCTTTCTCTTTCGCAGAAAGCGTAATGCGCCGCCGGGTTTCATCGATAAAAACAAATTCAACGCGCAAAAAATTTTTCGGGATCAGCGGGCCGAAGCGTTCCGACCATTCGATGAACGAAACGCCTTTCCCATAAAGAAAATCGTCATAGCCGATCGCGGCGATTTCATCCGGGCTCTCCAGACGGTAGAAATCATAATGATACAGCGCCAGCCGCCCGCGATAAACATTGAGCAAAACAAACGTGGGGCTGTGAATCTCATCCGGATTAACACCCAGGCCCTTGGCCACACCCCGGACAAAGGTGGTCTTACCGCTGCCCAGGTCTCCGAACATACAGACAATATTCCCCGGGACAAGCCGCCGGCCGAGCTTTTGTCCGAAAGCCATGGTTTCCTCTGCCGCTCGCGTTGTCAGAGTCAAGGACGCCATATGTTAAAAATGAACAAACCCTTTCCGGACGATTTCGCGGACCCGGCCCTGGCGGTCCTGCAAAGACACGGCCGGTCTCCCGGCCTGGATATTTCCCACCGGGAAATAGGTCCGGCCCCAGGGGTCGATCTTCCGCAATCGGGCCGCTTTTTGTTTCGATAAGGAAAATAATAATTCATAATCTTCCCCGTCATAAAGCGCCTCGTGCACGGAGGCCCCCCGCGCAAGCGGAATACGGGCTTCCTCCAAACAGGCAGAGCAGCGGCTCTGGGCCAGGATATGCCCCAGGTCCGCGGCCAATCCATCGGAGATGTCGATCATGGCCGACGGTTTCAGGCCATTGGAAATCAGAGCCCTCGCCTCCGTGACCCGGGGTCGAAACCGGAAATCCTTGCCGCTCTTCCACGCCCGGCCCAAAGGGCCGGTCACAAAAATCACGTCCCCGGCAGCGGCGCCGCTGCGCAAAACCACGTCTTGAGGGCGGGCCTCTCCGGTGAGCGCCACATGAACGACCAGGCCGCGGCTTTTGACGGTATCGCCCCCGACGATGTTCACCCCGAATTCCCTGGCGCATCGGGTCAGCCCCTTATAAAGCTGTTCCGCCGCCGCTACTTCCGTCCGGGGAGACAGGGCAACGGAAACAAGCGCGTGGCGCGGCTCTCCCCCCATCGCGGCGATATCACTGATATTACAGGCCAACGCCTTCCAGCCGACCAACTCCAGGGACGTCCCGGGCTTAAAATGCACGCCTTCCACCAGCATATCCGCCGTCATTAAAAGCTGCTGTCCCCGGGCAGGGGGTTTTACGACAGCCGTGTCATCCCCGGCCGGGGTCAGAACGCTCGTGTCCGCCGGCAGCTTATGTTTAATCCGTTCAATAAAGCCAAATTCACCCATATCTGATAAAGTCTTCATAAGGAAGGAACTCCCCGTTCATAACCGGTCCAGGTTACGCCTGTCAGCCTTTCGGCTTTTTTCCAAGAACCCGGGAGATGTTGCGCGTGAAAGGCGGCCGGATAATGCCGTGCTCGGTGATAATGGCCGTAATTAAGCGGTGCCCGGTAACATCAAAGGCCGGGTTAAAAACCTTCACGTGCCTGGGAGCCGAGAGCTGGCCGTTAAAGCCGCGGACTTCGGAGGCGTCCCGTTCTTCGATCGGGATCTTCCGGCCGTCGGGCAAAGACAAATCAAAAGTCGACTGCGGCGCCACCACGTAAAACGGAATTTTATGATGATGCGCCAGGACCGCCAGGCTGTAGGTCCCGATCTTGTTGGCCGTGTCCCCATTGGCCGTAATCCGGTCCGCGCCGGTAAAAACCGCCGCGATAGGCTTGTCCCTCATCACCGTCGCCGCCATGCTGTCGCAGATAAGCGTGGTGTCGATTTTGGCCTTTGTGAGTTCCCAGGCGGTCAACCGGGCGCCCTGCAAAAGCGGCCGGGTTTCGCACGCGTAGACGGAAAAATTTTTACCTTGTTCCTGGGCCGAATAAAAAACGCCCAGCGCCGTCCCGTAATCCACGGTGGCCAGAGCCCCGGCGTTGCAAATGGTCATGACATTCCCCCCGTCCGGGATCAAAGAAGCGCCCCAGCGCCCCAGGGACCGGCAGACCTGCCGGTCTTCCTCGTAAACCCGGAACGCTTCCTGCTTCAGCCGCCGCTTCCATTCCGGGACACCCGCGTCCGGATTCTGCTCGACCACCGCTTGCATACGGTCAAGGACATGAAACAAATTAACGGCCGTCGGCCGTGACGTGGCGATATAATCACACACTGTCTTCAACTGGCGGACAAATGCATCTTTATGCGTCCCCTGAAAATCCTTGAGGCCCAGCATCACGCCGAACCCGGCGGCCACACCCAGCGCCGGAGCGCCCCGCACGCTCAAGCGCCGGATCGCGTCCCATAACGTTTTAAGGTCATAACAGTCAATATACACGGCCTCCTGCGGAAGCCGTGTCTGGTCGATCAGCTTGATGTGGTCTTTCACCCATTGGATTGTCGTGACAGCCATAATGATTCCTGTTCATTTTATATATAACATGAACCAGACGGGTCAGGGCGAATCCCGTTCACGCGAATCCAATTGTCCATACCATAGTTTAGGAATCGGATTCTAATTCACGTTATTCGCCCTGACCCGCCCGGCCCTTATGATTCTATCTCTATCCTCGGGAACAATGCGTCGTGGGCCTTGAGCCCGGCACCCGGCTTCAGGCCTCCCCAGACCGGCGAGCTTCCCTGCGCGCCCAGGACATCCAAAACCTGACCGGACTTACACGGCATCACCGGCTGCAGCAAAACCGCGCAGATCCGCAGCGCTTCCGTCGCGGTGAAAAGCACGGTCCCGGCCTTTTCCAAATCGGTCTTGGCCAGCTTCCATGGCGCCGCAGCCTCAAGGTACTTATTGACCTGCCGGACCAACTGCAGGACCTCCTCGATCGCGTCATGAATCCTTAACTGTTCCACACACGCCGCGACTCGTCCAGGCAGGGCACCGCCTGTCTGCTGCACGGCGGTGTCCTCGGCAGAAAAAGCCCCCGGAGCCGGCACGCGATGGTTAAAATATTTCCCCAGGAGGCCGCTCACCCGGTTCAAGAGATTGCCGAAATCATTCGCCAAATCGCTGTTATAACGCTTGATAAAGGACTCCACGGTAAAATTCGAGTCCTGGCCCAAGACCATTTCCCGCATCAAATAATACCGCACCGCGTCCACCCCGTACGTTTCCACCAGCTCCAACGGGTTCACGATGTTCCCCAGGGACTTGCTCATTTTGACCTCGCCGGTGAGCCACCACCCGTGCGCCAGGATCGTCCGGGGCAACTCCAGACCGAGGGCAAATAGCATGGTCGTCCAGTACACCGCGTGCGTGGTAATAATGTCCTTGCCGATCAGATGCAGGTCCGCCGGCCACCAGGACTGAAACCGGCCGGATGCGTCCTCCCCGTAGCCGGGGGCGGTGATATAATTCAAAAGCGCATCAAACCAGACATACGTCACATAATCTTTGTCAAAGGGCAGTTCGATGCCCCAGCTCAACCGGGTTTTCGGACGGGAAATGCACAGGTCCCCCAGAGGCTGCCGGAGAAACCCCAGGATTTCGTTCCGGCGGGATTCCGGCCGGATAAAATCCGGGTGGGCCGTAATATGATCCACCAGTTGCTGCTGGTACTTGCTCATCCGGAAAAACCAGTTGCGTTCCTTCAGCGTTTTGATGTCCCGGAAAGCGCCGGAATCTTTTTCTGTTTCGGTGATAAACCTTTCCTCGGCGACAGAATACCATCCTTCGTATTCGTCTCTATAAATATCCCCGGCGTCGTAAACCTTTTGCAGGACATCCTGGACAACACGGATATGCCGGGCCTCCGTCGTGCGGATAAAGTCGTCATAACCTATCTCCAGTTTGTCCCATAACTGAATAAACCGCGGCGCCAGATCATCGCAATGCTCCTGCGGCGCCAGGCCGCGGGCTTCCGCCGCCTGCTGGACTTTCTGGCCGTGCTCATCCAGTCCCGTCAAAAAAAACACGTCCTGGTCCTGCGCCCGGTGAAAACGCGCCAGGACATCCGCCAGGATGGTCGTATAGGCGTGCCCGATGTGCGGCTTATCATTCACATAATAAATGGGCGTTGTCAGGTAGTATTTACTCATGATCATTCGAATAGACGAGTTTTGTCACTTTCCCTTCCCCCATGTCTACAAAAACCGTGCGTTTCAGGATATTGATGTCCTTCACTTTTCCTTTCCCTTCGGGGGTATTCACTTTTTCACCGATATGGGGAAGGCTTTTCACCAGGTCCCGGTAGACAACAAACTCGTATGCCATGCAGCATTTGATCCGGCCGCACACCCCGGAAATCCGGGAGGGGTTTAAAGGCAGGGCCTGCTCCTTGGCCATCTTGATCGACAGAGGATGAAACCAGCGCATATAGGACGAACAGCACAGCTGCCGGCCGCACACCCCGTAGCCGGCCACCATTTTAGCCCGGTCCCGCACTCCGATCTGTTTCAGCTCGATGCGGACCCGGAAAATTTTCGCCAGGTCCTTCACCAGTCCGCGGAAATCCACCCGGCCTTCTGCTGTAAAAAAGAAAATAATCTTGCTGCAGTCAAATGTATACTCGGCGTTGACCAGCTGCATATCAAGATGCTGCTCGTTGATCTTGCGCAGGCACGAATTCATGGCGTCCTGAACTTTGATCCGATTATTCTTGATCTGGTTAAGGTCCCCTTCCGTGACTTTCCGGACAATTTTCCCGGAAATTGTTTCACTTTTATGGCCCTTCTTATCCGGCGGCTCCGGGGCCACCAGCCCGACCACTTTGCCAAATTCCGTCCCCCGCTCCACCTCCACAATAATCAGATCGCCCCGCTGGCATTCAACATTATTCCGGTCAAAATAAAACACGGGACGAAAATCCCCTAATAACACCTCTATGATCTGATCCATATTTTATCCCTCAATATATTAAAGGCAATTTTTACATTCAGGTTCTCATACAGCATCCGCTGGGTTTGGACAATTTCATCAATAATAGCAAATAACTGCTCCGTTGTATACTGTTGTTTAGCCCGGGCGAGCTCCTGAATCCTGTCCCGGTGGGCCACCCGTTCCGCGCCGACCCCCTGTTTCATGAGCACAATATCCCGGAACCAGCTGAGAAGGATATTCAACGCTTCCTGCGCGGTTTCCTGGTCCGACAACAGTGTTTTAAGGTACGGCTCATTATCCCTTTGAAACACGATATGATCAACGACCTGATTCTTGCGGGACAGGAAGCCGGCCTCACGCAGGGACTTGGCTTTTCCTGCGCAGCCTTCGCTGTAAAACGAATAAAAATGCGCTGACTCTTCGTCCCCGCAGGCGGAATCTTTCAATTCCCGCGTCAGGGCATCCTGTCCTAACGGAAAAAAACACACACTATGACATCGGGATTTGATGGTGCTTAAAACGCGTTCCGGCACGGCCGTCGTGAGAATAAACACGCTGTCCTTCACCGGCTCTTCCAAAGTCTTCAAAACAGCATTACTGCCATCCAGGCTGAGACGCCCGGCTTCTTTAATAATATACACTTTCTTTTTCCCCTCAAACGGCCGTAACTGACAGCAGGTAATCACACCGCGGATCTGGTCGATTGAAATCACCCGGGAATTTTCAGGTTGAATCAGGGTCACGTCCGGATGGTTCCCGGAGTCGATTTTACGGCACGACGGGCATACGCCGCAAAAGCCGGCATCGCCCTGAGGCGGATGGTCGCAATTGAGGAGCTTGGCCACGCCCAAAGCGGTCTGGGTCTTGCCCGCGCACTGCGGCCCGACAAAAAGATACGCGTGGGCCAAACGGTCGCGGCCCACAAGCTGTGCGAACCGCCGGAGCACGTCCTGATTTATAAACGCCGACTGAAGAGTCATAATATAATTAACTGAGGGAAGCCGGGATCACCATCCCAGGAGGGCATCAACGGCTTTCTTCACCAAAGCGTGAATGTCTTCTTTTGATTTATTAACCCGGATAATTTTAATCCGGCCTGGTTCTTCCTGCGCCAATCTCAAATACCCTTTGCGGACCCGGTTATGGTAATGCAAAGACCGTAATTCGATACGGTCTTTATTCTGGCCGGTTCGCTCCAGCCCTTTTTCTGTTTCAATATCAAATAAAAACGTGAGGTCCGGGACCAGCCCCTGGGTGACCATCCGTCCGATGTCCTTGATAAAGTTGATATCAACACCGTTTCCATACCCCTGATAAGCGACCGTGGAATCCAGGAAACGGTCGCAGAGGACCACCTGGCCCTGCTTCAGCGCGGGAAGGACTTTCTCTTCAACGAGCTGGGCGCGGGCGGCCATGTAAAGCAATGTTTCGCACTCCTTCGTCATCCCGCTGTTGCGGACGTCCAGCAAAATCCTGCGGATGGTCTCGCTGATCTTCACCACGCCGGGCTCCCGGAGGTGAAGGGCCGGACGGCCTTTGTCTTTAAGATATTTACATATCATGGCGGCCTGGGTGCTCTTCCCGGACCCTTCCGACCCTTCAAAAGTGATAAAAACGCCTTTCATCC
>JAGOJP010000097.1 GCA_017995055.1 Candidatus Omnitrophota bacterium
CACTGGATCACGGCCGCGGAGTACGAGGATTGCCTGGAAGGCGGGGACACCCTGGGGATTTTGCGCTACGATACGTCACACGGCGACGGCGGGCCCCGGTCGGGCCGGGAATCGAAACAGGCTCAGATTTTGTTTGTCCTGATGGACCTGATTCCCGCCCGCTGGACCAAAGTCATTATGCAAAAAAAATGGTACCGGTATTTTCAGCCTTTTTTAAACCCGGCTTTATTGACGATGCTCCGGACCCTGCTGGCCAACGATTTTGAATCGCGTTATTTTAAGGACATAACCTTTTGGCGGTATCGCCATTTTATGATAAAAAAATTAAAGACATATTTTAGAAAAAAATGAAAATCGCTTTTGTAAATGATTCCTGTGAACGTCTGGGTGTCGGGTATATCGCGTCCTTGTTGCGGTCGCATGGGCATGATGTGCGGCTTTTTGTCGACCCGCAGTATTTTAACGATGAGAATATCAGCATCCGCTGTCTTCACGCCCGGTTTGATTATAAAAAGACAATCGTGCCGGCTCTAAAGGCCTTCGCCCCTGATCTGATCGGGTTTTCCGTGGTCTCGGATTTTTATCCATGGGCTTGTCAGATGGCTGAACTGATCAAGAAAGAGATGCCGGCCCCGATTATTTTCGGCGGGATCCACCCCACTTCGGTCCCCGACCGGGTCATTACGAATCCGTGCGTGGATATGGTCTGCGTGGGGGAAGGGGAATACCCCATGCTGGAGCTGGTTCAGAGCCTAACCGCCGGCACCCCCGATTATTCCATAAAAAATATCTGGTTTAAAAAGAACGGTGCGATCATTAAGAACGAACAGCGGAATTTAATCAGGGATCTCAACACGTTGCCGTTCCCGGCCAAAGACCTGTTTTATTCCGCGAGCCCGCATTTGGCTCAATGTTACTACATTATGGCTAGCCGGGGCTGCATGTATTCCTGCAGCTACTGCTGTCATTCTATTTTAAGACAGCGGTGCCTTGGTAAAGGGGCCTATTTCCGGCAACGGCGGGTGGATCATGTCTTGGAGGAGCTTAAAACCGCTCGCGAGCGGTATCAAATACGCTATGTGCGTTTTTTTGATGACAGTCTGGGTTCCAATATGACTTGGCTTAAAGAATTTTCTGAAAAATACCCTAGGGACGTCGGTCTGCCTTTCATATGTTACATGTATCCCAGCCACGTGTCCGCCGAAACGGCCCGCCTGCTGAAAACCGCGGGCTGCTGCGAGGTGGAAATCGGGGTCCAGAGTCTCAATGAAGATTTAAGCCGCAGCGTTCTGAACCGGAACATGTCCGTAGAGACGATCGCCAACGCCATCGACCTTTTAAAAAGAGAAAAAATCAGGCTTGTGGCGGACAATATCGTCGGCCTTCCCGGACAGGAAGAGGCCGATGTCGTCCGCATGGCCCAGTTTTACAATCAACGCCGGGTCAACCGGATCTATTTTTTTTGGCTGCGCTATTACCCCGGGACCCGGATTACAGAATACGCGAAAGAGCACGGAATTTTAAGGGCCGAAGAATACGAGCGCATCATGGACGGTGCGCCAAGCCGCCCGTTTTCACGGGGAGGGAACACCATGAATGCGGAATGGATGGGGCTGCAGTTTTTATTTTTTCTTATCCCGCTTTTACCGCCCCGTGTTATAAACTGGATGATAAAAAAAAGGATATACCGTTATTTCAGTAAAATTAGATCCCCGGGCATTTTCGCCGCCCTCACAAGCTTATTTTCGACCGCCTATAACGACAAACTTCTTATCAGGCGGGAAATTGCCCGTTACAGCCGCCTTTTTAAAGGTGCGCATTAACCGAGGAAAGGACAAACATGCGGGTCGCGTTTATCAGCAATGCTTATGAAAGCATGGGGTTTGAGAATCTTTCTGCCGTTTTAAAAAAGGCCGGCCATGAAGTCAGATTGTTCATGGATCCGGAACTTTTTAATGATTCCGACACGACGATTTCTCCGCTGGGGAGATTCTTTGATTTCAAGCCGCAGCTGCTCGCGGACCTGAAACCCTTTAAGCCTGATTTGGTCGCGTTTTCAGTGATCACGGATTCCTTCCTCTGGGCCGCTGACCTCGCCCGCCGGATCAAAAAGGAAATGAATGTGCCTATTATTTTTGGGGGCATTCACGCCACGTCCAGCCCTGATAGCGTTATCGCCAACGACTGTATTGATATGGTCTGTCTGGGGGAGGGAGAATATGCCATGCTTGACCTGGTGGAAAGTATGGCCCGTGGGGAAACCGACTTGTCTATCAAGAATATCTGGTTTAAAAGGGATGGGAAAATCATCAAAAATGATTTGCGCCCTTTAATTGAGGATTTGGACACACTGCCTTTGGCCGACAAGAATCTTTATTATTCGGTCAGCCCTCATTTCCGCTTCTGCTATTATACCCTGACCAACCGGGGCTGTCCTCACGCCTGCTCTTATTGTATCCATTCTTATTTTAGAAAATTGTACCGGGGGAAAGGGACGTATTGCCGCCAGCGCAGTGTCAGTCATGTCATTCAGGAGCTGGTGCAGGCCAAAAGACTCTACAACATCTCTCTGGTGCGGTTTATGGATGACTGTTTCCCCTCTGAACCTGGCTGGTTGAATGAATTTAAGGAAAAATATGCGCAGGAAGTCGGGCTGCCTTTTCTCTGTTATCTTTATCCCTGCCAGGTCACCACCGAGGTGCTGGAAACACTTCAGGCCAGCGGCTGTGTGGAGATTAACCTGGGCATTCAATCGTGGGATGAAAATGTCCGCAAAAAAGTCCTGCACAGGATGGAAGACAACAAGACTCTGGAGAAGCTGCTCGATATCTGCAGCCGGTTTAAATTCAGTTATGTCCTGGATATCATCAGCGGAATTCCGGGGGAAAATATTGATTCCCTGTTCGAATTCCTGCAAATGTGCCGGGCCAAAAGGTTCCTAAGCGTTAACTTTTACTGGTTAAAGTATTATCCGGCGGTCACCATCACAGAAGAGGCGTATAAAAACGGGGTGATTACCTGCGAACAGGTTTCGAAAACAGCCGAGGGGAAGCTGGGCCGGAACTTCGCGGTGGGCGGGGATACCGAGAACGCCGATAGCAAAAAGCTCTATCTCTTCTTCCTGGTCTGCCGGTACCTCCCCGCCAGAACCGCCCGGTGGCTTTACCAAAGAAAGGCGTACCGTTATATGCCGGGTTTTGTCCCTTTGCGGATTTTATATTTTTTCTGGAATTTCCCGGCTAATAATTATGAACTCAAATACATTCATAAAATGCAAACGTTTTATTACCGGCATTTTATCCTGACCAGGCTCAAACAGCATCTTGGGCAGGCCTGGTGTTCCCTGAAGAAATGCGCACGGTGTTTGTTCCCGAACCAGGGAGCCCAACGGCTTGTGCAAAACGAAGACCGGCCGGCCGGGGAGAAGGCAAAACCAACATTAAAATCGTAAACTGTTTCTGGCGCGTGTTAAGAGAGGGAAAGGTTTTATGCAGACCCCCAAAGGGATCACCGCTTATTTAAAATACCGGTTTTTTTGTCTGCCGTTATTATTCCTAGAAATTATACGAAACCCGTTTTATAAAAATTTCATCGATTCTTCGGATTCCCTCCGCGAATTTTTTAAACACATTTTTTTTAAATCAGCGCTCATCAATAACATCACAGACAACGCTGTCGTCCTGATAAACGGCCAGTTGCATTTGTTGGCGGGGTCCATCACGTTAATTTTATTTTACCTGGCGGTTGATGTCGTGCTCAATAATGTCGTCCGGTATCACCGGAACGCGGTGGGCCATGCCGGTAGCCCCGCCGCCGCGATTTTGCCGCATCTAATTTGGACGGCCGTATTCTGTTTTGCTATCCAATCTTACTCCCCGCTTATATCTGTTACCTTAACACTGTTGCTAGGCTTTGTCTACACGGCGGATTTTGTGTTTTTTAACAACGATTCTTTTTTTTCAACTCGTATAAAAAGATTCTCCTTTTTTATGTTCTCGCTGGCCGCTGTTTTTCTCGCAGAGGGGCTCTGCTTTCCTTTATACATGAAATTTTTATATTGTCTTCAGGGCAGGAAAATCCCGCCTGTGAAAGCCCGGATCATCCAATGGGGGCATTATTCCTTCTTTATTTTTTTGTGTTCCTCATGGTTTCTCCGTTGAACAGCCCGTCTATCATTGAAATGCAGCTCTTGCAGAAAGGCTGTTATTTCGACCTGCAATATTATGAAAAAGGCGACGCCCTGATCGTCTTGAATGACTTTGAAGGGCAGGTGGAACAGCTATCCATGAAATACATGACCCTGCCGCGGGTGCTTTACAAATCCCGGATGTCAAGCGGGACAGAAGATTCGATGGGGGACTGGCTGGCTGTTAATAATGAAACACAGGAACTGTATTTTACAGACCGCAGTTTTCATGAATTGATGATCCTGGATTTGACGACCCATGCCATCAAGAAGACCCTGTCATCGGCGATCTTTAACGCCGGAGACAATTTTATCGCGTACCTGAATAACCACATTTACGGGATCACGGAAGAGGGGGCCTGTATTTATAAGATTGACCCGCAGAACGTTTCTCCCGTTGAAAGCATGCTGAAATTTTGCATTCAGGAAGGAGAGGGTTCCATGCTCGTCCCGCATCCCCAGCTTAATGTTTTATACGCGACAAACTGGAATGAGCCCTCGTCGAAATTTTTTATTTACAAAATTGATGCTGATACTCTGGCGGTTCTGGGCCGGTTCCCCTTAAGCTCACCGGGGATCGTGATGGTTTCCGAAGACGGGGAACGGTTGTACTGCGGCGTCAGCACCGGGCCGGTGAATATTTTCACGATCGACGCCAGGAGCCTGCGGCTGGTAGACCGCTTCCTGATTCCATACGGGTCGGAAAACGCGGCTCTGGATAAAAAGCGGGAACTGTTGTTTGCCGCCAATCATTTCACCAACATTGTTGAAGTCATTGATCTAAAGACCCAAAAGACGTTTCAGTATTTTCGCGCCGGGGAAGGGCGGTCTTACATCCGCAGGATCATTGTTGACGCCCCCAACAAACGGTTTTTTGTCACGGTCTTTAACGAAGGCATTTACGGGGGGGCCTATTAACACAAAAAATCCTATGAGGAATCCCAACCATAATATTCCACGCACGATCCTGATGCTCCTCATCCCCGGTGCCGCCACTGCGGCTGTGTTATACTTCATTTTCAGGAATCTCGATTTCACGGTTCTGGTGATATCCTTCAAAAATTCCGACCACAGATTTCTTACACTCGCTTTAGGGTTGTCCCTCACATGGAATATCGGTCTTTTCGCGCTGCTCCGGAAAATAATCTGGCAATATATGGGATATGTTATTTCTCTGAAAGAATGCCTGTTTATCCGGGCCGGGAGCCTGCCTTTTCAAGCGATCCCGTCTTTTAAGGACACCGGCTTGGCCATGGCACTGTATTTAAAAAATCGCCGCCATATGCCTTTAAGTGAGGGCGTATTATCGAATATTATCGTTAATCTTTTTAGCCTGGTGGGCTTGTTGTTTTTAATTGTCCTGGGCTGCCTGTTTTACCGGCCCGGATTCCCGGAGGGAGGAGACATCTTCCCCCATCTAACGGCCAGGCTCGCGCCACTCGTTCTGTTCGTCGGGTTCATCGCGCACGCCTTTTATTTTAACCAGGCCTTAGGGAAACGGATTCTTTTTTACGCTTGCTTCAAAAAAAAGACTCCTTTATTCAATATTTTTGAAAAAAACATTGATCTCTGGAAAAATCTTCCCAAACATAAAATTATCATTTTTTTCCTGTTGACGACAGTATATAAACTTGCGGACATTCTTCTTTTTTACACGCTGGCGCAATCTTACCAGCTGAGAGTTCCGCTGTCAGCCATTTTGCTCTATGTGCCCCTGGCCATGATGATCAGTGAATCCCCGGCCAACATAAGCGGGATCGGGGTGAGGGAAGGAGCCCTGATTGTGTTTTTTTACAATTTCGCTCCCAAAGAAATTTTAGTCTCTGTGGCCGTCTTAATTTTTATTATGAACAGGATCGTGCCGATCATGGTCGGCTTCTTTTTCATGGCCCCCTTCCTCTCCCGAACCCAGCTATCCTTTGCTAAAATACGGGAGCAAATGCGTTTCATTTCAGGCGGCGGGCCTGGAAACTCTCCGGAGGCGTTATGCTGAATACCAGTATCTCCTTGGTTGTCCCTGTTTATAACGAAGCGGAAATTATCGCCGACACGTTGGCGGCCTTTACCCGGGAACTGTCGAATGTCTGCAGAGATTTTGAAATTATCGTTGTGGATGACGGAAGCACGGATGACACCGCGGCCATATTACGCCGGATTTAAGAAAATAAAACGCGTATAAAAGTTGTCTATACCCCGGTCAATGAAGGGAGCGGAGCCAGCCTCTGGAAAGGGTTCAAGAGTGCCGGCAAAGAACTGATCGTCAGTAATTTCGCAGACCGCCCTTTTGCCCTGTCGGATTTAGAGGGAGTTATCCGGGCGGCTGACCTGAACAGCGCTGATTTTATCGTCGTGGTCAGACAGGACCGGAGCGCCAACACGGGGTATAGAAAATTAACATCCCTGGTGAATTACTGGCTTATCCGGTTTCTGTTCCAGGTGAAGATATCTGATTTTCAGTTTGTCCAGATCTATAAACACCCGGTCATTCAGGGCATTCCTATCCGTTCCCGGGAGACATTTGTCCCTCCGGAACTGATGATCAGGCTTCTCCATAAGGGCTGCCGGTATCAGGAAGTCATGCGGCCGTTTCATAAAAGGCCGGGAGGGCAGCCGAAATGCGGGCGGCCGGGTAAAATCCTGAAAAGTGTGCGGGAAATTTTTTGTTTTTGGATATATTGGGTTATCCTTAAAAAGCGAGATTGAAATGCGGATCAGTATCATGCAGCCCGGGTATATTCCCTGGCTGGGTTTTTTTGAACTTATGGCGCGGTGTGACGTGTTCGTCATCCTGGATGACGTGAGTTATACAAAACGTGATTGGCGCAGCCGCAACCGGATCCGCACAAAACAGGGATGGATATGGCTTACCGTTCCTGTCCTGTCCAAAAACCGAAGCGGACAACTTATCCTGGAGACAAAAATCAACAATGATAAAAACTGGCGTGCCGCGCATCTGAAGTGCCTTGAAATTCATTATTCCCAATCGGCGTATTTCAAAAAATATATTCATTCCTTTAAAGACCTTTACAGCCGGGACTGGGAACTTTTGATTGACCTGGACATGGCCATTATTTCCTTTCTCGCGGAAGCCCTGGACATCGGGACTCGGGTGATCCGATCTTCCCAGTTGGAAATCCTTGGCCTGCACGGAAACCAGCGTATCCTTGCTATTTGTGAGAAACTGCAGTCCCGGGAACTCTATGACAGCCAAGGGGCGAAACCTTTTATCGATCTGGCTCTTTTTCAGGAAAAAGGAATTCGTGTTGAATTTCAGGAATTCCGGCATCCCACATACCGCCAGGTTTATGCTCCTTTTTTGCCCTTTATGTCAGCGGTGGATTTGCTGTTTAATGAAGGGCCGCACGGTAAAGAAATTATTTTAGGCAACTGACCTGCTAAAAAACACAGGAGGGCAACGGGGCCCCGCCCCCTGGCGAAAATTATGAAGCCCCCTGGGTATGGTTCTATTAACAATTCGCTTTTCGGAATTGATCTGACACTTTAATATATGTAAGGACATCCCCGCAGTTGAACACTTTGTTACCCGCTGGCATTCATTTACGGGCACGCCTTTGGAGGGGATAAGAATATGAAAAAAAGACCCTGGTTAACTTTAACAGTTTTTTCTGTCCTGACTTTTCTTTTCACATCCCCGGTATTTACTCATATTTCTTACTGGGGGCATATGGACTGGGACCAATTCACGTTCTGGCATGCGGTGCCCCGGGAGATTATTCTAAGGCACGGGCAGTTCCCTTTATGGAATCCTTATGCCAATGGGGGAAATGTTTTGCTGGCACATCCGCAGTCGGCTTTTTTGTCCCCATTTTTTATTTTTGTGCTTCTGGGGGGGCCGATTCTAGGACTCAAGCTGGAAATCTTCGCGCATTTATGGCTGGGCCTGCTCGGCATGCATAGCCTTTCCCGTCATTTGGGCTTAAATTGGCGGGCCGCTTATTTAAGCGCGTGCGTTTATATGCTGAGTTCCGTGTTTTTCTTGCACCTGGGAGAAGGGCAGATGGAATGGGTGGCCCTTGCTTTTGTCCCCTGGATTTTTATGTTTTATTTAAAAAGTATTCCTCCGGCCCGTCTGCGGAACCCAGAGCCCTGTGTCCCGAATCATTTTTCTCTGGCCGGGGCTGTTCTCACCCTGGGATTGATTCTTGTCACCGGAGTTTATGTAGTGAATTTATTCCTCTTGTTTTTGTTCGTCTACGCCGGGTTAACGGCTGTCCAGATGAGGCAGGGGCGCCCTTTATGGACTCTGGGGATTGTGTTTGCCGGCGCCTGTCTTATCGGTGCTGTCAAATTTCTGCCCATGCTGGAATTTGTGCACCAGGTTCCCCGGTTAGTGGATCAACAAAGCGGAGTTAGCCCGGAGACCTTATGGACAATGCTGTTC
>JAGOJP010000098.1 GCA_017995055.1 Candidatus Omnitrophota bacterium
GTCGCCCAAGGTCGACTTGCTCGTCAGCGTCAGTTCGCCGGCAGCGAAACCGAATTCGACACCCCGGCTTTCGTCGCTTGTCACGATCATCGACTGCTGCACGGCACAAAGCGTTTTAACGACATCATACCCTTTGGCGGCGTCAGCGATATCCGGGTTTTCCCCTTTTCGCACCCGGTCAATGAAATATTGCCCCTGGACTTTTAAAGGTTCCTGAACCCCTATGTGGGGGATCGTGATGCTCCCTTCCCGGGAGAGCAGTTGAAATTCGCCGTACGTTTCATAAAACGTGGCCGTTCTCTCGACGTGCTTATCGTACAGCTTAATCGGTCCTGTCTGATCCAGGTCGTCCCAGATCACCATTTTTTTATCTCCGACAATCGTGATCTGCCGGACCTTGCGGGGGTCAAGCCAGCTGACATGGATGTTCACCAGGATATTCCGGGGATATTCCAGGGCGGCGAACGCCAAATCTTCTAAAGTGGGGCCGAGGCATTTATGCCCGCGGGCCGACACATTGACAGGAGAGCTGTCAAAAAGATAGTTAAAAATAGACACGTCATGGGGCGCCAGGTCCCATAGCGCGTTAACGTCATACCGGAAAGGGCCGAGGTTCGTGCGTTCCGAATGGGCATATTGAATCGTGCCCAATTCCCCGGAAGCGATGAGTCCTTTGAGATACGTGATCCCCTTATTAAAAACAAAGACGTGCCCGACCATTAATATTTTATGCTTTTCCGACGCCAACGCCTTTAATTCCAGGCTTTCCTCAGGACGCAGGGTCAATGGCTTTTCGCAAAAAACGTGCTTCCCCGCCTCAAGCGCCTCCCGGGTCATGGCATAATGCGTATTCGTGGGAGAAGACACGCAGACCGCGTCTATAGCCGCGTCGCTTAAGATATCCCGGTAATCCCCGGAAACGATAATATCCGGGTAAGCCCCCTGCACCGCTCTGCGCCGCTCCTCGCTTAAATCCGCACAGCGCTTGACCTGGGAATCCGGCAAACTGTTGAAAATACGAATATGATTCGGGCCCCAATGTCCGCACCCGATAACTCCGAGAGTAACCAAAATATCCTCCTCTTTAAGAGCCCTCTATCTGTCCAGGCCGGGACCCGCCCCGACCTGAAATTTTTTTTATTATACAAGGTCTCTTCTGACAGGGGAAGCGCTATTTTACTTTTCACCGCTTAAAAACAAGGTAATGTTTTTTAGAGTCAAGGGTTGAAAATACCCTTCTTTATATTAGAATAATCATAAATGGAGCCACACGCCCATGGGCGCGTGGTCTCTCTTGACAATTCGCTTCGCGGAATAATCCGACTTTGGAACACACATCCGAAGGGGAAAGAAACTCTTGCAACCGAGAAGGGACCCCCAAACCCATCATGGCCATAAAAACAATATCCCGGCACACAAAAAAACGATATGCTTCCGCGCTGATTTTAACGGCCGCCGTGGGAATGCTTGCCGTCAATATCACCCGCTATTATCAAGAGTATACTCAAATGCGCCGGAAACGGCAGGAGTCTCCCTACCTATTTCTGGGGCTCCAGTTTTCAGGCCTGCAGGACATTCTCGAAAACGCGGAAACCATCGGTTATCTAACGGATAAAGACCTCCAGGCCCAGCCAAACGCCATGCAATTCGCTCAGGCTCAATTCATACTGGCGCCGGTCATTCTGGACACAAACTTTTCCGGGCATAAATACATCCTTCTGGACTGCTCTCGCCCGGAAATCGCCTGGGCTATGATCAAAAAATTTCGTTTTCAGCCCCTGCGCAAGAACCAATTCGGCATCGTCCTGGTCCGAAATCCCCAGAGTATGGAAACGGCTTTTTAAATTATGAACCTGCTTACGCTGATGCCCTTTATCATTTCCGCCATTTGCGGCTTCTGTCTCCTCAACCTGATTCTACCCTCCCGCAGACCGGAAGATCTCCCCTGGCAGGCCGCCATGTCCGTTGGGTTGGGGCTGGGGGTCAGCGCTGGTCTGGCCTGGACCGGCTTCCTGTTCCTCCAACAATTTCATAAAACTTATCTTATAGGCTGTCACGTGGCCCTGCTGTTATCCCTCCTGTATTTCTATAATAAAAACCCCCGACCGCTCCCCAGGTTTGACAAGAAGACTGTTTTTGACATGATGTTAGCGGTTCTGGTCCTGGGCTTTTTCCTGACCGTCGCCTGGCATTTCGGACAATTTTATCCATTGGGCGGATGGGACGCCTGGCAAGTCTGGAACATCAAAGCGAAATTCCTGTTCCTCGGCGGGAACCACTGGAAAAACATGCTGCAGCCGTCCCTCTGGCAGACCAGCCCTCATTATCCGCTGCTCCTGCCGCTTATAAATGTCTGGGGCTGGACGTTCCAGGAAACCGCCTCTCCAGGGACGCCGTTTCTAACCGCTATCATTTTTACCGGATTAACCGCGTTTCTGCTCTGGGGCCTCTTATATTCTTTGGGGAAAAAACAGCTGCTTTCTCTTTTACCCGCCCTGCTTCTGCTGACTCACCCGTTTTTTATTACACTGGCAACCAGCCAATATGCGGATATCCTTTTCTCCTTTTATCTGACGGCCGCCCTGTCCTGCCAGCGCAAAGGCCTGGCGCACAGCAACGACCAGGGATATAACGTATTGTTCGGCGTGTTTTTAGGCATACTCGCCTTTTCTAAGCCGGAAGGGACATTGCTCGCCCTGCAAGCCTTCCTTTTAACCGTCATGATGAAAAAAATGCTTCCGGGAGCCGGCCGTCCCGGCTCTGCCCCCCCACGGCGGGCCCAGGGAATCTGGATCGCAAGTTTCTGTTTAGCCATGATGCCCACGGTCATTTTTAACGTTTTTTATTCTCCCGGGAACCAAACGTTTATAAACGGGCTCTCCTCCTGGGATCATCCGGCCTCTCTGGACCGGCTGAAAATGATCAGCGCCTTTCTGCTTATGGAATTAAAAAGCTTAAAATGGAGGGGGATATGGATTTTTATTCTGGCCGGATTATTCCTGCAGTCCAAAGCCTGTTTCGGAAAACAGTACCGCTTCTTCCCCGGAGTTCTTCTCATATATCTCTCCAGCGTCCTGACGTATTATTATGTAAATACGTATTTTGAAATCGGCTGGTGGCTGCAAGTTTCCCTTCACCGGATTCTATTCACGCTTCTGCCTGCGTTTTTGCTCTGGATTTTCTGGCCTTTATCTTTAAAAGAGCCCGACACAAGACCGGACGAGCCCGCCTGAACGATTAAAGCGTTTGCCGGAAAGCCCCCCGCCAGAATCCGGTCTCTTCAAATTTTTCCGGGAATAAAAAAGGCAGGAAGAAATCTTCCTGCCCATGTTTTCCCTGAAAACCAGCGCCGCTTAAAGAGGCACACGTCCAAGAAACAACGGTGCCTTTTAAATGCTTAAGGACGTTCGATTTTCAAAATTTTATATTTAAGCGTCCCGGCCGGGACCTGAATAGCCAGTTCTTCTCCCTGCCCTTTGCCGAGCAACCCCTTCCCAATCGGGGAGAAAATGGAAAGTTTGTTTTCCTCATAATTGGCTTCTTCCGGAGACACCATCATATACTGCAATTCCTCCTCTGACTCCATATCCCGGAGGGTCACAACGGCGCCGATATACACTTTATCAGCGGAGATATTCTGAGACTCGATAATCCTGACGTTCGCCAGTTTGGATTCCAGCTCCGCGATACGGGCTTCACAGTGCGCCTGGGCATCCTTAGCCGCATCGTATTCAGCGTTCTCCGATAAATCTCCCTGCAAGCGGGCTTCTCCAATCGCCTGAGAAATCCTTCGCCTCTCCACATTCTTCAAATGATCCAGTTCCTGGATCATTTTTTCATACCCCGCTTTGGTCAAATACACTTCCTGAGACATAACCACCCCTTCTGACTTCCGCCTTTAGATTCAAGGGCCATTCCGCAATCCGAACCCCCGGCCGGCGTCAAACCCGCGCAGCCGCAGAAAAACCTACATGTTTTCCACGGCCTTCATCATCACCGGGATAATTTCCTGGGCCTCCTCTTTCGTCAAACGGCCTAACTTCTGGAAACGCCACTCGTCATTCTGCGCCCGCGATTCCCTGGACAATTGCAGTTTTTTAGTCCCGCCATTATAAGAAAACACGCCGATGCTGATGCGCGTATCCCCAAACTCCTTCATCTCTTTAAAAGTCTCAACGTCCAGAGATTTTTCGTAAGGCATTGTCTCCTCCTTTGGTTCCCTTCCTCATTCAAGTTTCAAAAAGTTGTCCGTTTTAATTCTAAAAATCCGGCGGAATCCCTCCACCGTCACATCCCGGGCATCAGCGACGCCATCTTCTGCGCGGCAAGACTCTGCGCTTTTTTCACGGCAGCGTTCACTGAACGCGTCAGATCAGACTCAATCCTGGCTTTATTCCCGCTTGTCAGCAAATTTTCATCGATTTCAATTGAGCGAAAAGTCTGGGAGCCCGTGACCGTAATTCGGATCCCCTTAACTTCCTCCACATCCACGCACATGACGTCCAGTTCCCGCTTAATTTTATCGACCTGTTTCTTCGCTTCCATGAGCTGTTTCATCTTGTCAAACATCAAAAACTCCTTTTTACACAACGCGGCTTATAAATATTAATACTCGCCCTTTATACTCTAAAAAAAGGCCTTTTGCAAGCGCTAAAGAAAAAACTACATTTTCATCCTCACCGCGATATCCACCAGCGTCTGAACGACAAAAGACTGCAGGAATATCGCCAGTAAAAGCGCAATCATCGGTGAAATATCGATCATCAGGGAACCCGGCAGAAGCCGCCGGATAGGCATCAGAATGGGTTCCGTCGTCTGAACAAGGAACCGTACGATAGGGTTAAACGGGTCGGGATTCACCCAGCTGATCAAAGCCCGCACAAAGATGAGAAACATTAAAAACGACAAAGCCATATTAAGAATCTGCGCTACGGCATAAATAAAATTCCCAAGAACAAACATCCTTTTTTACCCCTTCCTTATCCTGGTTTCATCAATGGCGTGATTCGTTATCCTGCGAAAAAACAGCCCCCGCTTAAAAAATCTTAAACAAATTCCCGTCAATGATGCGCTGCTCAATCCGGTTCAGCAGCCGACGGACGGTTACGGAAAAATCACGGACATCCTGCGTGATCATGTCGATCTTCTGGGAAGTTTCAAGCAGGGATCCCGCCGCCGCGCTAAAAGTTTCCGCCAGATCCTGAACATCCAGAGGATCAACTCCAATAATCGGTCTCGTCAGGTCTTCCCGGAAATAATGCGGATGGGTCGTAATCTCCATGACCTTCTCTCCCAAAACCCCTTCGGTAATAACGGCAAACCGGACGCCTTTGCGCAGCTGCTTCTCGTAACGTTTATACAGACTCAGGCGCACCCGGACCCCCCGGCCTTCAATCTCTTCCTCCAGGAAATCGATTTGGGACACAGTCCCCACGGTGACGCCCGAAACCCGCACCGGAGCCCCTTCGACCAGCCCCCCAATCCTCCGGAAAAGCACCGTCATTTCGAACCGCTGTTCCGTGAGCCCTTTATCAAGCCCGATCATAAAAACGACACCCACGATCAACCCAATGCCCACCAGGAAAAAAACGGCCGCCGCGAGTTTCCTGAATATATAATTATTCTCCATCATCCCCTCCCGAAGGTTAAATTAACATCTTGGAGCAGGTCTGGCAATATCAAGTCAAAAATTCTTGAATGAACGCATCCTGGGACGCTTTCATGTCATCCGGGGTCCCCCGGGCGACGATGCGCCCCTTCCGCAATAAAATCAGCCGGTCGGCAATCCGCAAAGAATTTTCCATGTCATGCGAAGTCACAATCGTTGTGCATTTCAAGTCCCGGCAAATGCCATAAATTAAATCGGAAATTTCCCGGCTCTTAATAGGGTCCAGCCCCGAGGTCGGTTCATCACACAACAGTATCTTGGAATCCAAAATAACCGCCCGGGCCAGGGCCGCCCTCTTCCTCATCCCGCCGCTCAACTCCGACGGATATTTCGCCAAGGCGCCGGACAACCCGACCTGGGCCAGAATTTTCGTCACCTTTTCCACCATCTCGCGGCGCTTCAGCGATGTGTGTTCCTTTAAGGGGAACGCGACATTTTCATAAACCGTCATAAAATCATACAAAGCCCCGTCCTGAAATAAATACCCAATATGTTTCCGGATCCCCAGCAGTTTTCTTTCCGATAGCGGCACAATGTCTTTGCCTTCGATCTGGACCGTCCCCCGGTCCGGCTTGAGGATGCCGATCAGGTGCTTGAGCAGGACGCTTTTACCGGAGCCGCTTTCCCCCAAAATGACAAGGATCTCCCCCGCCGCGAGCTCAAAGGACACGTCCTGCAGCACGGGCTGTTCTTTAAAAGCCTTGAAAAGATGTTCGACCTTAATCATCCGAGATCCGTTTTTTAAATATCCTGAATTTATTCTTCCCGAATTTTGTGTAAAGCGCCCGGTAAGGCCGGACGTCGACTTTATCGACAAAAATCTGCACCCCCTGACATTCCCCCAGAAGGATCACTTCTGAATCCAGCAAAACATCAATGGCGTCCTCGGGATACCACAACTCATCCTCAAATTCCATCGGCTCGCCGGCCAGGATCCACTCCGCCTCCTGCGCCGGCACGCCATAAATCGGCAACTGTCCGGTGTTCCCCTGGACGCTCGAAGAACACCCCGCACCGCCCACCAGCAGGATAAAACCGCAGCCTAACATACAATACATTTTTCTCACCGGACATCCCTCCTTTGTCAGCCCCAAAAGGCCAAAATAATCTTTGTTAAAACCGTATTGGAAAGGACGACGAACATATAAGAGTAGGCCACGGCCCGTGTCGTATACCGCCCCACGCCCAAGGACCCCCCCGTTGTTCGGTAGCCCTGGTAACAGCACACCCAGGACACAATCACGGAAAAAAATACTGTTTTGATAAACCCGCTGAAAAAATCCACGAAATGGACGGCCCGCAGAGTCTGATGGATATAAGTTGAACTCGGGATATTGGCGTCACAGACCCCGATCATATAACCGCCAGCGATCCCGATCACTTCCGAAAACACAACCAGAAGCGGAAGAACGAGCATGCTGGCCAGCATACGGGGGAGGACAAGATACGCCACCGGATCAACGCCCATCGTCCTGGTCGCAAGGATCTGGTCATTGACGTTCATCGTCCCCAGTTCCGCCGCCATCCGCGCCCCGGCTTTCCCTGAAAAAATAAATGACGTGAAGACCGGGCTGAGTTCCCGCACCAGCGAAAGCACCACCAGATGAGCTACATATTCCTTGGTCCCGAACCGGTTCAACATAACGTACCCCTGCAGGGCCAGGACAGCCCCGCAGGCGAAAGACGTCATCCCGACAATCACAATCGACTGAATGCCCTGTTCATAAATCTGCTTCAGAAGTTCGCCCCAGCGGACACGGCCGGTCAAAATAGAGGCCAGCACCTCTCCCAGAAAAAACAAGGCGTTTCCGATCTCAATCAGGAACTCAAACAATTTATGGATGCTTTTAAGAATCATGGTCCCGTTGACGCGGCTTCAGCCATATCCGGCTGAGCTCATCCGTAATCTTTATTTCCTGAACCCGAGAAATGCTCTTGCCCGGATTCCGGGGGGACTGATGGCGTGGCGGCTGGGGGTTAAGCCGGGCGTGCCAGAAATCACGGACGCCCAGCACCTCCGCGCCTAACGAACGGACGTAATACCGAATAGCCCGGTCGTCGGTTACCACAACCATTGACTTCCTGTTCCCGGAATGACCAACCATATGTTTAATCTTTTCATCCGCCGATTGCCCGCAGGAAAAGACAACCTTCACCGGCCCGGGATGCTGAAACGGCCCCACGCCGGGCTGCCCGTCAAAAACAACCGTGACTCTGTTGCGCGCGCTCCCCTGCGGCCTCCGGGTTTCCAGGATGGCGATCAATTTCTGGCGTCCGGTTTCCAACGGCAACTCGGCCAGACTCTCGTTGTTTTTAATAATATTGTATCCGTCCAGGATAAAATGTAACGCCATTACGGAGCCCCTCGCCCATGAGCCTCATCTCTGTTAACCTTTCGCTTCGCGGGATGAGCGGCCGTCTTAACATGCATGCGAACATCCCCGAAGCAAACCCTTGTTAACCTCTCGCCTTCATCCACGGCCATACCCGCGGTTTTCTGCGAAGGCGGATAAAAAATATTTCCCGGCCTTTTGACGGCCGCCTTTTAAACAATTCCAGCCCCACGCCGGCTGAAACGCCGCGCATCGTCAAACGCTGCTAACTTATATGAGGAGTCACCGCAGGAGCATCGGCAACAGGATCTTTCATTAAAACATAGAGCGCTCCCCCTAACACCCCCCCGAGGACCATCAGCAAATAGTTCAATAAGCTGATGCTCATCGAAATACCCGGCTCCACCCCCACCTTCGCGAACAGGTAAACCGCCGCGGCTTCCCTGGCCCCCAACCCCCCTACAGAAGGAAATGTCGAAGCGAAACAGGTAAAGGGAACAAAAACGAGAAAATAAATCAAGGGGATATCCTGGTGAAGGCT
>JAGOJP010000099.1 GCA_017995055.1 Candidatus Omnitrophota bacterium
CAATGCTCTTTTCCGCGCCGGCCAGCTGAATACGGACATCAATAATCGTTCCCACCGGCAACGTGTAGCCGGAAACAAACCGCAGTCCGCCGGCGCTGATATCGCGTGTCACCGTAGCGTGTTCCACTTGGTCGGAAAAAAGTTTTAAAGGGTTTTGGGCGTCCTGGCGCACGATGGAATACCGGACATTGACTTTTTCTTCCAAACGTTCATAGGCGCGGGAATTATAATCATCCTTAACCGAAAGGATATCCTGCTCGACCAGCCGGACGTTCTTGGCCCCTTCCGGCAAAGCCACGGCCAACATGCCCGGCATAGTCCCGGGGGGGAATTTTTCCCCTCCGGCCCCGTCGTCATCCCTGATGGTTACATTCATCACTTCCGCGGGGGTCGTGATCCCGGCCAGGACCTTCTGCCAGCCATTTTGCCGCAGGGTGGTCATGCCTCTTTTGACGGCCAGCCGTTTGATTTGATCCGCGCGCTGCTTCTCCAGGATGGCCGCCCGGATATCCTCGTCCACGACAAGGATTTCATAAATGGCGGTCCGGCCGTAAAAACCCGTCTGATTACAAAAATCACAACCCCGCCCGCGGAACATCTTCACCTGACGGAGATCCTTCATCCCCAACGCAACGGCCAGCTCTTCTTTAATTTCCGGAGGCTGTGTCACATCCTCTTCTTTACAATGGGGGCAAATGATGCGGACAAGCCGCTGAGCGACAAACGCCTCAATGCTGGACGAAACAAGAAAAGGCTCCAGGCCCATTTCAATCAAACGGGTGATTCCACTGGCGGCGTCGTTCGTGTGGAGCGTTGAGAAGACCAGATGGCCGGTTAAAGCGGTCCGAATGGCAATTTCAGCCGTTTCCAGGTCCCGGATTTCTCCCACCATAATGATATCCGGATCATGCCGTAAAACGCTCCTTAAGCCAACCGCAAAATTCAACTCCACCCGGGGGTTCATCTGAATCTGGGTGATGCCTTCCATCTCATACTCCAACGGGTCCTCCAGAGTTATAATCTTCCGGTCCGCCGAATTAATCGCATGCAGACACGCGTACAGGGTGGTGGTTTTCCCGCTGCCCGTAGGCCCGGTCACCAGAATGATCCCGTGCGGCCGCTGAACCAGGCGGCGGAAAACTTCAAGGTTCTTCTGATCCAGCCCCAGTTTCTCAAGACTTAACAACATCACATGGGTCGGAAGGATCCGGATGACCATGCTTTCTCCATGCAGCGTGGGAATCGTGGATATACGCAAATCCAAAGTCTGCTCCTGGGTCTTAACGACCGCACTCCCGTCCTGAGGCAATCTTTTTTCGACAATGCTCAAGTTGGAAATAATCTTAATCCGGGAAATGATGGAGGGGAGAAAATCCCTCACCGCCGGAGGAATATGGGCGTCAATCAGGCTCCCATCAATCCTATAACGGACACGAACATTATGGCGGTACGGTTCAATATGAATATCCGTGGCCCGTTTTTTATAGGCCTCCAGCAATATCTGGTTCACCAGACGGGTCACGGTGGCCTCCTCGGCCCCTTCATCCAGATTTTCGACCGCCGACCCCGCCGGGATATCCTGCCCGGGTTTAGCGACGGCCTCTTTCGACATCCGCTCAAGGGTGTCAGCCGCAAGCCCATAGTGTTTATTCAAAGCATCCAAGACATCCTGTTCTTTGGCCAGCACAATCTGCGGCTCCAGAGCGAGGTGCACCCGGATTTCATCCTGGACCTTCAGGTCCAGAGGATTGGCGCAGGCGACCAGCATCGTCTTGCCGGTTATCCTGACCGGCATAAATTTATAATACCAGGCGAAGCGGACCGGGACGTGTTCCACGACGGACGGGTCGACCGGGTAATTCCGCAAATTGATCACCTCAAGGTTATACAGGCCGGACAGCATCTGCAGAAGGACATGTTCCGGCAGCAGGCCCTTTTCAACAAGGATATTCTTTAAAGAAACCGCCGTATTCTCAATCAGCTTAAGCTGTTCGTCGATCACCGCTCCCGGCAGGGCTCCCTTCCGGAGGATTTCTTTGGCTAATATTTTATCGGACGGTTTCATAATCCCCTCAACCCCCATCCCCTTGCCGTTATGACAACTGCGGGGCTTTCCCGATCATATAAAAATCGGAAGGTTTTGTCTTATCATAAACGCCTTCGAAAACCGCTTCAACCCCGTCGAGAAGTTCCGGGATATGGACGTAAGCCCCTTTCTTCCCGGTGAAGACCTCGCTCACGTGAAACGGCTGGGTCATAAAGTTCAATAAACGCTGGGCGCGGCCGTAAATCAGCCGGTCTTCCTTGTTCAACTCCTCCACGCCGATAACCGCCACAATCCTTTTAAGACCGTTATATTTGTTAAAATGCTGAATACATTTCTGGGCGATCTCAAAATGCCGTTCCCCGATGACAAACGGGTCCAGGTTCCCGCAGGAACTCTGCAAAGGATCAATAGCCGGATACATGCCGCGCTGGACCAGTTCCCGGGACAGGACAATGGAGCCGTCCAGATAACTGAAAATCGCCACGACCGCCGGGTCAGTCATGTCGTCGGCCGGCACGTAAACCGCCTGCAAAGCCGTGACAGACCCGCCCCCCGGGACCGAACGGATTCGTTCCTGAACCCCGCTGACTTCAGAAGCCAGTGTCGGCTGATACCCCGTTTCCGCCGGGACTCGTCCCAGCAGCGTGGAAATCTCCTGGCCCCCCTGTATAAAACGGTACAAATTATCCATAAATAAAAGCACGTCTTTATTCTTGGATTGCAGATATTCGGCTAACGCAATCCCGGTATTAACAACTTCCGCCCTGGCGCCGGGCGGCTGATCCATCTGCCCGTAAGCCAGCATGACATTATTTAACAGGCCGCTGTCCTTCAATTCATAGAAAAGTTCGTTCCCTTCGCGGATGCGTTCGCCAATCCCGGCGAACACGCAGGCCCCGCCGTGTTCTTTAACGATATTATTGATCAATTCCAGGATAACGACCGTCTTCCCGCACCCGGCCCCTCCGATAATACCTGTTTTGCTCCCTTTGACGAGCGGATACAAGAGATCTATATATTTAATGCCGGTTTCCAAAACCTGGGGTTTCGCCGCCTCCTTCTGTTTCAAGTCAAACCCCATCGCCTGTTTTAAAACCCGGACCGGGGAAAGCGGGGCGTCAATAGGCCCTTTCTGGTCAATAGGATTCCCGACAGCGTCCATGATCCGCCCGAAACAAGCGTCTCCAATGGGAACGGAAATCGGCTTAAAGGTGTTATAACAAGGCTGATTCAGCTGCAGGTCCAGCGTGTCCATCAAAGAAACCGTCCGGACCAGCTTTTTGCCAAGGTGTTCGGCGGTCTGCAGGACAATTCGTCTTTTTTGAAAATTCCACGCCTCAATCACGTCATATAACGCCGGGATATCTTCCGGATTTTCAAAAGACACGTCCACCACCGGGCCCTGGACCGCCACAACGCGCCCCATGCCTTTACGGATCTCCCGGCCGTGATACGCCGGGGCAGCCGATGCCTGCTCGGCCGCCGCGCCTTCCCCTGCAGGATTTCCATCCCCGTGAGCCGGGGGAAGAGCAGGCTCCGGACTTTGTTCCGGAGCCGAATTCTGGTCAGGCACTTTGTCTCTCCTCGTTAAAAATATTAACGTTTCGTCATCATGCGGGCGGTAAAAATTTCCCGCATACCTTTATCAATATCCCCTTTTCGGGCTTTGGTGAAAGCCGCCGCAATCCCCTTCTTGTCCTTTTTCATCTTCTGAACACTGGCTTCCAACTGCTGCGATTGAGCGGCGGCCTCGGAAATCGACGAATCATGAAGGATCTCATAAATACGGCAGACCAGCCACATATCAGCCAGATAACCGATGATATCCGCAGGTCCGATTCCAGGATAACCGATTCAATCGCGTCTACAAACTCCGCCTGCTTAATAAGCAATTCATCGCAAGGAAGAAGTTTAACGGTCCGGGGCTTCTGCAGATTAAATGTCTTGGACCAAGGATAAACCACCACTATTTTTCCCAGCCGGTCTTCCATGACCTCCTGCACCAAATAATCTTTAATACGGATCGCGATTTCATACAACCCGACTTCTTCCAGGTTGACAAAAGTCTTCATGTTGGGCTGCACTTTCGCGAGTTTCTCGGCACCTTTTCGGCCAACGATAATAAGCACGCCCTGAGGGTACCGCTCTTTTTCCGCGACAATCGCGCGGATGGTCTTCGCGTTCAAATCCCCCATGAATCCCGCTTCCGACGTAACGCCGAGGATCCCTATATTAGGATTGTCGTTGGAGACCAAAGGATGGCGCACGGTCGAAAGGCTGATCATGCGGAAAAATTCCACAAATGATTCGCCGAATCTCGCGAAGCGGTCTTTCCGGGTCGCCAACTCATGGAATTTCGTGTCGGCCACATCCTTTAAAACCTGGATAATTTCAACCAACTCCGTAATATCTTCCAGGTCACTTTTAATCTTGTTCGCTTTACCCATGCGTCTCCTTACATCTTACATCAGGCCCTTTTCCAGCTTTTCTTTCACGTCTTCCGCCGTGTTTTTCAATAAGTTTTTCAGGGACCCGTCCAGGGATAACGTCCCGAACTTCAAAAGAATCCCCCCGATCATCTCCTGTTGAACCGATTTGTTCACCTGAAATTTTCTCTCAAGTTTCTTATATAAAAGCTCGTTCAACTGCTGTTCAAAACTGTCCGACAGCGGCCGTGCCGTCACGATGTCAATGGACTGGACGTCCGGTCCGATCATGTCCATATCAACACTTTCCATATCCGTTAAGAATCCCGAAATCAAAGAGGCGTCCAGCGCCTCAAAAGAACGGCTCGTAAAAAATTGTTCCATCAGCAGGATACAATAATCAATAGCTTGCAGTTTCATTTCCTTCTCCAGTTCCTTACGGACCTGGTCCTTGGTGTGATACGCTTTATTGATAATCTCTTCCGCGTCTTGCCTGGCCTTCTGAATAATTTTTTCCCGTTCCTGAGTGGCCTTATCTTCCGCCTCCTGCTTCATTTTAGTAACCAAGGCATCGGCCTCCTTGCGCCTCGTGACAAGTTCCTCATTGGCCTCCTTAATCTTCGCATTGAGCTCAACCTGCTTATGCCGGACATCTTCGGTCTCCCGGTTCAGCCGGCTCACCGCCGTTTCCGTATGTTTGGACATATAACGGATAAAAAAGAACCCCAAAACACCCGTAAAAATCATTCCGAAAATCAATGCTTTAACCAATAATAGCGTTGCTTCGCCCATAATATGCCACTCCTTTTATTATTCAGATACCAGGGCTTTAAAAAATGTGAGAAGAAGCGCGAACGAGACTGTCTCGACCACCACCAGTTTGAGCAGAATACTCATCTGAATAGCCGGTGTCTTGCTGGGCGCCCGGCCCAAACGGTTGATAAGCTGAACCCCCACCCATGCGGCGCCAATACAAGGGATAATGATGAGAATCCAGAAAATAATAATAAAAACAAATGCCACATTGGCCATAAAAGCCGCCCCTTACGGTAAGGAAAATCCCGCTATTTACCAAACAGCTGAAAGATGACGAGGATAGCGATAATAGAAATCGCCTCCACGAAAATCAGCATGATAACCATCCCCATAAAAATTTTGGACGCAGCCGAAGGGTTGCGGCTCAAGGCCTTGATAACGGCATACCCCAAGACCGAAATAACAATCGACGGCCCCAAGACAGCGATCAACATAATCGACACAATCAATAAAGTTTCAGCCCATTGCACAGCAGAACTCCTTTATAATCCTCTTGTCGGCCCCCTCTTGATCAGGGCAAACTCACATATGGTGAACCGCGTCATCCGACTCCGTCAGGATCGCCTCTTCCTTTTTGCTTTTCTTCGGACGAAAACGCTCAATTTCTTCTACCAAAACGATACAGTCATTGGCAAAAAACTTTAAAATTCCGAACTTAATCGGCACCGCTTCCCGCCAATTGATGATGATATTGCTCTGATTCAGGATCCCCAGCACAGGATAATGATACGGCAGGAGCTCATATTCCCCCGTATCACCAGAAAAGAATACACTCTCGACCTCACCCTGGTATAACAGCGCTTCAGGGGTCATGATCGAAATTTTAAATGTCGGCCGATACTGTTCTCCCATCCCCTCTAAACCCCTGTTGGCACGGTTAACTCTTCTTGGACGTAGCCCGGTCTAACACATCCACCCCCACATTGTCCTCGCCTTCAGAATCAAAAGACTCCTTCGGACGTTTCGCAACAAGTTCTTCCAAATATTCCGATAAATACCCGTCCAGAGTCTTTTTCATGGAGTCATCCAGATCGCGTTTCGCCCGAAGCGTCTTGAGAAATTCCAGATCCTTTCGGGTCATGTAATCAAAAATGTCGTTTTGAAACGCGATAACTTCCTCAATCGTCATCTCATGCAAAACACGTTTGTTATAAGCATACAAAATGATGGTCAAAGCCTCCATAGGGACAGGTCTCCCCGGACCTTGTTTTAACAGTTCCGTTAAAATACTTCCCGTCTTCAACTGTTGTTCCGCTTCTTCGGACTGTCCGGACGTCTTTAATTTTGAAACCCGGAGAACCTCCCGATACTGCAGATATTCCAAACGCAAAGGGCCGCTCAGTTTCTTAATAATAGGCCACTGGACCTTGCTCCCCACCCTCGAAACCGAAAGCCCGAGGTCGACCGCTGGCTTCTGACCTTCACCAAAGAGCGGGGCGCTGACCATGATCTGCCCGTCGGTCATGGAAACCAGATTGGACTGAACATATCCCGTCAGGTCCCCTTCCAACGTTTCCACAATCGGGAAATGCGTCATGGATCCTCCCCCGCCCTCTTTGGACAGATAGGCGGCACGTTCCACCAGCTTAGAGTGCAGGTAAAAAATATCTCCGGGATATGAATCCCGGCCCGGAGCGCGTTCCAGCAACAGGGATATTTCCCGGTAAGCCCAGGCATGTTTTGTAAAGTCGTCGAAGACGACAAATACATCTTGCCCCCGCTGCATAAAAAATTCACCGACAGCGCAGGCCACATAAGGGGCCAAATAAAGCTGTCCGGGAGGGGCGGCTGCGGTCGCAGAAATAATACACGTGTATTTAAAACACCCCTTGTCTAAAAACAACTGCACGACTTTCCCGAGGGCCGATTGAGCCTTTCCGATACAACAATAAATACAGATAACGCCCGTATGCCGTTGATTGATGATTGCGTCCGTCGCGATGGTCGTTTTCCCGGTCATTTTATCACCCAGAATTAATTCCCGCTGTCCAAACCCTACCGGGATCATCGAATCAATAACCTTAATGCCCGTTTCCAGCGTCTTGGCTAGAATCGCCCGCTCCAAAATGGTGGGGGCATCCACAAAAATCGGCGAATTCCTGTCCGGCTTCAGGGGCCCGAGCCCGTCCATGGCCTCTCCCAGCGGATTGATGATCCTTCCGATAAAATTTTCCCCGACCGGCGTCGTAAACGCTTCCAGGGTCGCCTTGGCTTTATCCCCGGTTTTCAACTGGGAATACTGCCGGATAATAAGGACCTGCGCTTCGTTTTCATTGAAACCGATAATAACCCCTAACGTCCCATACCCGAAACGGATCACCTGGCCGTTAATACAGTTCCGGAACCCCTCGACGATAACGATACAGCCCCGGATGACCCGGATCGTCCCTTCTTCTGTATACCTCAATTCTCCCATAAGACACCGGACTCTCTTTGGATTTTTCCTGACTTTTGAAAATTATATCAAATGTGGGTTTCAAACGAAAAACAAATTCATAATTTTTCCGTCGAAATCAGCTGTTTTATCAAGCCGGCTCTTCCTCTCCGGGCCGGGGCACAGCCCGGATCTCCTCCCCGGTCTTGAGCCCGATCTCTTCTCCCATCTTCCCGGAGCGCCTGGCCCACAGCACAAAATGAATCGTTGTAAATACGGCCACAAAAATAATCGTCCCGAACACTATTTTCCAGGTCATCGTTACCGAAATGCCCCGTTTAAAAATAGCCTCTGACAGGGCTGCCAGCCCGCGCAAGGCTTTTAAACGCTGCAACACATTCTGGACTTTCCCGACCTCCATTTCCCGGAGCTTCTTCGCCCGCACA
The DNA here is from genome assembly GCA_017995055.1 of Candidatus Omnitrophota bacterium. GTDB lineage: Bacteria > Omnitrophota > Gorgyraeia > Zapsychrales > JANLHA01 > JAGOJP01. The sequence goes on from JAGOJP010000099.1 coordinate 8,110, forward strand.
ATGCTCATCATTTTTTCCAGACGCTCGACGTCTTTTTTGGTTTCCTCGTACCTTTTCTCATTCAGACGAAACGTCCCGATATGCTGCTCAATCGGTTGTTCTAAAAGTTTAGACGCCTTGATTTCATCAAGCTTACTCTGAATAATTTTAAAAAGATATTCGGCGCTTTGCTCATAAATCGTGTCCTTCAGCTCCCGAACGGCAAGCTCCGCGCGCGCTTGCATCGACTCCGCCTTATTCACCGGGAAATCCTACATATCCTTGATTAATATTTCATATTTTTTCTTCTCCCCGGGCTTAATGGCCTCTTCTTTGGTGATAAACGTTCATTTCTTTTTG
>JAGOJP010000100.1 GCA_017995055.1 Candidatus Omnitrophota bacterium
CCCGTAAACTACCAGAGCGTCGGCCGAATCCATCCCTGAAAAAGCCGACTATGCGTCTCATGAGCAGTACGCCGCGAGAATACAACCTTATGAAGATGAACGGCAGGAGGTGTACGATGCGGAATACAGTATCACGTTGGCCCCCAGCCCTTACTTGTTCAGCCGCGAGACGGATATGTACCTGTTCGTCCTGCAGTTCCCGTTCCCGGTCTATAGAACCGACGATTTTATCAGCACGCAAACCATAGAATACGCCTACGAAGCCCCGCCGGAAGATATGCAAGCGCTGGCCGGGGAGAAAATCGACGTGAAGATTAAAATTTATTTTAAAATTCTGCGCGATAACACCACCACAATCACAAAAACAGTCTTGATCTTTAATAATAAAAAGATGCATCAGTGGGAATAAACAGGAGAGCCGGGAATGGGGCGGCTTTTGAGTTGCTGAAAAACAGGATAAAGAAGGAGGGTCAATGAAAAAGACACTTTTTATAACTTTGACACTGTTGATGATCGGGGCGGTTTCGGCGTTCGCGGCGCCGGTGGTTTTTTTTGATGACATCCCGGCGGGGAGAAACACCTTTGACACAAACATTTCGGCTGTCAGCGGGACCCAAACGAATGACGCCCTGTCCGGACTCACAAGCGGGACCAATTCATGGAGCAGGACGGGGTACACCATAACGTCGACAAACGCGGCCAACAGAAGCGTCGACACGACGTATTTGGCCACGCCCCAGCCCGGGAGCATCCCCGGCGGGGATGCTATCGAAATGACCGCGGACGGGACCACGACATCCGGGTTGACGTTTACCTTCTCTTCTCCCATCAATGGATTTGGCATCGATTTTGGCGATTGGGGCACGTGCTGCCATCCTTCGACTATTTATATCTGCTTTGACGGCGGAGCGCCGATTGCCATCGGCACGGCGAACGCGACGACGGATAACCCGGGCTTCGCCACGTATGGGGTGTTTCAAAATTTTATCGGCAGCATTGACGATTCCGGGACGTTTTCGGTCGTTACGCTTTACGGCACCGGGACCGGTGATGTCCTCTACGCCGGCGGCGTTATCCGTTATGCGGTCGTGCCGATCGGCTCTATTTCGTCCCCGACCACCTCTCCGACCTATCCTACGACGGTCAGCACCCGGCCGGTGGGCCCCCTGGCCGATTATCTCGACGCGTATGACGGCAGCGGGACGCTGCACACAGTGGGCACGACCCTGGACGGGTATTCCGAATCAGAAGTGGAAGAATCCCTGAAACACATTTTTCCTGTTGATAGCGTTTCAAGCGCCCACGCTACGATAGCCAATATACAGAACGTCAATTCGCTCGTCCATGATAAGATCGGCACTGTTTTAGGCGGCATGAACGCGGGTTCGAATTTCAACCAGGCGTTTAATCCGTATGCCGATCCGTATGGATTATCCAACACCGAGGTAAATTTTGAATCGTTTATGCAGGCGCTGTTGAGTGTCGATTATAAACAATTTGAAAAAGGTGAAAGAGGGGTGTGGATTCAGGGGATGTTCGGGGGCAGTCATGGCGAGCGCACCGATTTCAGCAATGGATATAATGCCGAAAAGTACGGCGTTTTGGCCGGGTATGAGTTTGCCGTTGATTCCAAACATCTTCTGGGGGTTTACGCCAACAGTCTTTTTTCCGAAATCGATCTGACCCAGAACGCGGGCACAACGGAAATCAAGGATTATATTTTTGGCGTGTACGGCCAGAAAATTATGGGCGGTTATAAGTTGTCGGCGACAATAGGCGGTGGAATCGCCAAATACGATTCCATCAGAAATGTGGTGGTGGGAGCTGTTTCCGGAAGCCCCGAAGCCGAATACGACGGCCATCATTTTTCGACCACCCTTTCCGTCAGCCGGTTATTCGAGCATCACAGCGTGCAGGTGGAACCGTTCCTGCAGACAGGATATCTTTACAACAAGACGGACGGGTACACGGAATTCAACGGAGGATCGTTTAATATGCAGGTCGATGAAAATTCTTTTGCCCAGATGAACATCAAAGCCGGGATGGCGTTAAAAAAGGATTTTCAAGCGAACTCGAAGGCGGTTTCCGTCAAGGTCCGGCCGTTTGTTAACCACGTCTTTGAAGTGGAGGACAGCGATGATATTAATATCAGATTTATCGGGGCGTCAACCCAGACGACCATCAAAGGCCGGGACTCGTCTGTTACGGAAAAAGGGGCTGATTTTGAGTTGAGCTGCCAGCTCAGCCCTGATTGGGGCGGCAAGGTCTTTATAGATTACTCGTCCGATAAATATGAAGAACGGTATATGGGCTTTTTAGAGTTGAATACAAAGTTTTGACAGCGTGTCCCCCTGGAATTATGAAACGGATTTCGCGTTTTTTGCTGGTTTTTTTAGTCTTTGTTCTTGGGACGGCCCCCGGACTGGCGACCATGTTTTGGCGCCCGGCCGAAGCCGCTATGGGAAAGGTGTATGAAATCCTCGACCCGGAAACGCCGGATGTTTTATTGCCAGACGGCCTTTCTGAGGATATCCTCCTGAGGATCCAAGAAAGCGGGCGGGCCATGCCGCTGAGCCCGGCCGAATATCCGTCCGAGCAATTGTCAACGCTTGCTTGGGAAGCATTGGAAGCCCGGGATATCGCAAAAGTGGAAGCGGCGGTGTTTTGGTGCCTGGAGATTTATGGGGAAGAAGCCAGAAAGCTGCAGGCGGAATTTGAGGCGGACGACATGAAATATCTCAATGCCCTGCAGCCTTCTTTGAGGCCCATGCGGCCGCTGGTTTATGTTGGGGAAGCCCTGTTCGCTTTAGGCGAGGCTTACCGCCAAGCCGGCCGCCAGGAAGAAGCCCTGGTCGTTTACAGCGAGTTGATTCATAAATATTATTTCAGCGCCACGGAACGGCGCTGAAAGCCGGAAAATTTTAAAAGAATATCCTTATTTTCGTGAGCTTGCGATAGGGGGCCATGACTTTTTATCTGGAAATCCCGCTGCTTACAGAGTAAGGATTTTTTTATCTGCCATGTTAGATTTTGGGCAAAGCAACGTCAATATTAGTAGAAGGCAGGGACACTTTTTTCATTCCATTCTGATTCAATTTTATGACCAGCATAGGAGGTGCCGTATGAAGAAGGTCATGGTTGTGCTTTTGCTCAATATGATCGTTCCGCTGCTTGTTGTTTCATCTTGTTTGGGTGGTTTGCTTTACCAGGATTTTGAAGAAGGCAACGGATCGGCTCAATATGGCTGGGGTTTTAATGGGGCCTCGGCAGGGTTTTCTTCCGGAGAAGAGCCGGTTCATGACGGCGCCCGGTCATGGAAGATGACTTCGCCCGGGCTTTGGGGCGGGACAGGCATCCCTTCCCAGATTGAGACATGGGACATGAACTTTCAGCCGGACCGGCATGACCGTTTAACCTTTTGGATTTACGCGCTTCCAGACGAGTCCAGCGAGAGTTTGGATAATAATGTATCTGTGAAATTTTTTGACCGGGAAAATTACAACAGCACCGGATTTGAAGTATGGACCAGCAAGGCGGCGCAATATGGCGCCTGGACCCGGCTGACGGTTCTTTTTTCTCAATTGCCGCAGGATTTTAATTTGAATCGTATTGATAAAATTGAATTTATTAATTATTATCCGGGAACATATTATTTGGACGATATCCAGGTTGTTTCAGAAGACCGTATGTATCAGTCTTTTGAGCCCATCGTTTTTGAGCCCGGCTTTACCGGAGAAGAGTATGAGAAATTCGGGTGGGCCTGGAACGGGACGGTCGATCTGTTTGTGGATAATCAAATTGTCTTGGAAGGGCTCCAGTCCTGGATGCTGGACACGCTGGATCTCTGGGGCGGGACGGGCATCCGGTCTCAAGAGAAGAAACTGGTCCTGACCGGACAAGGGTACGAGCAGTCTCCGTGGCATGTGGATCTTTTGGGCGTTCACGGGGAACAGCTTCCGGAAGATTCCCCCTATGACCGCCTGACGTTCTGGGTTTACTCTTTGGCCGAGAACGGCCTGGACAACACGTTGAGCATTCAGTTTTTTGATCATAACAATTATCCAGAGGACTTTGAAGACCCGGAACGCCGGAATCCTTATGTTATTTGGACGGAACAGCCGGCGGTGTACGGGGAATGGACAAAATTTACGATCCCCTTTGACGCCTTGCCTCCGGACCTGGAACTGCACAATTTGAATAAACTTCAATTTCAGGTTTATTGGAAAGGCCGTTATTTTTTTGATGACCTGCGCGCCGCTAAACCGTGTCCGGTTATAGATAAAGCGGCGTTGGCTAACGGCGAAATTCAGTGGCCCCCGGTTCCCGGCGCGGATCTTTACACGGTGGAACAGAGTGTCAGCGGGCCCGGAGGGCCCTGGCAGAACGTTTATTCCGGGGCCGGCACAAGTTTTCCGGCGCAGCGCGTTTCCCCGGCGTGGTATCGGGTCCGGTGGGAGGAGGCCGAGGATAGCGTGTTTAACCCTGTTGCTTATGTTTCGGATTGGAGCGAGGTGGCGTATTATGCCCCGGCCCCGGTCTTGCTCAACCACGCCTCGTTGAAAGGAGGGGCCCTGCAATGGACAGACCTGCCGCAGGCAGACCGTTATGAAGTGGAAATGGCCACCGGCAAGAAAGGCCCGTGGCAGCAAATTTATAATGGCCCGAGAGTGACTCTCTCGGCCCTGAACGGCAAGTGGTACAGGGTCCGGGCCCTGATTGAGGAGAGCGGGGCGGTTGTTGATTCGAGCGAGTGGAGTCCTGTTCAATCCTATTCTCCGGGAGCGGGGTATCTTAAGGTGGCGGGGAAATTGATCAAGGAGCAGGATGGCTGGGGGGATACCATCATATTGCGCGGTTTTAATTTGGCAAATTACCTGCTTATTGAGCCGTGGATGACGGGGATCCGGGTCGATGACCCAGCCCGGAGTGAAGATGACTGGAATATACGCGAAAAACTCTCCGAGCGTTTTGGGCCGGCGGAGGCGGGAAGACTGCTCGGCCTTTATCAGGAGGCCTACATTCAAGAAGCGGATTTTGATAATATTATGCGCAGCGGCGCGAATGTGATCCGGCTTCCTATTTATTATCGGGTCATCCGGGAAATCGACGAGCAGACCGGGCAGTGGTTGGCCGGGAGTGACTTTAATTTTGAGCAGATCGACCGGGTGGTGAATTTTTGCGCCGACCGCGGCATTTATGTGCTTCTGGACCTGCACGGCGCTCCGGGAGCGCAGAACAAGGAATATCATTCCGGCCGCACTTCGGCGGGGTCCCCGGGGGAGGGCTTTTATCACCAGTTGTTCAACCCGGCCACCGGCGTGTACCGCCAGCGCACGATAGAGCTTTGGGAGGCGTTAGCCCAGCATTATAAGGACAACACCGCTGTCATGGGATATGATCTGTTGAATGAGCCTTTCGGGGCCATTGACCCCCTGTATTATCCTGACATCCATGACGGGTATGAAGCGCTTGGGGAGTTTTATGACCAGCTGTATTCGGCGGTCCGGCAGAAAGACCCGCATCATATCATCGTCATGGAGGCCATTCCTGTGGATAAAGACTGGGATACCCTTCCGGATCCCGCTGATTATAACTGGCAAAATGTTGTTTACCAGTTTCATTATTACGGATTTAAGTTCAACAGCGCCGGCAAGATTGACGGCGTTTTGGACAGGGATCAGCAAGCGCTTTACCTGGTCAGCGGGAATGACCCGGCGTGCGAGCAATATCCGGATGACGATAAGTTCTGCGGTAAAGTTCTTTATTCCAAACAGGATGAGTATGATGTCCCTGTCTTGATCGGCGAGTTTTCGGGTTTTAACCAGAGGGAAAACTGGGACCTCTATTTAAAGACTTTTAATAAGGAAGGGTGGAGCTGGACCATGTGGTCATATAAACACCATCCTCCGAGAGAGGAATGGGGGCTTTACACGCACCGGTATTATAATGACGAGGCTCCTAACGTGGGCGCGGATGACATCACCACCTTAGAACAAAAGTTTTCTTTATACGACACTCTTTCCCATCATGAACTGAATGTTTCTTTGGGGAAAATTCTTGGTGATTATTTTTCACGGGAGCATATTGTCACTCAACCGGCGGTGGCCGGCCGGACTCCTGAAGAAGTGAAAAGAAAATGGTATAAAGTTCATTTCGAGGAAAAGTTTAAAAAGACACCCGTTTTGATCGCGGGGATCGAGACGTTTAATGGCCCTGACACCGCTGGTGTGAGGATGAAGGGGGTTAATAAAGGCGGGTTCCAGGTGAAACTCGAGGAAGAGCGGTCCGGAGACCCGGAGGTGTGGCACCTTCCGGAAGTGGTCAGCTATTTTGCCGTCCAGCCGGGAACGATTCTGGACGACGAAGGGGCGGTGATTGGGGAGGCGGGGCATGTCACGGGCTTTCAACGCAACGGGAGCCAATGGCATACGGTGACATTGAAAAATGAATACACGGATCCGGTCGTATTTATGCAGATCGTGACTTACCATGGCCGGCAACCGTCGCATATCCGGTTACGAAATGTTGATAGCACGTCTTTTCAATATCAAATAGAGGAATGGGATTATCTTGACCAGAAGCATCTTATGGAAAAGATCGCTTTTATTGTTTTGGAAAAAGGCTCGCACGCCTTGACGAATGGGCTCGGGATTGAAGTGGGGGCCGTGAATGTGGATCATAGCTGGAGCAGCGTCGTGTATGGCGGCAGTTATTCAACGGCTCCCGTCACGGTCAGCCAGTGCCAGACATATCAGGAGGAGGGGGCGGTGGTGATGCGGGAGCGCAATGTTTCAGAGACAGGCTTTGAAGTGAGGCTCCAGGAAGAGGAGGGGGGTGATGGCGTTCATGCTTTGGAAGAGGTTGGTTATATTGCCGTCTATCAGGAATGATGCCGGGGGTTGTGTTGAAAGGTTGAGCTGATTTTTAATGAAAGGAGCAACAATGTTTTTATTAAGGAAGAGGAATTTGTTTTGTTTGCTTATTGGGCTTTTAACATTCGGAGGGGCGGGGTTCGCTCTTCCCTCCAGCGCCGTGGCTGCGAAAATTAAAGCGCCGGCGGAACTGATCGCGCCGGAAGAAGGCGTGGTCCTTTCTTCTGAGGAGGTTGTGTTTCGTTGGACGGAAGGAAGCTCGGTCAGCCGTTATCGCCTGGTGATCGGCACACAGCCGACGGGCGCGGAATCAAAGAATATTTTTATACAGACATTTAAAAAAAGAGAGCATCAGGTGGTTGTGACTTCTCCTACCTTTGTCAGCGGAGACCCGGTTTATGTCAAGCTGAGGTCCAAAATAAAGAACCGGTGGGTCACCCAGAGGTATGTCTTCCAGACACAGGCCATTCCGACGCAATGTGGGGATGGCATCTGCCAGCCGGATGAAGGCTACGCGTTGTGCGCGGTGGATTGTCCTTCGCCGTTGTGCGGGGATGGAATTTGTTCGGCCATGGATGGAGAAGACGGGAATAACTGTCAGCCGGACTGTACATTGACCTGCGGGGACGGGATCTGCCAGCCGGATGAAGGCCATGTGCTGTGCGGGGTGGATTGCCCCTCGCTGTTGTGCGGAAACGGTGTTTGCTCGGCCATGGACGGGGAAGACGGGACCAATTGTCAGCCGGACTGTGCGCTGACCTGCGGGAACGGGATATGCGAGAAAGAAGAGGGGTACGTGTTGTGCGGGGTGGACTGCCCTTCGCCGTTGTGCGGTGATGGTGTTTGCTCGGCTCTGGACGGGGAAGATGGGACCAATTGTCAGCCGGATTGCGCGCTGACCTGCGGGGACGGGATCTGCCAGCCGGACGAAGGCTATGTGCTCTGCGGGGTGGACTGCCCTTCGCCGTTGTGCGGGGATGGTGTTTGCTCGGCCCTGGACGGGGAAGATGGGACCAATTGTCAGCCGGACTGTACATTGACCTGCGGGGACGGGATCTGCCAGCCGGACGAAGGCCATGTGCTCTGCGGGGTAGACTGCCCCTCGCCGTTGTGTGGGGATGGTTTTTGTTCAGCACTAGATGGAGAAGATGGGATCAATTGTCAGCCGGATTGCGTTGCTGAAACCTGCGGTGACGGGATCTGCCAAGAGGATGAAGGTTATGTGTTGTGCCAGGTGGATTGCCCCTCGCCGCTGTGCGGCGATGGTTTCTGTTCGGCCATGGACGGAGAAGACGGGACGACCTGCCAGCCGGACTGTACATTGACCTGCGGTGACGGGATCTGCCAGCCGGATGAAGGCTATACGCTGTGCCAGGTGGACTGCCCTTCGCCGTTTTGCGGTGACGGTGTTTGTTCGGCCATGGACGGAGAAGACGGGACGACCTGCCAGCCGGACTGTACATTGAC
>JAGOJP010000101.1 GCA_017995055.1 Candidatus Omnitrophota bacterium
TTCTCATTTATCGCCCACCCACAACTTTTCAAAACACCCTACCGCCATTGAATCTATCTTTCTGAACATCCCAATCCCGACACACCCGGCAAAATTTTAAAAACGGCGATAAGGGCAGAAGCCTCCCCTCACTCCTCCACGGTCACGGCGCCGTTTTGTTTGTCGACCATGATCACGATCGCCTTATCGGCGAGGACATCGGCCAGGGTCCGGCGGACGGATTTAAAACTCAAAACCCAACAGGTGTCGTCCGGGAGCCATTGCGGATGTTCCACGTCGAAGTCGCGGGCGCGGCCCTGAAAAAACAGCTGGCTCCTGGCCAGGATCAGGGCTTCCTCTTGATCAATCCCGTCAAACTTGACGACTTTTGACAGGTAAGCGTCCATTAAATCCGCAGAAAGGCGCGAAGCAGGCGCGGGAGGGCGGGCCGCCGAACAGCCCGAAACGAATACGGCATAAAACAAAAGAATCACACAGGCCCGACGGAAGGCCGGGCGGCGAGAAAAGGTCATTTAGTCTTTCCTATAAGCTTCCGGATCGTTTCCAGAAGCTGCGAAAAATCAAAGGGCTTATTAAAAAAAGCATCGGGTTTATAAGCATCGTCAAACACCTGTTCCTTGGCGTCGTAATGGCCGGTCAGGATGATCAAAGGGATGGAACGGTACTTATCGTTCCCCTTCAGAAAGCCGCAGATTGAAAAGCCGTTGACATCCGGCAGAATCACGTCCAGGATCACCAGGTCCGGGGCCTTGTTCTTGGCCAGTTCCAAGCCGCTGGCCCCGTCCGTGGCGTAGATAACGTCATACCCCACGGCCTTCAGGCCTTTCTCCATGAAATCAATGATGCCCTGCTCATTCTCCACCAGCAGAATTTTCTTTTTCATGACCGTGCACCCTTTGACAATATTATTATAACAATATCCCCGGCCAACAATCAAGCGGGGAAACAGCGCCTTTCATCAATCACAGAGCGCCGCGATATACTGGTATATTTTTCCGGCGATCAAGGCGTATCCTTTGGCGTTCGGATGGATGCCGTCCGACTTCAAGTCCGCGTTCCATGTGATGCCCCGCATGATATCCGGGATAAAAAGAGCGCGGCGGTTTTCCGCGATCGCCCGCAGGCCTTCATAATACTCGTCGCGGAGCAGCCCCACCCGCACCTCCGCCAGGACCACCATCGCGCCCCGCTCCTGAATGCGGGAAACGATTTCGTCCAGGTTTTTAAACGTCTGCTGCCGCGGGGCCTGTTTAAGATAGTCGTTCGCCCCCAGTTCCACGATCACGAGATACGGATCAGCCGACAGCACGTCTTCTTCCAGGCGCTGCAGGGCCTCCCCGGTCGTGTCGCCCGACCGGCCGGCGTTTATCACCGGGCGGCTGACGCGTTTCCGGAGGAGCGAAGGATAATCCTCGTCAACGCCGGCACCCCACCCCTCAGTGATGCTGTCGCCGAAGCAAATAATATTGCGGCCGGGATTGTCCCGGTTAGCGATATCCATCTTCCCGCACCCCGTCAAAAACAGAAAGGCGGCACACAGGCCGCTTGCAAAAATCCGTGTGATTCGCATTCCTTCAGCCCTTTGCGTGTTGTGATTATAATATAGCATAAACTCAACCCCGGAGAGAACCTGCCCTGCCTCTTCTCCCCCGTCCTTACCGGTAACGCCCTTTCCTCCCCTGCCGGGCTTTGTGGTCCCAAGATTTAAAAAGATCGGCATACCGCGTGTTGGGCGGAATCGTCATAGGGCTGGCGTACCCCATCATAAGAAGAGACGCGTTTAAAAAAATGCAGGGCGCGCCGTCCTTCTCTGTCACAAACATCTCCGCGTCCCGGGTGGAAGAAGACGCCAGGGGGACATAAACGTATGCCAGAAGACGGCCGTACTGGTCTCTTCTTTCCACGTCGTATTCCAGCATAACCCGTTTACCCTGCGCCAGCTTAACCATGACCTCTTTGGCCTGCCGGCCCTGCGCCTTGATCACCTCGACATCGTTGTGAGTCCTCCGGGCGTCCCGGAAAAGCTTCTCGCTTTCATACGCTTCCGGGCAGTCAATGCCGATAAGACGCACCTTGTCTCCGCTGGAAAGAAGGACCGTGTCCCCGTCAAACACTTTCGTGACGATTAAGGCATCCGCCTGCCGGGATTCACATCCGCTGACCAGAGGGAAAACAAGCAGGGCCCCCAGCGAAAACAGGCCCAGGCGCCGGACAAACCGGTTCCGGCGGCCCGAAGGGGCGGCCTTCGCGCTCATGATTCCCCTTCCTGAAAAGCGTCAACCACCTGGCGCACTTCGCACTCGGCTTTCTCGATCTTGCTTTTGCACAGCTCGATCAGTTCCACCGCCTCCTTGACTTTCACCGAAAGCTCATCCACGTCAATCTCCTCCTGCTCAATCCGGCGGATGATTTCGTCAAGCTTCTCGATAGCCTTACTGTATTTTATCTCCTTCACTCCGGGCCTCCTTCACAATAGTGTTGACACGGCTGTCAAAACAGCCGTCGGACAATTCGGTTCGTACTGTGTCTCCCGGACGCACCTGGCCTGAATTTCTGACCAGAGTGCCGTCGGGAAGACGGGTCAAAGAAAATCCTTTCCTGATAATGTTGGCCGGGTCGGCCAGTTCGACCACGCTGCGGTAATGCCGCAGGCGCGCGGACGCCGCCTTCTGAAAAGCCCGCAACGCAGAGCTTAAAGCCAAGCCCCGGGCTTCCACCGCCCTGGCGGCATCCCTCACCAGCTTTAAAGGAATCACAGTCAGCCCTTTCTCCACCCTTTTGAGTTCCTGGTCCTGATACTTCAAGCTGAAAAACGCGACTTGCTGCAAATCCTGCGCCGCCTGGCGCAAACGGCGCTCTTTCCCGGCGATCATCGCCTGCGCCTTATCCTTCAGGTCCCGTGATTTTTCTTCAAGCCCCGCGATAAACCCGCCGACGCGCTCGACGAGAGAACGGGCCGCGGCCGTCGGGGTTTTATGGTAAGAGTGCGCCGCCAGATCCGTAATCGTGATATTGATTTCGTGCCCGATGCCGCTCACCACGGGCACCGGCATTGCGGCAATGGTTTCCGCGATCGCGCGGGAGTCAAAACAGCTCAACTCGGCGATCGCCCCCCCGCCGCGGGTGATCACCACCACGTCCAGCCCTCCCGTTTTTTCAAATATTTTTAAAGCCGCGACCACGTCTTTTTCCGCTTTGGCCCCCTGCATGAGCGTGTCCCGGCAAAACACCTGAAAGCCGTATCCGCTGCCGGACAGTTCCGAGACAAAATCATTATAAGCCGCGGAATCAAACGCCGTAATCAGCCCGATCCGCAACGGGACCAGGGGAAACGGCCGCGCCTTGTTGGCGTCAAGAGTGCCCGCCTTTTTCAGCAGGGCGATGAGCCGCTGTTTTTCCTGCGCGATTTTCCCCAGCGTGTACGTCGGGTCAATGCTTTCGACGATCAGTCGCACGGCGCCGTGCGGCGGATAAAAATCCACCTGGCAGAGGAACTTCACTTCAATATCGTCTTTGAGGCTGAACGCGTTTTGGGCCTGCGCGAGCACCTCCTCGATAACGGCTTTCCGCCCGGAAAAAATGACCAGCCCGATACGGGCGACCACCGCGTGAGACTGGGCCTCCTTCTCGCACAGGTCAAAAAAAACGTGGGGTTTGTTCCGGTTCCGGTCATACCCCTGGATTTCGCCGCACACCCATACCTTCTGGGGAAAGCCCATCGTCAGGACGTCCTTGATAAACCCGTTCAACTGGGAGACGGTCAAAATGTTTTCATCATACAATGTCATCGGTTTATGAAGCCCTCTGATTCCCCTCTTCAGGATGAATGATGGAATGGATGTCCCAGCGCCCGGCCGCATCCTTATCGAGAACAGCGGCTGTTCCCGTCCGGAAATGCACAAAAATCTCATTTTCGTAGCCGGTGACAAGCCGGGACAAAAGGCAGGCCACAAACGGCATATGCCCGACCAGGCACACATTGCCGGTTTCCTGATCAAGCGCTTCGGCCAGGCCGCCCGTCCTGTCATTCGGACCCAGCCCTTCTTTCTCTACCAGACGGGCCTCCGGGCAAAAAACCTCTTTTAAAATACACGCGGTTTCCCGGGCCCGTTTTTTCTGGCTATGGTAGATCACGGCCGCGGAAAAACCCTGGGCCTTCAACTGCGCGGCGGTCTTCCGGGCTTCTTCCCGGCCGGTGTCGCTTAAAGGCCGGGACGGGTCGACATCGTCTGAAACAGCGTGTCCGTGTCTGACGAGAATAAGCTGCATGGCTCCCTCCGCTGATAATGGCCCCGGGACTAAACGGGCTTGTTTCCCCCGGCTTCGGCAAGAACTTCCTGAGCCGCGGCCATCACGGGTTTTAACGTCCGCAACACCTCATCCACCCGGTCCTTTTTGTCTTCCAGGACCAGGGCGTGCTCCCGGGTCTGGCGATCAATATCCCCAGAATACCACCGTTGATAATCCAAAAATTCGATCAGCCGCGCGTTATACCGTTGCACGCGCTCCCGGTATTCCCAAAACGGCGCCGGGAAGGCGGTCCGGGCCGGTGCCTCCCCGTCCCAGGATGATATCCGCAGAGGTTTGCGGACATCCCGTTGCGTCATGACATAATAAATTTCCAGATTCCCGTCGATCTCCTGGACAAGCCGCTGCCTGTCCCGCGCCCGTTTTTCCCTTTCCCGGCGTTGCCTTAACCAGGGGAATATTATAAAACGCCTCATGCCCCAACTCCTGATATGTTCCCGTCCGCCGGGGAACCCGTTAGGATGATTCCGGCCCCGGGCATAACGAAAGGTATATTTCGTGATCTTCTTGAGAAAAACAGACGAACACCACGGTTTGGACCGGCCCCCCGTGGGCCAACGCCTCCCGTACCGTCCTGACCGCGATAGAAGCCGCCCGCTGTTTCGGGAACCGGTACACCCCGGTGCTGATGCACGGGAAGGCGATGGATTGAATCCCGTTCTGCCCTGCGATGTCAAACGCACACCGGTAACAGCCGGCCAGAAGTTCGTCCTCGCCGTGCTGCCCGCCTTTCCAGACCGGGCCGACGGCATGAATAACATAGCGCGCCGGAAGGCGGCCGCCGGAAGTTATTTTCGCCTGCCCTGTTTCACAGCCCCCCAGGGCCCGGCATTCGGCCAGAAGCTGCGGCCCGGCGGCCCGGTGGATGGCGCCGTCCACCCCCCCGCCGCCAAGCAGGGATGTGTTGGCGGCATTGACGATCGCGTCAACATCCAAAGCGGTAATATCCCCCTGAATAACCTTGATATGGCCCATCCGGCCCCTTTCTTGTTTCCGCCCTTCCTTCAATACAAAACGCGTTATTCTTCCGAAAGGATCCCCCCGGTAGAGATGGTGTAAGTTTTCAATATCTGGCCCTCCTCCACCGAAACAGGCGTGGCGGTTATCAGATAACCGGTTTCGGACATCAGACAGTTAAAACGGAACCCGTCCCGTTCGATATTGCAATACATCTCTTCCAGATAAGGAGGGTCATTAAAATAAAGCGCGTTGGAATGGCTCGGATAGCGGCCCTGCGCTTTAGCATAACTCTCAATCGCCTCGGAAATATGTTTAAGCGTTGTGATAGGAGACTTGTCCCGGGGCGGGATATGCGCGATTTTGCGGTAATGCCGCATGGCATTAAAAACAAGGAACGGCGTCCCGACGAATATGACAATCATGAGCAGGCAGGCCCCCAGCGACAGCGTGGAGCCGCTGCGGCGCATCTCCCCCCGGGTCATGCCCTGGGCGGACTGATAAGCGTCGTAAATCCCGTAAAGCCACGGTAAAATGGTCACCGATGTCAACAGGATGAGCAGGCCCTTCAGGAACTGCCCGTTGTAAAACTGCCCCATGCCCGGGAACAGGGCCGATAACAGGGCCGCCTGCCAGGGTTTCCGGGGAGCCAGGAGCTCCTCTCCTTCGCTGACATAATCAGCGCACTGAAAACAAATGGTCTTGCCCTGCACCATAAGGGCGCATTCCTGGCAAACCGGGGCGCCGCACCGTTCACACTTATCCAAAGCGATGGTCTGCGCATGATATTTACAAAACATGATCGTTGCCCCGATCCTCGGCTGGCCTGAAGATTCCATCATCACCCTTATTTTATTAAATTTTTTTCCAAAGAAAAACCTTATCTTGAGGTTTTACGGGAAAAGGAAGTTTGACCCCAACGGTCTGCCCCTTGAGAGCCTGATCCAGGGGGCGATGGTCCAACTGCATTTCCTCCACAGGGGCCGACAAGGCCGGCGTGGAACGGCCGATAAAAAGCAAAGGGTCCCCCACCCGGATGACGTCCTGCATAACCGTGATTTCGGCGACGCCTATCCTTTTATAATAACGCCGGACCTCCCCGACAAAAATTTTCTTGCGTGTGTGCTCCAGCCCCCGGCTTACCTCGTCCTGGGGGCGGCCGAAATAAAACCCGGTGGAAAACCCGCGGTTATACACCTCCTGGAGCCTGGTCCGCAGGTCCTGCTTCAATCCCCCGTTGAAAGTTCCCCGTTTATACGCGTCGATGCCCTCCCGGTAACAGGAGGTGACGACCCGGAAATATTCCGCGGCCCGGATCCGGCCCTCAATCTTAAATGCGTCAATACCGGCGGCCAGCAGTTCATCCAGAAACCCTATCGCGCATAAATCCCGGGGGCTTAAAATATAATCCTGCCCCAGGATGTATTCGCAGTCGCCGGCCAGGTCTTTAATCAAATATTCCCGCCGGCAGGGCTGAACGCAGCGGCCCATATTCGCCGACTCGCCATGGGAAAAATAGGACAAAAAACACCGGCCTGAAACACTGACGCACATCGCCCCGTGGATGAAGCATTCCAGTTCGCACGGTATTTTTTCTTCATCCCTGCGGCGGGCGATCTCGCGGATATCCTCCAAGGTGCATTCCCGGGCCAGAACGATCCTTTTAACGCCATAACGGGCATACTCCTTCAGCGCTTTAAAATTAGCCACACCGGCCTGGGTGGAAAGATGGATGTTTAATCCCAGATCACGGACGGCCGCCAGCACCGCCATGTCCCAGAGGATCACGGCATCCACACCCGCCTCTTTCGCCAGGGCTAAAACACGCTCAACCTTCGGAAGGTCAGGAGTCATGACCATAGAATTTACAACCAGATATCCCTTGATATGATTTTCATGCAAAACCGTCATGACTTTTTTCAGTTCCAGGGGATCAAAATTTCTCGCATAATAGCGCATGTTAAGCCCTTGGACTCCGAAATAAACGCTGTCCGCGCCGGCCTCCATGACAGCCGTAAGGGAAGCCCAATCTCCGGCGGGGCAAACCAGCTCAGGGATTCGATCAACCATCGGCATTTACTCTCCGTGAATATCCGGTCCCGAAACCAACGGGACAAACCGGACCGGGAACAAGGATTGATGAACAATCCGTCCCCCTTCCTTCCTGACAAGAACCAGCTCCTGATCCGCCCCTCCGACAGGCAAAACCAGTCGCCCGCCTTCTTTCAGTTGCGCGCACAACTCCGAGGGAATCTGTACGGGCGCGGCCGTCACCATAATCGCGTCAAATGGGGCTTCCTGGGGCCAGCCCAGCCGCCCGTCCCCGCAGCGGAACGCGACGTTATCGTGTCCCAGCCGGGTTAACGCGGCCCGGGCTTTCATAGACAACGGCTCCACAATTTCCACCGTATACACAAAAGCGGCCAGCCGGGACAAGACCGCCGTCTGATACTCGGAACCGGTGCCGATCTCCAGCACACGATGTGTGGCGCACAGATGCAGGATTTCCGTCATAAAAGCGACGATATAAGGCTGGGAAACCGTCTGCCCGTACCCAATGTCAACCGGATGATCATCGTAAGCGTATTTCTGCAACTCTTCAGGTACAAAAAGATGACGGGGGACATCCGCCAAAACCTCCAGGACGTCCCGAGCCAGGACGCCCCGGCCTTTGATTTGGCTCTCAATCATATGCGCCCGTTGCCGGGAAAACTTATCCATCATTCCAAAATCACCGTCAGACAACTGCTTTGATATAGAAAAAAGGAAGAATATTCGATGGGGAACGGCGACACCGCGCTGGAGGGGACATCACATGCTGTCTGAATTCAGGAAATTCCCATAAGGATCGTATTTTTCGGATTTGATCAGCACGCCGTTGTCATAGTATTTTCTGTACATCACCGCGCCGTTCTCATAAAATTCGGCAATTTCCATGGTGCGGCCATCCTGCAATTTCTGGTCCCGCATGATAGCGCCGCTGGGATAGTATTCTTTTATCTTCGTGGATTTTCCGTTTTCCAGATACGTTTCGCGCATCACGGTTTCGTCATCGTAAAAC
>JAGOJP010000007.1 GCA_017995055.1 Candidatus Omnitrophota bacterium
GAATAAGGTCCGCGACGCGGCAAACATCTTCTGCGCCGATATACCAGACAAGATCACCTTTCCCGACGGGATCGAGATGATGAATAAACGTGCTGATATTCCCGGCCGGGTGCGGGCCGGCAAACCCGACGACAGAAACACCTTTCGCCTCCCGGATCGCGCGGGAACGCGCCGCAGGAGAACAACAGACAAACACGTTTCCGGGCGTCAATCGTTTAAGAATCTCCAGGCCCTGGTGAAACCGCGCTTCGCGCCCTTCCAGGACAAAATCCAAATCCGGGGACAGGGGGTCGGTCATATGCGCCTGCACAAAAATCGCTTTTGGCCGGCGGCCCGGGTCCGCTATTTTAGAAAAAGGCCTCTGCCGAAGACACGGCCACACGCCGGCAACCAGCATCCGTTCAACAAGGCTGTCCGGAGAAAAATTTTTGATTTCCGCAGCAGAAATTTTAGGGAAAGAAAGCGCGTCCTGCTTTCCGTCGCAAAGGACCGTAACCGCCGACAAAGACCGTTTTTCCCCCCGCATGATCCCGGCGACCGTGCCGCTGGCAGGAGAAACAATTTTGACCCGTCGGTCATCCTTATGTTCCAAAAGCGGGGAACCGACTTTAACGGAATCCCCGGCCTTAACAACCGGCCTTAAACGCAAACCGTAAAAATCAAAAGGCTGCACCGCAACCGTGGAAGGGAGCGCTAGTGATACTTTTTTACGCTCGGCCGAGCCCGGCAAACGGATGTCCCGGCCTTTATGGATCCGTATAATGTTCATCCCGCGCTATCTATCTTTATCGTATTGCCCTTTTAGGGTTTTAATCTTCTTTAAACACGCCGGCAGCCGGCTGAGGATTCCTTC
This sequence comes from Candidatus Omnitrophota bacterium, assembly GCA_017995055.1. Classification (GTDB taxonomy): domain Bacteria; phylum Omnitrophota; class Gorgyraeia; order Zapsychrales; family JANLHA01; genus JAGOJP01. Next base: position 854 of record JAGOJP010000007.1, read on the forward strand.
CTGACCTCTCCCTTTGACGGCTCAGGCCAGACCAACCCGTTCGATCCCCAGGGCGATCGCTCCCCCGCCGCCAAAACATACGCAGACCACTCCCTTCGTCTGCTTGCGCCGCCTTAAGACATGCGTTAACGTGACCAGGCACCGCAAGCCCGCCGCGCCCAAAGGATGCCCCAGGGCAATGTCTCCGCCGTTAACATTAAATTTCTCCTCTGGAATACCCAACTGGTCCCGGGCAGCCAGCGCGGCCGCCGCAAAGGCTTCACAAATTTCAAAAGCATCAACGTCCCCCAAGCGCCAGCCGCATTCCCGGCAGCATTGTTTCACCGCTTCCCCGGCGGCCCCGAAGATATCCCGCGGCGGCACATAAACGCAGGCGTATCCGCGGACGGCCGCCAGCGGAGGGCGCGGGGATATTTTTATATACTCCTCCGATGCGGCCAAAACAACGCACGCCCCGTCCGCCGGAGCCGAGGCGTTCCCGGCCGTGATCGTCCCGTCCGGCTGAAAAACCGGCGGCAACTGGCTCAAACGCTGCAGGTTGATCGTCGGACGCGGACACTCATCCTGCTCCAGCGTTTTATTGTCTCCCAGGGAAATCGGCACCAGTTCCCCGGCAAAATCGCCCTGACGTTGAGCGCTTAACGCCCGGGAATGACTCATAAACGCGTACTGATCCTGCGCCTCACGGGAAATTTTACGCGCCCGGGCCAGGTCTTCGCACAGATCCCCCATCAGCCGCCCCGTCATGGAACACTGAAGCCCATCCACCTGTAAACTGGACAAGCGCTCCCCGGACAACGTGATGATCTCCGGATTATGCGAAGCTGATTCCACGGCGACCGCAGCGGCCAGGTGAAGAGGAGAAGCCCGCAAGGCGCTAATAATATTAAGAAAGGCCTGAACGCCGGAGGCGCACACGTTGCCGACAGAGTAGGCGGGAACATGATCCGGAACGCCGGCCGCCAGGGCGATTGACCGCGGCAGATTCTGCCCCAGCCCGGCCGACACCGCGTTGCCGACCACCACTTCCTGAATGTCCTCCGGGGCAAGGCCGCCCTGTTTTAATCCGGCCCGCAGGACGGCGGCCGCCAACTCGTGCGGGAAAACAGACTTGAACCCTTTAAATGTTTTTCCGATCGGCGACCGCAGGCTTTCAAGGATATAAATAGGATCCTGTTTCATATCAAATGTTGTTTATGATGGCGTCAACATCAACATGTTTTTTAACAAGCTGCCGGGCTTCCGCAATTTTATCTTTATCGGTCTTCTGAATTTTACAGATCAAATTTTCTATTTTACCGGCCACTTTATACGTGTCGTCCTCGGTGATCAAAATAGGAATATGGCTTTTCTCCAAAAGGTCGACGATCTTGACGTTGGGGGTAAGCCCGCCTGTCAGCATAATCGCCGAAACCTGCGTTTTTTTCCCCTGAGACACCAGATGAGAGCTGACCGCCGCTAGAATATTGTCCACCCGGTCTCCGGACGTGATGACCATCGTCCCGTCGGTAATATAATTGATCATATTATACGGCTCCATGGCGGCGATAATCGTGTTCTTGACTTTGCGGTTCAGGCTGGTGTGGCCGCACAATAACTGCAGATTGAGCTCTTTCATCAATTGCCCAACAGTCGGAGAGCTGAGAATGGGATCCTGGGGGATAAGTCCAAGAAGAAGCAGTCCTTTATTTTTTAACCCTTCCTGGAGGGCTTTCTGAACCCGGTCATATTTCTGAGGAAGGACTTTGTTGACGATAACACCCAACACCGGGACCTGTTTGGCATCAAACAACGCTTTATTCAGCATGATTTCATCGATGCTGCGGCCAATCCCACCCTCCGAAACGATAATAACCTTAGAGTGCAACATGCTGGCCACCTCCGCGTTGGACAAATCAATGACAGCGCCCACGCCAGCGTGCCCGGTGCCTTCAATGATAATGGCGTCCTTGCCCTTGGTCAACGACAGGAAACATTGTTCAATTTTCTGCCGCAGGGTGTCCGGCTGCGGATTAAAAATATACTTTTCCGTGAATCCCCGTCCGACAGTGACCGGGCTCATCCATTTGATTTTTTCCTGACAGCGGTAAACTTCCCCGATCAAATAACTGTCTTTATCCACTGTCTGGCCGGAGAAATTCACCGTCTGCTGGCCGACGGGTTTCATAAAAGTCGTTTTCAGCTTCCGTTCCTGAAGCGTCCGGTACAGCCCCAATGAAACCGTCGTCTTCCCCGCATTCTGATAGATGGAAGAAATAAATATGTTTTTCATCTTTTTCATCGGAAAAAATCCCCTCTTTTTACAAGCTTGAAAAATTTTACCACACAACCTTCTGGCTGAATACCTTATTTTTGTCTTACGAGAACACGCTCATTATAAAAACTTTTTGTTTTGGGAGACCAAAGATATCCGCCCCGGGCCGGCTTTGCCAGCATGGATTTTTCTTGTGGCGCTTCTAATCCTGCCGACAAATTCCCAATCAGCCCCGCAGGGAAAACCGAGGAGGACATCAAAGCCAGGCTCAACCTGCCAGCCATTTGCCGGCCAGGGGCGAGACCTCATGAATAATTCGCTGCACGAAATGAGCCGGCGTCTTAACCTGCGGCGAACATCCCCGAAACAGAAGGAAGATAAACAAAAAGGGGAGGCGCTTTGCCTCCCCTTTTCATAATTCCCCGGCTGGCCGGTCCCCCACCCCCCCGCTATTCCTCCGACAGCTCAAATTCTAAAATCACCTGATTCCAGAACCTCCAGGCTTCCTTCTCTTTTCGGAAAATCTGAATGATATCCACCCGATTACCTTGAAAAGGAGGGGTGTCGGGTTTCTGGTTGACCTTCTCGGTGGTTTGCGTGATCCGTGCCACGGCATACTCGTCATCCGCCCCTAAAAACACATAAGACATCAACGCATATTTTAAATCATAATCCTCAAAAATCCGGGGTAACTGCTGGCTTATTTTATTATACGCCGGGGACTGCGAATGGATAGTCTGCAACACCGCAGAGATATCCTCCTTTTCGGTCGCCTGTAACCCCTCCAGAACGAGCCCCCGGAGGGTGTCTCCCAGGGATGTCTCCGCCCAGGCACCCGTCGCAGCTATAAAGAATAATACCCACAATATCAAAATAGCCGGCACTTTTTTCATCATGCTCCTCCTTGTTCATTTATAAATATTCGGCCACGGAAGCCCCGCATCCAGGGGCGTTAGACCTATTAACAAGTCACTTTACGGAATGATCTGACGTCTTGCCATAGGCGCAGCAAAAAAGCGTGTTATGCTCTTACCTTCATCCATGGGCACGTCCAGGGGCTTCTGGGAAGGCAGATACAATCAGGGAAACAATCTCCTGAGGACTGCAAATTAAGAAAAAAGGAGGAATCCTTTTGCCAAGGATCACCTCGCAACCGTTTTGTTTCACACCTTGAACGATCTTCGCCCTGTTATTAAGAAATTTTATATTTACTGACCATGTCCTGCAGCCCTTTGGCGCTATTATAAAGCTGTTGAGAAGACATCGTCAAGGATTCTGCGGTGCCGGCGAAGTTTTCGGTTATAGAAGAATTTTGCTCCATAGAAGCCGCCTGTTCTTCTGTGGAACTGGAAATCCCCTGGGTCTGTTCGGAGATGCTTTTAATATCTTCAACGACATGTTTCAGGCTTTCTTCGACCGCCTGAGATAATTTCACCCCGTTTTCAACCTGCTTCATACTGTTCGTGATCAATTTGGTGATCTCGTTGGCGGAAGCGGCGCTGCGTTCCGCCAGTTTACGCACCTCATCAGCGACCACGGCGAAGCCTTTCCCGTGTTCCCCGGCCCTGGCCGCCTCTATGGCCGCGTTCAGTGCGAGCAAGTTTGTCTGATCGGCGATCTCCGTAATTAAAGAAATAACATTATTAATATTCTTAGCGCTGCGGGCGATTTCTTCCATCGCCGCCATTGATTTCGCCATATTCGTTCCGGAGTCCGCGACATTTTTCGCCGCTTTTTGGGCAAGATCATTCGCCCGATTGGAATCCATGGCGTTCGCCTGGACCGTTCCGGAAATATGCTCAAAACTCGCGGACTGCTGTTCAGCGCCTTCGGATATCTGCTGAGACACGGACGACAGATCCCGGGAGGTCTCCACAAACAGCTCTACGCCCACCTGAACGCATCTTAAAATATCCGCCACCTGCGCGATAAACGCATTGATCTTCTGGGAAAATTCGCCCATTTCATCCTGAGACAAGACATTAACGCGGCTTGTCATATCCCCCGTCATAATCGCGTCCAACGTTTTGGTAATCTCCATCAGCGGCCTGGTAATGCCGCGGCTAAAAGCCCCCGCGCAAAAAAAGTTAAAACCCAAACAAAAAAGAAACACGCCCCCCAAAAGAAAAACGGTCCTTTTTAAATCGGTGATGACGTTCTGTTTCTTTAGGGTGGCATTATGAACCTCCTGGGAAGCCAAGCTTTCTATCTGCGAAACCAACGCCCCCTTCAGGCTCACCAGTTGTTCCCCCTTCCCCAAAACCGCCTTGTCCATGTCAAGCAAACGCATGGTTTCCTGCTGATATTTATCCAGAGCGGAATCCAGCGACTTCTGAACGCTCTCCGCTACGGCGAGCTGCCGGACCGCGTCTTGAATCGCCTGAATATTCTGCTGAATTGACTTTATATACGTTTCCTCGCCGGTCAGTAAATAATAATTCTGTTCATTCTGGATCACCTGAAACCAAAGCCCCTTCACCTGATCCAGTCCTTGGCTCCTGACGACCGCGTCCACTTCCTGCGCGGCACTGATCATCTGCCCTAAAATCCCCTGACGTTTTTCAACACCCCGTTTCTTGATCAAAGAAACCATTTCCTGAAAAGACGCGCCATACTCCTCTATTTTTTGTAACAAGTCCTCTCGCGAAGCCCCCTCGGGCACGCTCGAAACCAGGGCAGAAAGCTGCTGTCCGTTTTTTAAAAGGCGATTGTGATACAAAAAAAATGTTTTGGCGAAATTATCATCATAGTTTTGAAGATATTGAGTAACGGCGCTCTCCATGCCCGCCACAGTCGCCAAAGATTCTTGCGCCAGCCGGATTTGCTCCATATGGTTATTAAGGATCTGCTCCATCCTCCTGGCTCCCCCCATACCATTATGAATCGCTACTCCGCAGAAAAGAAAAAAAACAAGACTCACAGAGCCAAAAGCCAGCCAAATTTTTTCTGATAATTTTAATTTTTTAAATATTTCTTTAATTCGGTGCATGCGGACTGTCCTTTGTTTATTCCCGGCCAGCCGTAAACAGCAAACGCCCCTGCCCCGGCCTCATAGCCAAGCCTTTCATGATTCTAAAGGATTTCGCGGATCCCTTGCCCATGACTGCGGCCCCCGAATAATAAAAGAGTAACAATGAATGTGATGATGCATAGGAATGATTATATATTAGAAGGTTATTAATATTATAAGCAGAAATTTAAATGTATAAATATAATTTATATTTTTTTCCTAATGTATTAAAATGTCGAAATAAACAGATCGAGTCTTCCGGCCCGCCCGGCCGGACAAAGCTCTTGTTTCACACCCGTTTTAGGAGTAGCATAAAAGTGATTTCGTTGTCTTAATAATTTCAGCGAGGAAAGGCATATGGCCCGGCACATCCACACCAAAAATATCGCCCCTAACGGCGAGTATAATTTACAAGAAATTATTGATGGCATTATAGATCCTTTTTATATTATTGATGTCGCAAATCATCGGATCGTCGGGGCCAACAAAGCGGCCCGCCAATCCCCCTTGGGCCCCGACTGTCTCTGCTATACCGCCATGCATCACTCCGAGACCCCCTGTCACGAGCAGAATTTACCCTGCCCCCTGACGACCATCCAAGAAACCCTTAAGCCGGTCACCATGGAACACGTTCATTTCGACAAAGAAGGTTCCCGCCGTTATTTCGAAATCAACGCCTATCCTATTTTTGACCAAGAAGGCCGCATCAAACAAATTTTAGAGCACACCATTGATATTACGGATCGGAAACGCCATGAGAACGCCATCCTGGAATCCGAAAAGCGATACCGGCAACTTTATGAAACCAGCCGGGATGGGTACGTGATGGTTGACATGAACGGTCATATCAAAGAATTCAATCATACGTTCCAGAACATGCTGGGGTACAAATCCCCGGAGATCAAAACGCTGAACTGCTGGGACATCACGCCCCCGCGCTGGCACCCGGCAGAAAAAAAAATATTGGAAGAACAGGTCTTGGCCCTGGGGTATTCCGAGCTTTATGAAAAAGAATTTATCCGCAAAGACGCCACCCTTGTCCCTGTCGAGTTGAGGACCTACCTCTTGCACGACCACTCCGGTAACCCTGCCGGCATGTGGTCTTTCGTAAGAGACATTTCCAAAAACAAAGAGGAAGAAATCAAACGTGAAGCCCTTCGCAAGGAAATCGAAACGGAAAAACGCAAACTGGAACAGATCCTGAACATCGACCGGACCATGGCGTCTATCAGCAATCTCAACCATCTCGTCGATTTTGTCATTGAAAAAGCCACGGAAATCCTTGAGGTCGAGCGCTGTTCCCTCATGCTGCTGGATCCGAACAGCAAAGAATTGACGATCCGGGGGGCCAAGGGGGTGAATCCCGATCATATCACATCCACGCGCATCAAATTAGGGGATCCCTTGGCCGGAATTGTCGCTCAGGAAGGCCAGCCGTTGCTCATAAACAACATTGAAGAGGAGAAAAAATTCTGCCGCCCAAACCGTCCAGGTTACAAGAACAAATCCTTCATGATCGCCCCCATCACACTCCAAAATAAACTGGTCGGGGTCGTCAATGTGGCGGACAAGAAATCCCCCTATGACCCTTTTTTCGCAGACATTGACCTGCGTATCCTCTGCACGATTATCCGGCAGGCGGCCACGTCGATCGAAAACGCGACGAATTACCGGGAACTGGAATATCTGTCTGTATCCGACCCTTTAACCGGTATTTATAATTACCGTTATTTCATTCGGACGCTGGACAAAGAAATCGAACGGGCCACCCGATATCACAGCCCCATGTGCCTGTTGATGCTCGACATCGACAACTTTAAAGCTTACAACGACGACTTCGGACATCTGGAAGGAGATGTGCTGCTCAAAAGGATCAGCACCGTATTTAAAAACAATCTCCGGGCCGTCGATACGGTATGCCGTTATGCGGGGGACGAATTTGTGGCGATTCTGCCCCAGACCAATATTGAGCAGGCGAGAATCGTGGCCGGCAAGGTGACCGAGAGCATCAAAAATCTCAAAGGCAAACGCCCGGTTTCTGTGAGCGTCGGAGCCGGAGAATATTCGGCGCACAGTGACCGCCGGGATATTATTTTAAAAACGGACCAGGCCCTGTATCAGGCCAAACGGGAGGGCAAAGGCCGGATATGCTGCTTTCGATAAACAGCCGTTAAGGATGATTTTCCGACAGGTACATCTCAAGATGCGTCAAGGTGTTGATCCCGATATTCCCGTCCGACTTAATTCCTTCCAGTTTCTGAAAATGAAGAATGGCCTTCTGGGTCTTCTTCCCCATCTTTCCGTCAATGGGCCCCGGATCAAGTCCCGCCTCTTTTAAAGCCGTCTGAATGGCCGCGGTGTTTAACTCCCCATCCACAACCAGCCCGAAACGCTCAAAACGCGTCAGGGCGTCCCAGGTCTTAAAATCCACAAACCGGGACGCTTTCAGGCCTTGGTCTTGCTGAAAATCTTCGATGGCCTGTCTCGTGTTTCCTCCGAGGATTCCGTCAACTTTGCCGATCCGGTAGCCATACAATTTTAACAATTTCTGAACCTCTGCAACCCGGACGTTCGGTTCCATGGGCACAACTTCACCCAATATCTCTTTCTCTTCCGCGCCTTCTTTCTGCAATAAACGGTATACAACATCACAGCCGGACAGCAACGCCGCGCCCAAAAACAGCATCAGGACAAACATCATCCGATGATCACGCCGCCATGCCTTGATCATAATCGGTCCCCTTTTGAATTTATTTATTTCCGGAGAAAATCTTTAATCTTTAAATAAAACGTAAACGGGGAGTACAGCCCGATATATTTCGTGTAACCGATCCGCGCGCATTGCGCTAAAACATTGTCCGTATCAGCGACGTCGGAGGCAATGGCCGTCACCCCGCTGACCGCATGATGCACTTTATAGATAATAATATCCACGACAAACCGGGGGTCGTGGTGTTGAACATCCCGGCTCTGCAAAACGGAATGAACGGCGGTCAAAACGGATTCCAGGGAAACAGCCGCGTCCGGCTTCACCTCCAGAAAAATAATGTGCGGGTCCGCCCGCTCAATCAAAAGGCCGAGTTGATGCATGTCCTCCGCGACTGTAACTGCGCAGCGCTTCTGCTGCAGCTGCTGGCTCATTTCCCGGAGGACATTTTTTTCATAACCATACAAAAGGATCCTTTTCCCGGAGGAGGCGGCCCCGCTCATCTGCGCAGCAGAAGGCGAGCTCTTCTGCTGCAAATCTTCTACTGTTTGAGGAGAGAGGTCCTGCGTGCTGAGGTTATCCTTGTCTTTAATAAAAACACTCAATTCCCGGGCGACCTCCGCGAACAGTTTATTCGCATCAATCGGCTTCACCAAAAACCCGTCCACGCCAATCGCCCGAAAAGAATCTTCCATTTTCGCTCTGGCCGTTATAATCAGGACCGGAATCCGTTCGGTAGCCGGATCCTTCCTCAACTCTTTAAAAAAGAGATACCCGTCCATTTCCGGCATTAAAACGTCGGCGATAATCAACTGCGGCCGGTCTTTTTTCGCCTTAGCCAGCCCTTCAACCCCGTTGGTCGCTACAATCACCTCATATCCCTGCCCTTCCAGCATCGCCTGCATCAGGTCAAGGATTTCCCGGGCGTCGTCAACTAATAAAATTTTTTGTTTCATACTCTTTTCATCTTTTCGTTGTTCATCCTGTGTCCGGGTCATTATACAAACGATCCCTTAAAAGATAAAGGGATATCCTCTTCTTTTAACAAAAAAGTCCGCTATGTATCGCCATCCGAACCAGGAAACAGCTGGGTCAAGGCGTTCCGAAGGGCCGTTGTCCCAATGACCATTTTCCCGTTTATAAAAAACGTCGGGGTCGCGGACACACCGCGAAAACGGGCTTCCACGATCTCCCTCTCTATGGCGGATTCAACGGCGCTGTCCTGAACACACGCCTCCAACTGCCCCATGTCAAGGCCGGAAGACCGGGCATAGGCCTTAAAATATGTTTCCCCGCCCTCGCCGGCCCGGCTCCATTCCGTTTGTGCAGAAAACAAAAGGTCATGAAAAGGCCAAAAATATTTCTGGCGCGCCGCACATTCCGCATATACGGCGCTGCGGAACGCTTGGGGATGAATTTCTTCAATCAAAAAATACCGGAATTCCAGGAAAATCCGGTCCGCCTCCCTGGCTAAAAACTCCTTCAAAATCCCCTGCCCTTTGGCGCAGGCGGAACACTGAAAATCAGAATATTCGATAATGTGAACCGGGGCATCAGGATGGCCAAGCGTTTTAGAAACAGTTGCCGGACTTACGGTATCCCGAGCGCGTTGTGTTTTCGCCCACCGGACCAGGCCAATCAGCCCGACGAACGCAACAATAATGAAAACGCTTAAAATTTCTTTTTGCCGTTTCATCCCTTCCCTGCCTTCCCGGCGCTCCCCGTCATTACGGCGCAGAGGCCTTCCTCTCTACTTTATATAAAGCAAAATGATGAATTTGTAAAGTCATCGGCCCCAGATGCCAATCTTCATAAATATGCCGACCGACCGGAATAAACCGGAACACGGCGCCCATGGCTCCGGAAAAATGTTTATCTTTATCATGGGAATGCAACGCCGGCGCCGTGATATAAACCGGCCGCCCCTGGGAGATTAAATCATTGACGGTTTGTTTAAACTTTTCCAGCTGAATTTCGGACAAGACGGCCAGGCTCTGCGGCCGAACCAGCGTCTCGCGCCCTGAATAATAAATCATAAACAAAGCCTCGTCTCCGGCAATAATCACGGCGTTGGGCTCGGTAAGACGGCCCGCCCAGAGGCTGTATCCCGGCAAAGCGGCCGTCGTATGACGAAACCACAATTTGGGGAGCATATATTGGACCATTAAGCTGATCATAATGATTAAAACCGCCGCCCCGGCAAACAGAAAAACTTTCCCCTTCCGGACAAGGGCCGATAAACAAAACCCTAAAGCCAGACATAACGGCGGCAGAACCGGGAGAAAAAAACGGGAGGTGGACGTGGTGTTGAGGTTTCCATAGAAAAGCAACGGGCCGAGCAGCCACAAAAGGAGGAAAACAGCCGTGCGCCACCGCCGGCGCGCGAGGGCAAGCAGCCCCAGGAAAGACAAAAGCATCCCGGTTTCGGTCATTGATTTAACAAGATAAACCCCGCTCAACAACAAGCGGGAAGAGTCCACGCCCAGGTAATTCTGCGTGAGCCCCGCCGCCCAGAAACGCCTAAGCTGGCTCAGATAGACATCCCGGTTCTCCTGAAAAAGAAACGGGACATGAAATGCAACGGCCACAAACAAAGCTGTCCCGGCCCATAACCAGAACCGGGAAAGCAAAAAGGGCGACCGGTCCGGCCTGCAGGCCTCCGGAGGCACGAAAAACAAAAACAACAGCGCCGGCAACATCAGGCAAGCATCCTGCATCCGCGCGGCTCCCGCCAACCCCAAAAAACACGCCGATATAAAAAAAGAACCTTGGGAGCGAGGAGGGCAATCCCGGATTAAAAAAAACATTCCGGCCATTAAAAAACACAGCGCCGGCATCTGACTCTGCCCATACACAGAAAGTCCAAGAAAAATCGGGGAAACCGATAACACCAGGGCGCTGACAACGCCGGCCGACGCGTTAAAAAGCGCCTTGCCCATGTAATAGGTGAGCAAAACCGTTACCGAGCTGAAAACCACGCTCATCGTGTTAACGGCCAGGACCGGATCCCCTAATCCGAGCTTCTCTCCCATCCAGATAAAACCCGCGGCTAAAAGCACGGTCAGCGGATACCCGAACCCGAATAAAAAATGCACCTGGTGGTCTTTCAAGGTGGCCTGCGCCTGCATAACAAGATTTAACGTATCCACATGATACGGCCCCCGGCTGATGAAACAGGCCCGAACAATCAGGCAGGACAAAAAAAGCGCCCAAGGGAAAAATGGGAAAGCCATCCGTTTCCAAAAAAAAGAAGTCGAGGGGGCAGGTTTCATATTTATATTTTATAAGGACACATGTCCTCTACAAAGCCGGCTCAACATGAACGTAGACAAAAATCTCTTGACCGAAGCGTCGCCGGAGGGTTTCTTCCACCGAAGTAGAGATGTTGTGCGCTTCCATAATATTCAAATCTTTGGAAACCTTAATATGGATATCGATAGCCATATTTCTGCCGATGCGTCTTGTCTTAAGATTATGCGGGTATTTCACTCCCGGGATATTCCCGATGATCGCAATGATTTCATCTTCCACCTCGTCATCGAGGGACGCCTCCATTAATTCGTTGAGGCTCTCTTTTAAAACCGAAAACGCCATGTACATAATCAAAAGGCTCACGCAAATGGCGGCCAAAGGATCCAGGACCCGCCACGTCGGGCCCAAAACAATCGCGCCGGATATCCCGCATAAAACCGCGACGGACGACAGGGCGTCGGAACGGTGATGCCAGGCATTGGCGACAATGGCCCGGCTCTTAATTTCCTGCCCAACAGAAACTGTTTTACGGTAAAGGACTTCCTTCATGCCGATAGAAATCGCCGCCGCTAAACAAGTGAACCATTCGGGGGCCGGCATCGTTTCCCCCCGCAAAAAAGCCGCCACCTCCTGCCCCCCCTGAATCAAAATCTTTCCCCCCACCAAAAACAAAATAATCCCGATAAAAGCGGCGACAAGCGTTTCTATTTTTCCATGGCCGTAATCGTGGGACTTGTCGATGGGTTTTTCCGCCCCTTTAAACCCGATCAATACGGCCAAGTCCGTCGTAAGGTCGGACAAAGAATGCAGCGCGTCCGCAATAATCGCCTCGCTACGGCCAAAAATTCCGGCCAGGAACTTAATCCCGGACAAAAAGACATTAATCACAATGCCGACAAAAGTAATGCGGTATGCTTTTTGATTCGCTTTGTCCATATCTCTCAAAAGGCCATAACGGGGAAAACATTCTCGAAAGCGCGGCTTAAAAGTATTTTTAAAAAGCCCACGGGCAACGGCGGGGGCAAACCGGGGTTTACTTTATCAGCTTCCGGATTGCGTCGAATAAAAGAGAAAAATCAGACGTTTTGGCAACATACTCATCGGCACCGGAGGCTCTGGCCTTAGCGGAATTAATCGCTCCAATATCCCCGGTCATAACAATAATCGGAATAGGGCGGTCTCCCATTTTCGCTTTAATCGTCTGACAAGCGTCAAAACCGTTCATGCCAGGCAAAACCGTGTCCAAAATAACCAAATCCGGCTTCTCGAAAAGGGCTTTCTCAATTCCTGATTCGGCATCCCCCGCGGTGATCGGCTGAAAGCCGTTCGCCTCCAGCATGGCCGCTAAGGCTTTTATGATAGTTTTGCTGTCTTCTATCAATAAAATTTTTTTCATAACCAACCTTTCTTTTCTCTCTCGCTTCTCAGGGCAGAAACCGGGATCTAAAAATATTATTTCTCCCGGCCAATCGCAAACGCCTTTCCTAAACACTGCCGGACAGCAAAATACCTCCGGTCCCCCGGAGAAAACATGAACGGCGCTACCTTTTCCACATCCGGAACCCCGGCAGAGTCCAGACACGACGCGTCCGCCTTAACATCTTTAATTTCCCCTATAAACTGGGTATGCCCGCCGATCGGGACGGTCTGGATCACCTGACACTCTAAAATGACCGGGAACTCTTTAATATAAGGAGCATCGACAAGATCGCTGTCAACCACCGTCAGAGACAAGGCTTTGCATTTATTTTCATCCCGTCCGGAAACCATCCCTAAATAATCCGCTTCCTTAATATATTTTTGTGAAGGGATATTGACCGTGAAGGCCCGCTTTAACATCAAATTCCCGTAAGTATATGTCGCCTCCCGCAACGAAACCGCGACACAGGGCGGGGAAGAGCAACAGATCCCTCCCCACGCGGCCGTCATCATATTCGGGGACCCTTCCCGGTCATACGTCCCGATGACTAAAACGGGCGTGGGATAAATAAAAGTCTTGGGGCCGAGAGATTTTTTCATAAGCTATGCGTTATTATATCAAATCTCATTGGATCTGGCATGCTTTCCTGCATTTTTTTCGGGCAAGGACTCTTGGCCCGAAGCCCCCTGGTAACATGCCTTTATCAACCATTATCTCTTTTGAGATTTTTCAATCTTGGCCCAGGAATCCCGCAGCGTGACAGTGCGGTTAAAAACCGGCTGACCGGGAGCGCTGTCAACGGGATCAACACAAAAATAGCCAAGCCGCTCAAACTGATAAGAAACACCCGCTTGGGCCTGGCGCAAGAACTCTTCCATTTTACAATTCCGTAAAATTTCCAAGGAGTTCGGGTTAAGGTTCTCTTTGTAATCCTGCCCATTTGCGGTGTCGGACGGATCGGGTTTTGAAAAAAGATAGTCGTAGAGCCGGACCTCGGCATCAAAAGCGTGTTCAGCCGAAACCCAATGCAGGGTCGCTTTTACTTTACGTCCATCCGGAGAATCCCCTCCCCTCGAGGCGGGGTCGTAGGTGCACCGCAGTTCCGTCACCTCCCCATTCCTGTCTTTAATCACCTCTTGGCAGGTAATAAAATAAGCATATCGCAGGCGAACCTCCTGCCCGGGAGAAAGGCGGTAAAATTTAGGCGGAGGATTTTCCCGGAAATCGTCTTTCTCAATATAAAGGACCCGGGAAAAACGCACCCGCCGCGTCCCGGATTGGGGGTCTTCCGGGTTATTCACGGCTTCCAACTCTTCGGTTTGCCCTTCAGGATAATTTGTGATCACGACTTTCAAGGGGCGCAAAACCGCAAAGACGCGCAAAGCCTTTTTATTCAAATCCTCCCGCAGGCAATGTTCCAAGAAGCTGACATCTACGGTTCCCTCCATTTTGGCGACCCCGATGCGTTCGCAGAAAGTCCGGATCGCGTCTGGAGTGTATCCCCGGCGGCGCAACCCTGACAAAGTCGGCATACGCGGATCGTCCCACCCGCGGACATATCGCCCGGATACGAGTTCGAGCAATTTTCTTTTGCTCATAACGGTATACGTCAGGTTCAGCCGGGCAAACTCAATCTGCTGCGGATGGCAAGGCGTCTTCAGCTCATTCAGAAACCAGTCATACAGGGGACGGTGGTTTTCAAATTCCAGGGTGCAGACCGAATGAGTAATCCCTTCTATGGCGTCGGAAAGACAATGCGCGAAATCATACATAGGGTAAACGCACCACTGCGTCCCGGTGCGGTGATGAGCCGCCTTTCGAATGCGGAAAATCGTCGGGTCCCGCATATTGATGTTAGGAGACGCCATGTCTATTTTCGCCCGCACCACATGCTGCCCTTCTTCATATTCGCCGCGCCTCATCCGCTGAAATAAATCCAAATTTTCCTCAACCGAACGGTTCCGGTAAGGGCTCTCCTGCCCCGCGTCTGTCAGGGTTCCCCGGGTCCGCCGGATATCTTCCGCGCTCTGGCTATCCACATAAGCCCGGCCGATCTTAATCAGCTGCTCCGCGTATTGATATAACTGTTCAAAATAATCGGATGCAAAAAAAAGCTTGTCCTTCCAGTCAAACCCCAGCCAGCGCACGTCGTTCTGGATAGACTGCACGTATTCATCTTCTTCCTTGCACGGATTGGTGTCATCAAAACGCAAATGACACATCCCGTTGTTTTCTTTGGCAATGCCGAAGTTCAGACAAATTGACTTCGCGTGCCCGATATGCAAATACCCGTTGGGTTCCGGAGGGAACCTGGTTACGACTTTTCCTCCGTGTTTCCCGGAGGCGATGTCCTCCGCGACAATGGCCCGGATAAAATCCGCGGAGCTTTTCGATTGTGTTGAATCCGGGGAAGGATAGTCCTCCGGTTTTTTTATAGAATTTTCATGGGACGACATGCTGGATTCCTGTTTTTCATCGATTTTAAAAATTAATTGGAGTTTGATTATATCACAACCTGCCCCGGAAGCATACTTTTAGTCTTAGCCTGCGCCTCAAACGCATAACAATCAAAGGCGTTTCCAGTTTACACTCCCTGCGGTCGTGGGGTATTCAAAACCAACAGGCAAGCATCTTTTTACCAAAAACAGTCATAAGAACGCCACAGACCGGGCCCAAAAAAATACCCAAAACAAAACCAAACGGCAAAGTCCCGGTTAACGCGGCGTTAACAGTCCCTATCATCAAACCCGCGTAAAGCCCATACCTCATCCCTGCGTCCAGACAGGAATCCTGGCCCAACGCGCGAAAAAGTTTTTTACCCCACAGCCACCCGCAAAAACCACCCCAGCAGACTCCCCACTCTCCCCACCAAAACAAAGGCAGCGCCACCGGAGGAGAGAGCCGTCCGCCCGCAAGAGCCATACGGACCCCCATCAAGATAAAGAGACAACTCAGGGCCCCCGCGCACAGGACGCTGACTGTCAAAAAAATATATTTCACCCGTTCCAAAGTCATACCCTGCCCCATTCTAAAATTATGTCCATCCCAGGTGACGGTAAAAATCCGGAACCGGCCCAGCAGGACAGCTATGGCAAATCTGCAGGCTGTCCGGATACGATAAAGGCAACTGCCCTTTATAATGTTCCCGGAGAGCCTCCTGATGACGCAAAAGAAAACATTGCCGCGCCGGGCGCGCAAACGCCGCCCGCAGCCGCCCATAGGAAACGTCAAATCCTTCCGTGGGGATATGGCCGAAAGACAACGGGGTAAAATCGCAGGGGCACAGATTCCCGGAGGCATCGATATACATATGCTGTATTCCCGCCCCGCACCCGTATTGTTGCCCGTCTTCAATATAAGCGAACGCCGCGACTTTAGGACCAGAAGGTTTCTGGTTAGCCGCCTTATGCCATTTTTTCAGGCCCGCCCGCATTGGGTTATCCAGAAGAACATCGTCCCTCCCCCCAAACAGTTCTCCCGTAGGCATCGGCTCAATGATCCGGATCTCCGGCACGCCCAGGTCCCGGACAAAAGAGACAAACCGCTCCATCTGATTTTTAACCAACAGTTCCCGGCGGACCATCACCTGAACAGCCGTATAAACCCCGGCCGTTAAACACACCTCAATCGCCTCCAGCGCCGTTGTAAAAGCATCCGGATGACCGCGCATTTGATTATGCGGCAACGGCTCATAATGATCCAGGCTGACCGCCACATAATCAAGCCCCGCGTCCCGCAAAGAAGCCAACCGCTCCCGGGTCAGCCCTTCTCCGCTCGTAAACAGGATGGCGGCGGACCGGTCCTTGCAGATCCCCCGGAGGATATCCTCCAAGTCCGCCCTGTATAAAGGCTCCCCGCCGGTGAACCCGATCAGGCTAACCCCGGTCTCTTGCAGACGCCCGACGATCTTCTGCCACGCGTATGTATCTAGCTCTTCATTCGCCCGCTTTGTTCTGCTGCAATGCCAGCAATGATACCCGCACCGGTTGGTCACCGCGCAATACGCCGAATACGGGTATGGTTTTTTCTGATAGACCGCGATCGTGCTTTTAACCATCTCACGGTAAGCGGCGGAACGCAACGGGGGAAAAAAAGAATTGATCACATAATCCCCGTTCAGGGCCGTGATCTTTTCGTTTCTCAGGGTCCGGTGAATCGCCCACTGCACGGAAAACGGCAGCCGGCGGAATTCGGGAGTCCGGCCGTGAAGAAACAAAACGCTATCTCTCTGCAGCCCGGTCAACTGTTTCATTTTTGAGCCACTCCGGCGACAAAACGGTGCGCTGTTTTAATTTGACCGTCACGCCTATAATCCTTTTCCATAATCTGAATAAAAGCCAGGTCGCACACATATTTGGCGTCCGGGTCCATCACGCGGTCAAACCCGGCGCTGGCCCCGGTGTGCAGAACCCAGTTTAACACGTCTACCCCGTTCTTAAAACAAAACTCTATCTGTCCGTCCCATATCTCCTTGACCTTCAGCCCCGCCTTACGAAACCAGAGACTTAAATGATCTTTATCCCTAGGCAGGCGAAGCGTCAAATCCATCATCCGGCGGATATGCTGCGGATAACGCATCATGACCTTCATGGCGGTTTCCCGGATCTCAAAAAGCGTGTTTTGCCGGTTCTCTATAATGCCGACCGCGCCCCCCGGCGTCAAGACCCGATGGATTTCTTTGATCAGAGACTGCGGGCGGGAGTACCCGATCGCCCAGCCGCAGGTCACGGCGTCATAAGATGACGCTTTTTCCTGAAGAAGAAAACGCATCATGTCCTCCATCCGGAATATGACCGCCCGGGGTAGTTTCTTTTTGGCCTGTTCCACCATTTTTTCCGAAAGGTCCACTGCGGTCAAGACGCCGGCAGCCGCAAGGCGTTCGCTTAAGGGCTGCGTTAAAGTCCCGGTCCCGCAAGCCAGATCCAGAGCGTTCAGCGCCCCCCCGGAAGAGAGGGGCAGCTTTTGCACCAGGTGCCTGGCGTGGGGGGCCATATACACGGAAAAGGACTCATCATACATCCTGGCGAGCGCATTATAATCATCCGTAATCGTGCTGGCCGTCACTTTTTTCCCCGTCGCCAACAGCCAGCCCACTTTCAAGAAAAAATAAATCCGATGAAAAGCCGAATTCATGGGGGTCCTCCCTGTCAGGCCGGCGAAGACACAACCGGGCTGACGACGTAAACATAACAGAGCCGGCCCGGGCCGGCGTTCCGGATATTATGAAGGGTTTCCGGCGGGATATAGACCAGGCTCACCGCATCCGCGGAAAAAATATTCTTACCGCCACAAAAAATATCCGCCCGCCCTTCCAGGATCACAATCGCCTCTTCCCGGCCGCTGGTCACATGTTCGCCCACGGCCTCGCCCGCCGGCAACGTCACATACCCGGATTTCATTCCGGCGGTCACCGGCCGGCCGGACAGCAGCCGGGTAAATTTTTCCGCCCCGGCACACCGGACACACAAAGGTTTTTGAGAATCCATGTTATCTCCTGTTTATAAGAGCGGCGGCAAAACCGGCGCCAAACCCGTTATCAATATTAACGACTGTCACCCCCGCCGCACAGCTGTTAAGCATCGTTAAAAGCGGGGCGACCCCTTTAAAATTCGCCCCATAACCAACGGACGTCGGAACGCCGATCACCGGGCACGGCACCAGACCCCCGATGACCGACGGCAGAACCCCGTCCATGCCCGCCGCCACAACGACACAACGGCTGGCGGCTATCTCTTCAAGGTTTCCCAGCAAACGGTGAATCCCGGAAACTCCCACATCGTAAATCCGCGCCACGCGGCTGCCCATCATTTCCGCCGTAACGGCCGCCTCCTCCGCCACCGGAATATCTGCGGTCCCGGCGCAAACAACGCTTACCCGCCCTTTCGCGGGAATGCGCTTTTCATCAACAACGACGATCTTGGCCTGCCGGTTATACTGCGCCCGGGGATGAATCGCCTTAATCCTGGAATAGACGTGCTCCTCGGCCCGGGTTAACAACAGCCGTTTATTCTTCGCGGACAGCGTTTTAAAAATTTCCTCAATCTGCTCCGGCGTCTTCCCCTGGCACAAAATCACCTCCGGGAATCCTGTCCGGAGCGCCCGGTGATGGTCAACCTTAGCAAACCCGAGGTCCTCATACGGCAAAACACGCAAGCGCTCCATCGCCGCCTCAACGGACAGCCGGCCGCCCTGCACGTCTTCTAAAACTTCCTTTATCAAAAATTTTTCCACGGCAACCCCTCGTTCATAGATCCGCTGCGGTATCCTTCCAAATCAAAGCAAACATACGCCACCGGCCGCCTTTTTAAACGCCTGACGATGTCAAGACGGTTTCGCAGCAAAACAGAAAACCAGCATGGGTCCGTTTCCACCCGGGCCACGGAACCATGCACCCGGACGCGGACGGACCTAAGCCCCAAATTGTGCAAAAAAGATTCCGCCCGGGCGACATATTTCAAGTGCTCCGGATCCATAGCCTGACCAAAAGGGAACCGGGTTGCCAAACAAGGGGAGGACGGGATATTCCAGGTTGGAAGGTTCATGGCCTTTGATAACCGGCGGATATCCGCCTTCGTCAACCCCGCCTCTTCCAGAGGGCTGCGCACCTTTAATTCCTTCAACGCCTTTTTCCCGGGACGATCTTCCGTTAAATCATCCTGATGGGAACCCTCTATCAAACAGCCATACCCTGCTTGAGCCCGCAGCCGGGCTAAACAGGAAAAGACATGCTTCTTGCAAAGATAGCAGCGATTCCTTGGATTTCGCAAAATGTCCGGGGGAAAGGATAAGCGTTTACAAACATGCTTTAACTTCAACTGCCGTGCCGCCTCTTTTGCCCGCTGCTGCTCCTGGCGGGTCAGAAACGGCGTGAGGACCGTCACCGCCAACGCTTTTTTTCCAAGCGTCTCCCCGGCCACGGCCGCCAAAAACGTGCTGTCGACCCCTCCGGAGAAAGCCACGATCGCCGAGTCCATCCGGGCCAGCAAATAACGAAGACGGCTTATTTTTTTTTCGGTATCCATCTCGGGCTTCCGCATGTGTTGATTGTACCATTGAATCCGGCTGGCACACAATTCAATATTTTCACGAGGCCCAGCGGGATGGCCTTCGACAAAAAAGCCCTTATTTTTCATAAGGGCTTTTTAACGTATCGCGGGGACCCATAAAATTTCTAAAAACTCACTTATCCTGAAGCCATTCAGGATTATGCTTCACAACTTTCGCCTGAATCATATAAATAATGTCTTCGGCGATATTCGTAACATGGTCGCAAATCCGTTCCAAAAACCGGGCAATCAGCAACAGCTGCACCGCACGGGGCGCCGTGGATCCATCTTTGACCATGTAATCTTCAATCAGCTCCTTTTGAATAAGGTTCCGCAGCTGATCCGCCTCCGGGTCGGACAGCAATACGGTCCGGGCCAGCGCAA
This sequence comes from Candidatus Omnitrophota bacterium, assembly GCA_017995055.1. Lineage (GTDB taxonomy): Bacteria > Omnitrophota > Gorgyraeia > Zapsychrales > JANLHA01 > JAGOJP01. The sequence goes on from JAGOJP010000007.1 coordinate 20,927, forward strand.
TGTCCCCTTTCACAAAAGAATCAATGGCAGACTTAATCATATTCTGCGCGACAAGAGTGAGCTTGGGGATATCAACGAGGGGTTTGAGCAAAGGCTCATCGACGATCTCCAGCGTTCGCTCGGCAATATCAACAGCGATATCGGCGATGCGCTCGAGTTCATTATTAATCTTCAGACCCGTTGTGATAAAACGAAGGTCTTTCGCCATCGGCTGGTAACGGGCGATCAGGTCGATGCATTTTTCATCAATGGCCAACTCAAGCTGATCAACATTCGTATCGTTATTAATGACGTCCTGGGCCAGCGCTCTGTCCCGGTTTTTCAGGGCCTCAACGGATTTATAAATAGCCTCTTCCGCAAAAGCCCCCATTCGCAAAATATCATTATTTAATTCCTTTAATTCATGATCAAAATGTCGTTCCATGCAATCCTCCTATTTTAACCATACCGCCCGGTTATATATTCTTCCGTGCGCCGGTCTTGAGGCGCGGTAAAAATTTCAGGGGTTTTCCCGAACTCTATTAATTCTCCCAGCAGCATAAACCCGGTGTCATCCGAAACGCGAGCCGCCTGCTGCATGTTATGCGTCACGATAATGATCGAATATTCGCTCTTGAGTTCCCTCATCAATTCCTCAATGCGCGTGGTCGACTGCGGATCCAGAGTGGAACAGGGCTCATCCATAAGCAGGACGTCCGGCTTGACCGCGATCAGACGAGCCACACATAACCGCTGTTTCTGTTCGAGAGACAGGGACAACGCCGATGCGCGCAGCCTGTCTTTAAGCTCCTCCCATAACAAAACGCTTTTTAAACTTTTCTCTACGATAGCATCCAAAGAGTTTTTTGACAAGGTTCCGCCATGGATTCTTTCCCCGAACACGATATTCTCATACACCGACAGCGGAAAAGGGTTGGGCCGCTGAAAAACCATCCCAACCTTTTTACGCAGCGCCACCAGATCCGTGCGGCCGCTCAAAATGTTCTTGCCTTCGATGACCACCTCGCCTGACGTACGCACCCCGTCCACAAAATCGTTCATCCGGTTAAAAACCCTCAAAAGCGTCGATTTACCGCATCCCGAAGGGCCGATGATGGCGGTGATGCGCTTTTCTCCAAAGGACGCGTTAACGTCTTTGAGCGCGTGGAACGACCCGTACCACAGATTCAAATTTTTCGCCACAATTTCCGACATTAACCGAATTTCCCCCGGATATAATCGTCCGTGCGCTGGTCACCGGGCGCCGTAAACATTTTTTCTGTCCCATCCAGTTCGATCAACTCCCCGCCCAAAAAAAAAGCGGTCCGGTCGCCCACGCGGGCGGCCTGCTTTACGTTGTTGGTGACCAGGACAATTGTGTAATGAGTTTTTAGCTTAAGCATGGCGTCCTCAACCTTGGCCGTTGAAATAGGGTCAAGCCCGGAACAGGGTTCGTCAAACAAAATCACTTCCGGCTCCACGGCCAAGGTCCGGGCGATGCACAATCGCTGCTGCTGGCCGCCCGACAACTTAAAGGCGGATTCCTCCAGCCGGTCTTTCACTTCCTCCCAAAGGTACGCCTCCTCAAGGGCGGCGCGCACTCTTTCGGTAACCTTCTTTTTATTCCTTTCGCCGTGCATGCGCACCCCGTAAGCCACATTATCATACACCGAAAAGGGCAACGGCAGGGGCAAGGCAAACACCATCCCGACTTTTTTTCTTAACAGCTCCACGTCCATCCGCAAAATATCTCCTTCGCCGATTCGTATCGCCCCCTCCATCCGGAAATGTGCGTGAAGTTCATTGAGCCTGTTCAACATCCGCAAGAATGTCGTCTTCCCGCTGTTGGAAGGGCCGATAATGCTTAAAATCTCATTGGCCTGAATATCCAGGCTAACCTGCTTTAAAGCCTGCATCGGCCCGAAATAAACGCTCAAATTCTTAACATCGAATTTTACCATTTCTTTTTCTTTCGGAATTTGGAACGGATCACGATTGCGATAAGATTCATAAATAAAACCAGCGCCAATAAAACGAGCGCCGTCCCGTAACGGGTTTTTTCGTCAACATTCGGAACCTGCGTCGAGAGAACATACAAATGGTAGGGCAAAGCCATGACCTGGTCAAAAATCGAACCCGGGAGTTGCGGCAGATAAAAGGCCGCGACCGTAAAAAGGATCGGCGCCGTTTCCCCGGCGGCCCGTCCCAATCCCAAAATCGTTCCTGTCAAGATTCCGGGGATCGCGTTTGGCAAAACGATATGCCGGATCGTCTGCCACTGGCTGACGCCCAGAGACAGGCTCACTTCCCGGAACGAAGCCGGGACGCTTTCAAGCGCTTCCCGCGAGGTCGTGATGATGATCGGCAAAATCATAATCCCCAGCGTCAACGAGCCCGACAGGATCGAAGCCCCGAGCTTAAAAAACACAACAAAAAGCGCTAACCCGAACAACCCGTAAACAACCGAAGGAACCCCGGCCAGGTTTACGATCGCCAACTTAATGACCCGCGTCAGCCAATTTTCCTTAGCATATTCCGTCAAATAAACCGCGGCAAAAAGACCGATCGGGAGGGCAAAAATAATAGCGCCGAGGACCAAATAAAACGTTCCGACGATGGCCGGGAAAATGCCTCCCGCGCGCATACCCTGCCGCGGGATGTCGAACAGAAACGTCCAATTGATGGCCGGCAACCCTTTCTGAACGATAATAACCACAACGAGCCCGACCGGCACCACAATCAGCAATGTGGCTAAAAGCAAAAAAAAGAACGCGATAGATTGTGTGCGGCAAGGATTTTTCATCATGGCCTTTTATGGAGGAATAAATCCGCCGTTACATTAATCATAAAACTGATCACAAACAGGACAATCCCGACGGCAAAAAGCGCAAAATAATGCTCGCTGCCCACGACGGCTTCTCCCATCTCCGCCGCAACGGTCGCCGTCAGAGTCCGGACCGGGACTAAAATACTTTTGGGGATGATCGCGGCATTGCCCGTGATCATCATAACCGCCATGGTTTCGCCGATCACGCGGCCGATCCCCAGCATGACGGCGGCCAAAATCCCGCTGGACGCCGCCGGCAACATGACGCGCCAAATGGTCTGCCAGTGCGTGGCCCCCAAGGCAAACGCGCCTTCTTTATAATTGTTAGGAACCGAATACAAAGCGTCTTCCGCGATAGAAACGATCGTCGGCATAGCCATAAAGGCCAGCATGATCGATCCGGATAACGCCGTCAACCCCGTCGGAAGATGAAAGACATTTTTAACCAAAGGGACAAGCGTAACCATGCCGACAAAACCGAGAACCACGCTGGGAATCGCCGCCAGCAATTCAATCCCCGCCTTCAGGCCTTCTTTGACCCGCATAGGGGCGATTTCCGCGATATAAACAGCGCACCCGACCCCGATAGGAACCGAGATGACCGCGGCGCCGATGGTGACGAGAAGGGAGCCCAGGATAAGGGGGAGGATTCCCAGCTGGGGAGGTTCGGAAATAGGATACCATTTATGTCCAAACAAAAAACACGAAAAACTCACAGACTTAAAAACAGCCAGCCCTTCTTTAACCAAAAAAAGAAAAATCAAAACGACAAAAAAAATCGAAGCCACGCCGCAGGCCACAATAAGCTTTTCTATAATAAATTCTTTGAATTTACGCATACATTATTCCGCAAGCGGGACAAAATCCATGACACGCACAATGTCCTGCCCTTCCGGGGAAAGCGCGAAATCGATAAACGCCCCGACCAAACTCGAGGGGGTTCCGTTGGTATACAGGAAAAGCGGCCGGGATATCGGATACGTCCCGTTCATAACAGTTTCGATCAAAGGCAAGACATAGTCCCCGATGGGCTCCTGTGCGACGGCAACCGGCTTTTGGCTGGCGGAAACATAACCCATGCCGTAATACCCAATGGCGGCGGAATTTCCAGCAACCTCATCCGCGATAGCCTGGGAAGAAGAAAGCATCAAGGCGCTCGGAGCAAACTCCTCCTGGGAACCAGGGTTGTTCTTTCTTAGCACATATTTCTTAAAATAAACATGGGTCCCGGAATTCACCTCCCGGGAAAGGAGTACGATGCTCTCATCGGCGCCGCCTAATTCTTTCCAATTGACAATCTTTCCGGTAAAAATGGCGGCGAGCTGTTCCAGGGTCAAACGATCAACCGGGTTTTGGGGGTTGACCACGACCACCAAGCCGTCTAAAGCCACTTTAATCTCCTGGGCATGAATCCCCTGCTTTTCCGCTAAAGCAAGTTCCTTGTCCTTGATATTCCGGGAACTCATGGCGAGATCGCACGTCCCGCTGATCAAGCTGGACAACCCGGTCCCCGACCCCCCTCCGGTGACAGCCACAAAAGTACCCGGATTTTTTTCCATATATCTTTCCGCCCAAGCCTGAACCAGGTTCACCATCGTGTCCGACCCCTTAATCTGAATGGAATTAGTTTCCGACGCAGCACAGGAGGCCAACAGGAATGACAGCAGAATAACGGCTAGGAAGCGTTTTTTGAACATAATCCCTCCCATCCGGCCGCTCAACATCGGGCCCGGAAATATTGTCAACTCGCTCAACATAAAGCATTTTCGTTTGTGTGAAATAAAAGCAAGTTAATGGTATGTTAAATTTTTGTAAATTTTTTGCCGCGCCGGCCCCCTAGGCTTTCATAAGCGTAAACCAAAACCGGGATCCTAACCCTTCCGTGCTTTCCACCCCAACCGTTCCCTGATGTTTTTCAATAATATGTTTGACGATGGAAAGCCCTAGCCCCGTTCCTCCCATCTGCCGGGAACGGGCTTTGTCAACCCGATAAAAACGTTCAAAAATCCGCAAAAGATCTTTCTCCGGGATTCCAATGCCGGTGTCTTCCACGTACACCTTGACCTGAGTGGTCAAGTCCTGACAAAAAACAGTTAAGACACCGTTATCCCTGTTGAATTTAACCGCATTCTCAATAAGATTGCTGAAAACCTGCGACAATTTGTCTTTGTCAGCCAGGACAAAAAGGTCCGGGGGAACATCATTCTTAACCGTCAAACTTTTTTTCTGCCATTGCGGCTGCGCATCGGCCAGGGCGTTGTCCGCCAAAGAGCGCAAAGGCGTTCTTTCAAAATGAAAAACGGATGCCTGGGACTCGAAAAGCGCCAAAGACAACAAATCATTCACGAGCGTATGCAGCCGCTCCGTATGGTTCTGAATAATCTTTAAAAAAGCTCGGTTATTTTTCCGGTCGTCCAAAGCGCCGCCCAGGAGGGTTTCCACAAACCCCTTTATGGTCGTGAGCGGCGTCTTCAACTCGTGGGAAACATTAGCGACAAAATCACGGCGCATGGTCTCCAGGCGCTTAATGTCCGTGATATCATGAATAACGGCCAAGCACCCGTTAATAACCCCGCCTTCAAAAATGGGGACGGCATTCATTTGAAAGGTTTTCCGAACCGGTAAAAGCAGATAAATTTCCCGGGACACAGGTTGTCCTTCCCTCAAAACGGTGAGGAGAACTTCGGCAAGGTCATTATTTCGGATCGCTTCCAGAAAAGGCCTCCCCCTTACGTCCAAATTATTTATCCCGAAAATTCTTTCCATCGCCGGATTAATTGAAAGGATGCCCCCTCCCTTATCGGTAACCACAACGCCTTCGCCCATACTGTTAAAAATAGCCGCCAGCTCCTGATTGCGCGTGTTAAGTTCCTTGATCTTATCCTCAATGTGCTGAGCCATGGTATTGAGGGTCAACGCGAGATCCCTGATTTCGTCATGCGACATGGGGATGACGCGGCTGCTAAAGTCCCCGTCGGATATTTTTTGAGAGACCTGAATCATCTGTTTAATGGGCCGGATCGTCCTTGTAATAAAATATAATCCCAATATCAACACGAGGCCCAGCGCAATCAATCCCCCGGACACAACCGTTTTCCTGATGAGAACCACCGTATTCTCGACCTGTGTCAGAGGGAGGGACAACCGGACCACCCCCAACACCCCGTCGCCAGCCTGAAAGGGGACGGCGACATAAAGCATGTTCTTTTTCGATGTGAGAGAATACCGGGCCTCGACCCCGGTTCCTCCTGATAAAGCGGTCCGGATTTCCGGGCGGTTAGCATGGCTGTCCATCCCGGGAAGCTGTTCCGGCCGTTTTTCCGAATCGGCTAAAACCTTCCCCTGCTTCGAAACAAGCGTAATCCGGCAGCCGGATTGTGCGCTTTGCTGCACCACAAAATTTTCCAGCCACCGGGGGTCTTCCAGGACAAAGTTTCGCCGGGAAATTTGATTTGAAAACAACGCGGCATGATGGACAAGGAACACCTTCCTTTCCTGCAGCATGTCCTTTTCAAGATTCCTTTCTAAAAAAACAGCGACAAAACCAAAGGAAAAAAGGATAATCAAAAGGTAGGACAGAATCAATTTCAGGGTAAGGCTGGGAATGATTTTCATGGCTCGGGCGATAAAATTAACTCTCGGAATCAAACCGATATCCGTAATTTTTGACTGTAACAATGTGTCCGGCCGCAGCACGGAGTTTTTTGCGTAATGTCGTGATATGCACATCCACCGTGCGCGTCTGAATTTCAGCGGCGTGATCAAGTCCCCACACGGTATCCAAGAGGTAATCGCGGGACAGAACCCGGCCTTGGGCCTGAATCAACGTTTTAAGCAGCCCGAACTCTTTCGCCGTCAGCTCGACAACATTATCTTGGAACATGACCCTGATCTTTGAAAAATCAATCATCAAGTCCCCCACCCACAAGGTTTCCGGCAAATGCGCCTGCCTGTGACTGCGGCGCAAAACGGCCTTGACCCGGGCCAACAGCTCTCTCGGACTAAAAGGTTTGGTCACATAATCATCGGCTCCCAACTCAAGCCCGACAATTTTGTCCGCTTCCTGGCTCTTGGCCGACAGCATAATGATCGGAATGGACGCCGTTGGACCATGCTTGCGAAGCTCCTGACAAACAGAAAAACCATCCATTCCGGGGAGCATAAGATCAAGAAGAATAAGGTCCGGGTGCTCGTGAAGGGCCGTTTGAACCACGTCCGTACCGTCGCCAACAGACGCCGTGCGGTATCCTTCCTTCTGAAGGTTATACTCCAGCATCTTGACAATGTCTTGTTCATCTTCAACAATCAAAAGAAGCGGTTTCGTTTTCACGACGCTCACAAGTCCTTTTTGTCTCTTCCGATCCGGGAATTATTCTAACAGACATTTGCCGTTCAGCCAAATCGTCCGCCGTCCGGGCCTCACGTCCGGAACCGGCAGCCGGCTGGCTGACTTTACGCTTGCCCCTCAACGGGTTTCCCTGTGTTGTTAAGGGGCCGCCGGTCCGCCGATAGCCGTGTCTCTCGGATACCCGACCGACTGCGCCAGAAGGACCTTCTGGGTATCGCGTAATTTCATGGCTTGGGTCAAGGCCGGTTTGTCGATCGCGCCGCGCACAACCGTCACCAGCCCCGCCGAAGCACAGTATAAATAAACGTTCTGCCCGATAAAACCCGCATCCGTCGCCGTATAAAAATCGATGTCCGGGCCGGACAGTCTCTTGACTTTCGAAAGGTCCGCCACATAAATCAGGTTCACCGGAACGTCTTTAACAAAGCCCTGCTGGCCGGTTAGGGCCCGGATATCTTCGCCTAAGACCGGTTGCAGCATATTGTTTTTGGCGTCAAACAGATACAGCCCGTCGGATTTAGCCACATAAACATCGATCTCCTGCATATTCATGGCGGTGGGCGCTGTGCGGTGCCCTGTTTCCGGACGGTTCATCCCGTTCGCCGCCCAAAGCAGGTCAGACAAAACCTGTAAAGGCAATTCTCGCGGACTGAATTCCCGGGAACTTCTTCTTTCCTTCAAAGCCTGCATCAAGGGCATACCGCCGGTTGTCGCGGGGGGAAGAAGCTGGATCGGTTTCATTTCCTGCCCGCCCGCCGGAGAAGAAAAGGAAAACACGGCCGCGGCTATAACGGGAATAGTCAAAACGAATATTTTTTTCATAATCACTCCTTTTTATTTCGGACAAAAAAGCCGTTCCCCCATCAGGGGAAGGGTTTGTCCCGGATTAGGCTCGTCCCTGGGGCGTCAGCAGCCCCTCTTGTATGGCTTTGCCGGCCGCCGCATACCCAGAATCCCATAAAAATTTTTTATCTTCTTCTGAAAGGTCAAAATGAATCGTTGAAATTTTACCCGTGGGAATGGGAATGGTCCTGGCCCATTGCGCTTCTTCCACATGAAGTCTTTCGTGCGCCACCTGCATGGTTTCAAAAATACGCAATAGATAGGCAAAAACATTGCCGGGGACCCTGGGCGGAAGGGTTTGTTCGTCTGATATGAGTTTGAGTCCGATCGTGGACGTGAGCCCGCCCCGGTCGTTAAACGTATCCAGGGGGTAATTGGCCAGGATGCCGCCGTCAACGATAAAAGAACAATTTTTGAAAAATCTTCCCCGGAAAAACAAGGGAAGGCTCATGGACTGGCGTACCGCTTCGGCGACCTCGATTTCCGGAGTGGCGTCTTGATCGTACCGCACCAAGGATTGATGAACGATGTCCACGGCAAAAACGCGAAGATACCGTCCCGCGGATTTAAAATCCGTGACGCCTTTATCCTTTAACAATCCCTTGATCCATTGATACAACGCTTCCGTTGAAAATAAGCCATACCCGCCCTGACGGGACAAAACAGACCACAGCCGCAACACATTTGCGCTAAAAACAAATTTCCAAAAGCCCTGTTTAAACAACGACATGTCCGCGAAATCATTAAAATCCTTTTTCCACACGATCTCTTTTAATTCGGCAACCGAGTATCCGGCCGCAATCAAAGAGGCGGTAATCGCCCCGGCCGAGGTCCCGGCTACGCGGCCAAACAGAATCTTTTCTTCTTCCACCCGCTTTAAAGCTCCGATGAGGGCGATTCCTTTCACGCCCCCGCCTTCAAACACCCCGTCAAAAGTCATGGTGGGCATATCCCTTCCCTCTTGAAAGAAAAAACAAAAACGGCCGGCCGCACGCCTGGCCGAAACGCCGGCTTATCAGCTTCAGTTTATATCATAGGCAAAAAATTAACAACCCCAAAAGCCTTTTACGCTTCTATCCTGCCCCGGCCTCCGACAGCCGTTTTTTTTCCTTAAAATCCATCTGAGCCGCCACAAAAAAGCCCTGATTCTACCCGAGAATCAGGGCTCCGTTTAATCCCGTTATAATTCCGTTCCCGCTTTCACGGCTTTACCCCGTCTTCCCGGGGCCGGAAAGCTGCTTGAGGGCATCAGCTTCCGTTGAAAAAAAATAGACAAGATTATTAACCTGAAAAATTTCAAATAAACTCAGCAGCTTGTCTCCGAGGTTAATCATCCCCAATTTTTGGTGTTCTTCCTTAAAAATAAAGGTCGCATTGATTAAAGCGGCCACCGTCGCTGAGTCGGTGTGGGTGACTTTCCCGAAATCAAGCAATATATTTTTACGCCGAAACGTCTTCTGGCCTTTTATCTTTTTCCAGAAGCGTTCGAGTTCCGACACCGTTTCCATACCCATCGGCCCTTGGAGGCGAATAATCCTAACGGACTCGCGCTCCTCTGTCTTCCAAATGGAGGACGGCCGGGAACAACTCTTAAGTAAAATTCTTTTCATAACACCACGGCCTTTTCCTCTGCCCGGGGCCCCCATCGAAGAAGGCCGCCGGGAAACCTTGGCAATTTATGCGGGGACGCTCGACGTTGTCATGAAAACGGCTCGGGCGGCCCGATCATCTTTGTTTTTTCCCGTTTTTGAGGAATCAGCCCAACAAAGCCGGTTGCCCGGTAGAGGACAAAACACTGCGCCACATATCGCTATCCAAAGAAATCCTCTGCCGCGCAGATGTCGCCATGTCCATCGGGACATGGATAAACTGCCGCCTCAGGCTAACGATCATTTCGGTCCGGCCCGACATGGCCGCATGCACAGCATGCCTCGCATACACATCACAAAGTATGCTATCCTCTGTGTTGGCTGGCACGCTGCGAATGTAATAACTGGGATCAATATACTTTAAATTAATCGGCACGTTTTCTTGAAAAAAATAAGCCGCTATGTTCTCTTTTAAAAACAACCCGATATCCCCAAGCAACACGTTGCCTGACGCATCCCGTTCCCGGGTTCCGCGCACAAGGTCCTGCCCCGCCCCCTCGGCCACCACAACAAGAGCATGGTGCCTCCGCAATATGCGTTCCTTCAGGACGGCAAGAAGCCCTGATTTCCCGTCGAGCTTAAAGGACGATTCCGGGACAAGCACAAAATTAACCTGTTGGCTGGCCAACGTGGCCCCGACAGCAATAAAGCCGGAGCCCCGGCCCATCAGCTTGACCAGGGCGATGCCATTCGGATAACTCCTCGCCTCTGCATGCGCTGCTTCGAGAACATCCGTCGCCCGCTCAATGGCCGTGGCTACGCCGAACGTCCGGTCGACATAGCTGATGTCATTATCAATCGTCTTGGGAACACCGACAATGGCGATCAGCAATCCTCTGCGTCGGACCTCCTGGGAAATCTCCAGCGCGCCCCGCTGGGTCCCGTCGCCTCCAACGGTAAATAAAACATCAATTTTCTGCGTTGCCAAAAAATCAACGATTCGTTCTACAGGCGGGGTGCCCCGGGAACACCCCAGGATGGATCCCCCTTGACGGTTAATTTCATCGACCATTTGCGGCGTAAGCGCGATCATGGGTTTCAACGAATTCTCTCCCATTCCCTGATAACCGTAAGGAATCCCGCAGATGTCCCGCACGCCGTAATTATAGTAAAGCTCCAGCACCAAAGAACGGATCACGTTATTCAGCCCCGGGCAGAGTCCGCCGCAGGTCACAATGGCCGCGCGGATCACCGCCGGATTAAAAAACATTCTATCTCTCGGCCCCGCCTTTTCAAAGGCCAGTTCTTCATCCGAACACCCCTCCCCGGATTCAATGCGGTTAAAAATCCTCGCGCCGTCATTGACAAAATTCGGCAAAACGTCGCCTTTCTCGTGATTAAGATAGAGCGGTGAGTCAAAAGCCCTTTCTCCGAGATTCAAAATGGAAATATTTTTCATGGAAAATTCCTGTGTTTATTGCGGCCCGAAGGGCCTTTCTGCCAACTTTTTCTGACCCAACATCCTTAAAATCCTAAATCAAAAACACGCCTTTTGTCAACACGATCCAAAAATCCGCGCCCCTGACACCGCCTCGTTCAACGCTTGGACCGCCGTAACAACCATTCAAAAAATTTGCGCTTCTACGGCCGTGACAACATTTTTGCGAATCGATCCAAATACCAGAAAACCACAGGGACGAGGACAAACGTAAAAACAACCGAAGCCAACATCCCTCCGATCATGACCGCGCCCATGGCCTGCTTGACTCTGCTCAGGCTCCATAATTGCGGCAGAACGCCGAAGATAATGGACAACGAGGTCATAATGATGGCCCGGAACTTGTCCGAGGCTCCCTGCCATAAGGCGTCCTGAACAGCCAGGCCTTCCCTCATTTTGACCAAGGTCTGATCCAGCAGCAAAATCGCGTTGTTCACCACCATGCCCACAAGCATAACCATCCCCATCATTGAAGCGATGTTGATGCTCTGATTCAGGAAAAACAACCCTAAAATCATTCCGACAAAAGACATAAGCACTGTCGTCATGACCGTCAGGGGATAAGCGATCAAGGAATTCATAATCGCGCACAGCAACATAAAGGTGAGAATAACCGCCAGCAGGAACGCCTTGCCTAATTCGATATTCGACTCTTCCATGTGTTCCGCGTATCCCGAATATTTATAGCTATACCCGGGCGGAAAACGAAGCGAACGGAATTTCTTGTCCAAATCCCGGCTGACAACGCCCATAGAACTTTTCCCCAAATATCCGTCAAGCCGGATAATGCGATTGCGGTCTCTGCGCCAGATCGTGGGTACCGCCTTATCGGTTTTAAGCTCCCCCAGTGCGTTGATCGGGATTAGTCCCTGGCGGGAAAGGACGGCGATCTCCTTAATGTCGTCGAAATTCTGGGCGTAACGGTCGTCCATTTCCACGTTGACTTTATACTCTTCTCCCTTTTCTTTATACACGTTAGAGTCCTCGCCGTAAATGGAATACCGCATCAGCGCGCCAACGCTGGCCGCCGTAAGCCCGAATTCATTAAGCTTCTCTTCGTCGGGAATCAAGCTCATCTGTTTTTTGGGCGATTTGTAAGACAAAATGATGCTCTGGAAATTTCCTGTCTTATACATCACGTCTTTCATCTGTTGGGCCAGATCAGCCATAACGCTGTAATCCGTTCCGTAAAGATCAATCGCCACGTCTCCGTCAGTCATAGAGCTCATCCCCTGGCGCATGCAGACCGCCTCCACGTCCGGAATCCCGGCGAGGAAAGGAATAAGTTCCGAGATTATTTCCAGGTCGGAGCGTTGACGCTGACCAGAAGGGACAAGGTCAAAGGCAATCTTCGCGTTTTCCACGCCGTTCTCCCCGATGTGAGACAAATAAGCCCGCTTCTCCGGAATGGTCTCCAGGAACGCTTCGATCTGCTTGACGACCTGCTCGGTGCGTTCCAGGGTGGACCCCTGAGGTAAGGAAAAACTAATAACCACCTTGTCCTCATCCGAAGTGGGAGCAAAATCGTTCTCCACAAAAGGCACCAGCATAAACACCCCCACGAGAACCAGAACGCAAACAATAATAGTAGACTTCCGGAAACGGAACATCAGCTCAAAAATATCCCGGTATTCTGTTTTAAGCCAATTCAGGGCTTTGTCAAGAAGATGCAGGGCTTGTTCGCCCTTGGAGAAAACCACCCGTATCCATTGAGACCCAGACTTTTTCTCGTGCTTCTTGGGCTTCAGCATGGCCGCACATAACATCGGGGTCAAAGAAAAGGACGCCAGCAAGGAAAAACAGGTGGCATAGACCACCGTAAGCCCGAAAGCCCTCATCATCAACCCCACCATCCCACCCATCATGGCAATGGGCAGAAAAACAACAAGGTTGGTCCCGGTCGCTGCGATAATCGGGACAAGGACCCCCTTTGTCCCTTCGATAGCAGCCCGTTCGGGGTCATCGTGGCGGTCAAGGTGCACCATCACGTTTTCCAGGATAACCAAGGCGTTGGAAATCAAAGTCCCCAGCACGGTGGCAATGGCCAGCAGAGTCATCATGTTGATCGAAAAGCCGGAAGCCCAGACCAGGAACAACGTGGAGAGGATGGACGTCGGGATAATGATCGCAGATATGAACGACATGTCCCAGCGGCCCAAAAACAGCAACAAAAGCGCCACGGTCAAAACAATGCCTATGACGATATTCCATTCCGTATCTCTGGTTTCATTGACGATAAAGGTCGTGGTGTCGGTCGCGATATCCAGATGCATGCCCTGCGGAAGCCCCTTGCGGAAATCCTCCAGCCTGCGTTTCATTTGATGAGAAATAAAAACCGCATTTCCATCGGAAGATTTGTTGACCGAAAGGCCAACCACTTCTTTGCCGTTATACCTGGCGATCGTGGAAATTTTCTTATGGCTGTCCTCGACAACGGCAATATCCTTCAAACGGAATTCCCCTCCGTCCGTGGACACCAGCCGGGTTTCGGCGATTTCCTCTACACTCTGAAATTCCCCTGTAAAACGCACACTGAGCGCATCAAATCCTTTCTCAATATCCCCGGCGGGCACGTTCTTGTTCCGGGCCATCAGGGCGGAGATGACCTCGTTGATACTGATATAATGCTGTTTCATCAACATAGGATCAAGCCGGACATTGATTTGGCGTTTCTTCCCTCCATACACATCCACCTTGGCCACTCCCCGGATAGAAGAAAACTGGGTTTTCAGGGTCTTGTCGGCATATTCATACACTTCCCTCAGGTCGCCGCTGTCGCTGGTCAAGACAATGTCCAGCACGGGCTCAATCAGGGGATCATATTTTTCCACGACCGGTTTCTCTACGGCGTCAGGGAGGTCATTAATAATAGCCTCTACCTTATCTTTAACCTCGATCGATTTGATATTCACGTCTGCGGAAAGCAGGAATTCCACGAAAATGTAGCCAAAGCTGTCATAGGACTGGCTTTTAATCTTCTTGATTTCGGAGACCTCGGAAAGGGCGTCCTCGACCTTTTTGACCACCAGCGTCTCCACTTCCAAAGGCGTGGCGCCGGGATACGTTATCGAGACCGTGACAATCGGAAAATCTATCTTCGGGGTCTTCTCAATCATCAAATTAGAATAGCTGAACACCCCCAGCACCACGAACACCAAAACGAACATGACGGTAGTCACCCGGTGTTTTACGAAAAATTCTATCATTGCGTCTTTTCCTTTATCTCAACTACGGGGCGTTGACAACCCGTAGCTTATCTTCTTCGTTAAGCCCGCTTTGTCCGGTGAAGATGACCGTATCCCCGGCTCGGACCCCTTGGCTAATCACCGACCCGTAGCCGTTGCGCGAACCCAGGGAGACCTTGCGTTTCTTGGCAAAGCCTTTCTCGTCCTTCCAAAGAAAATATTCGCCTCCGGAAATATCGAGAACCTCGTTGGGAACCGCCAAGGCCCTGGACAATGTTTCGGTATGGGCGAAAACAACCAGAACCTCTCCGTCGTTTCTCGGAGTGTCCAACGCGATTTCCACCGGAAACATCCCGGTCTTGATATCAAGCTCATTCGACACGCTTTTCAATCGGGCAAAGGCAGCGGGGCTGTCGGCCGAAGCATATATCTCCCAACCTTCCCGAAGCGCATCCTTGACGTCTCCGGTGACAAATCCCCGGGCTACCTGGGCGTTAACGACCTTAACCGTAAACTGAACGCGCACGGGAATGTCCTTTGCCTCAATCACCCGCACCTCTACCGGCTTTCCATGTTTCCGCCATTCCTCATAAAAAGTGACGATGGATTTCGCGCGATACGCGTTGACGGCCTGAATTCTTACCGCAACAGAAGCACAAAAAATGATAACGATTCCGCAATAAAGCGTCTTTCGCTTAAAATTTTTCATCGCCGATAGTTTCCTCGTTTTGTCCCGCGACTAATTTTTCTATCTTGGCCAGCGTCACGTTGATATTATAAAGCGTCATCTCTTTGTTCAGCCTCTGATTGGTCAAAAGAAGCTCGGCGTCGTTCAAATCCGTCAACGCCACCTGCCCGGACGAAAACATTTCCTGGGCCTGTTTAAACAACTCCTGCGCTAGCTCGACAGCTTCGGTGTTGGCCGCAAGATTATTCTTATACTGCTCATATTCCAAGCATGCTTTCCGGAGGTCGAGCAGATAATTTCTCTGCGCCTGTTTCTTTCTCAGAACAGCAATATCTCTGTCCGCCTGAGACTGAATAAGCTTCGCTTCGTTCGCTCCCCCCTCCCAGATCGGAATATCGAGTTTAACCCCGGCCCAAAGATAATCCCCCATGTCGGCATGATCGGGAAAAGAACTCTCGTTGGACGCCCCGGTCTGGCTCCAGGAACTGAACGCCGACACGGTAGGCAAAAAGGCGGACTTCCGGCTCCTGACTTCGGCGTCCGCGGATTCGACCGCCCTATCAAGGCTTTTCAAATACGGTTCCCGCTCAAACATCTCAGCAACCAACGCGTCATAAACATACTTGTCATAATTTTCTTTAAAGTCCCCCTGCAAAGAAACCTCGAGGGCCTGGTCGACGTCGATTAGTTTCTTTAAGGTTTCCATCGCGGCGTCAAACTGCGTTTTGGATTCATTGACGGTTGGCACCCGGGCCGCCACATCCGCGTTCATCCTGAGAATTTCATATGTGGAACTCCGGCCGCCGTAAGAACGCTGTTCCAACAGGTTTTTATTCTCGACAACATTCGCATACGATTTTTCGGTGATTGACAACGTGTTCTTAGCGAGCAAGGCGCTATAATAGCTCAATTTCGCAGTATAGATTATTTCCCGCCGGCTCGCATCCCTTTTAAAACGGCTGGCCTCCACGTTTCTTTTGGCGGAATCGACCGCATACATGACCTTGCCAAACGACCAAATAACTTGTGAAGCGCTTATCCCCCGGCTCACCTGATAATCCGCCACCTCGCTTGCCGCAATTTCGGGATAAGACATGTTGCGAGTCCAGGTTGATTGCGCGCTGACATGAGGCAAGAGTCCGGAACGTTCTTCCCTATAATCACCTTGTTTTTTATCAATTTCCCTGTCTTTTATCTTCAGCTCTTCGCTGGCGGCCAAAGCCCGTTGGATGGTTTCCTCAAGGCCTATGTGCAAGCTAGTTTCTGTTGGAAGATCGCCCGCGAAGGCCATATTATTAAAGGAAAGCAGCATGCCCATGCCGAAATTCAGGATAAAACACGTTTGCCTTTTCATTTTTTCATCTCCGCACCTTGACCCCCATCCCTTTCCACAAAAGCCTTAATTGCCGCATGAAGTGATAGGTTTGATCTTTCGTGTTCGTAAACCGTGTGGCCAGCACCGTGCCCCCCAGGATAGTCATCAAAGAGATCTGCGCATCATCAATTTTAGTTGTCCTGGGAAGCTCGCCGTTTTTATAAGCCGCGTTTAAACAATCTGCTAAAATAGCGTCAATAAATTTTATAGGAACATTTTCTATGCCGGGACAATCCGGGAAAAGGAATCGTTTTTCAATATCAGAAACAACAGCCACTTTTGGCTTTTCCTTTTGCATAATCATAATAGAAAGCATGGGGTATATAATGTTGCCATTGCTAATTTCTACCGCCACATTTTTAAAAATGGCTTCAATGAAAGCCAGGTGTTTTCCGGTTGGGCTTTCCTTCTGGGCTTTCCAAAAAACCTTCAAAAAAACAAGAGAGGAATAATAGTGAATAATATCTATTTTTGCCGAAAAGTAATTAAAGAAAGTCCCTTCCGAAACCTCAACGATCTTGCATATCTCCCGAATGGATATCTCCTCAAAACGGGTGCGCTCCAGACGCTTGATGAAGGCGTTCATTAATGCGATTTTCGTTTGAGCATGTTTTCTTTCGCGCAGGGAGTATTCTTTCGTTTCCATGGGGTCTCCTGCAAATTTATATATTGCACTAAATTTATAGCACACTATAATTATTTTGTCAAGAAACATGTCGCGGGAACAGCGTCCCGTTGAAAGGACGGCCCCGGTGTCTCCCCCTTCCCTCGGAGGCCTAAAAAATCAAAGCGGCCCCCTTTCATTCTACGGCCTTACGGCTGCAGTTTTTACTGCAGGGACAAAATAAAACCCTGATCGGCATTGCCGATCAGGGTTCCTTATCGACTCAACAATGTTTCGTTGAGCTTTTTAAAACTGCCCGAACTGGACGCCAGACGAACTTCACAACTCCATATAGTGCATATGGTTGTGAAAATATACACCCGTAGAAGCAAGAAACAGTTGATCCGTTTTGGCAATCCTTTGCCTGAGAAACCTCAGCGGGCAAAGCGAATTTATCAAAATGTCATCTACGAAGGCCTAAAACTTCAGGCCTTTATCAATAACGGCTCTACCAGAATAACCTGGGCACAAGCCCGTAAAGAGTTAAAAATTTCAGAATCCAAGTTAGCACACTTATTGAAAATAATCAATCAATTACCGCCGGATTTCGTCGAAAACATGAGATCATGCGACGATCCTGAAGTCCTAAAAATCTTCACCGGCCGAAGACTATTGCAAATCTCCCGCCTTAAAACCGAGAAAGAACGCCGCAATGAGATTGAACGCCTATTGCCCAATGGTTAAGCCTTCTTGCCCCTGTAATACCCCTCCGTTACCCGGTTTGACCCATTATTTCCCTCTTAATCATTACTGATTCCAAATATTTCAAAAAATTTTTCAGCAAAAGATCGTTGGTAGCTGTCTTTAAAATCTTTGGCCTTAGCTTCATTGGACATATCTTCCTTGATAAATCCATAACAATTTACGCAATATTCAACTACTATCTCGTTATTTTCTTTGAGGATCAATCGTTTTGTTTCTCTCTCATAACCCGAGAAGGAATCTTTAACTTTCTTGGGCTCATCTTCAAAAATATAAAATTCTAAGCCATGTATTTCCTTTTTTATAACATCAAAATTTATTCTCATGCCAAGCCAAATATTATTCTTGTTTTTTGGGTATCGTTCATAAAAACTAACTATCTCTTTCTCTGCTTTAGCTAAAATCTGCTCCACACATTTATGATAAAAATCAACAAGCCCATTTTTATCCAATATTTCTTTTTTTCTGCGATATTCTTCCAAAGCAGTCGCAAAATCCTCCTGCCGGTGAACATCTCGAGCATTCGCACAAATATTACCACTGCTTCCTATATAGGCCCCAAGC
>JAGOJP010000102.1 GCA_017995055.1 Candidatus Omnitrophota bacterium
GATCTTATTTATAGGGCGGTATTTACATTGAGACCCCAAAAGGGGTTAATCGTTGCCCCGACCTTTAGTGAATACGCTAAGGCCCTTCATTATGCCGGGGCCAAAGTGGATTTCTTTACCACTGACCTTAGAAATAAATTCCAGGTGTCCCTTGATGAATTGATAAGACAGATCAAGGAGCACGACACTGTTTTTCTATGCAACCCCAATAACCCGACGGGTCAGACAGTCGGCAAAATAGAACTGCGGGCCATGATTCAAGAATTTAGCCGTAAAAAAATTACATTGCTTTTAGACGAATCATTCATCGACTGGTGCGAAGAAAACAGCATGTATTCTGAAGCCGCCAGTAACGGAAGAATCCTGGTCATCCGTTCAATGACAAAATTTTACGGCTTGGCCGGGTTACGTCTCGGGTATGCGGTCGCAGATAAAAGAACCACGCGTCGGATTTCCGCTTGCGGGCAACCATGGCCGGTCAATGGTATTGCGCAAACAGTTGGAGCTGGCCTTTTGCGGAACCGGGAAATCATGCTTGAAAGTCGGGAACAATTAATCAAAGAGCGGGATTATTTGTATCGACGGTTATGCCGGAATATGAAGCTGCAACCCTATCCGACACAGGCTAATTTCATCTTCATCCGCATTAAAGGGCTGTCTTCAACTGAATTGACTCACGCCTTGATGAAAAAGGGAATTTGGGTCCGTGACTGCAGCAATTTCCGCGGATTGGATCGCCAGTGGATCAGGATCGCCGTCCGGAAGCGTAAAGAAAATATGCGCTTAATCAAAACGTTGGAAAAAGTTTTAGCGTAAAGGATACTTTAATGATACTGGTCATCGGAAACACACGGGAAAGTTCAGAAATGGTCCGTCTGTTGCAAAGTCAAGATTCTGTACAGGGCGAGTCCAGTTTACGGAGTTCCTATGGAGAACGCGTGTCCCAAGGCGTTGTCTTCTTGCCGAGGAGTTTAAATTGCCCGATGACGGTACATCTTATCAATAAATATAAGGTTCAGACCGTCATTGACGCGGCACCCATATTTTTTAAAGGCGCCTCACAAAAAACTATGGCAGCATGCCGTGAAAAGGAAATTAGATATATCAGATTTGAGCCGCTTCGAATTCATTTGAGCCCCAGCCGGGACATTTATCCAGTGAGGGATATTAACACAGCGTGTGAAAAAGCCTTAAGTCTAGGGAAGACGATTCTATTAAATGCTGGGAATAAACACATTGAATTTTTTTTAAAAGAACTACTGACTTTTAAAAAAGAAGTTGTTGTCCGCGTTTCGGAACCCGGGGCCTTGGCTGGGGTGATAACGTTAGGGATAAAAACGCAAAATATTATTTTCGCAGACCGCGTGTTCTCGGATACATTTCTCAGGAGTCTCTTCAAAGAATATAAGGTCGATGTTTTGGTAACCCGGGAGTTAGGAGAAGGGCACGGGACGGCGGAAGAATTGAAAGCCAGCGCCTCGGAAGGGATTCCTGTTGTGCTTGTCAGCCGTCCCGATTTGAAGTACCCGGAATGCGTGAATAATTACGACCAATTATTAAGAACTCTTTTAAAGAAAGACAAAAGGTCTAATGAAAGTTAAAGCCCTTCAGATTTGCGGAACGGGTTCGGGTGTCGGTAAAAGTCTGCTCAGCGCTGCCTTATGCCGGATATTCCGTCAGGATGGGATACGGGTATGCCCTTTCAAAGCCCAGAATATGGCATTAAATTCATACGTTACCCAAGGAGGTGGTGAGATCGGTCGTGCACAGGCTGTGCAAGCACAAGCCGCCGGCCTTGAGCCAATGGTGGACATGAATCCGATCCTCATTAAACCTTCGGCAGACAGAAAAGCGCAGATTATCATACGCGGCAAGCCGCTTACGGATATGTCGGTCTATTCCTATGTGAAGTACAAGAAAAAAGCCAGAAAGATAGTCGAAGCTTCCTACCGGAGGCTCGCCAGCCGATTCGACCTTGTCGTCATTGAAGGGGCGGGCTCCCCGGCGGAGATCAATTTAAGAAGTCATGACATTGTCAATATGGCTATGGCTGAATATGCGGACGCCTCCGTAATTCTTGTGGGAGACATTGATAAAGGCGGGGTTTTTGCCTGGCTCGTTGGGACTTTGGAGCTTCTGACTTCGGGAGAGAGGGCGAGGATCAAGGGATTTATCATTAATAAATTCCGGGGGGATAAGCGGCTGCTTCGTTCGGGTGTACGGTGGCTTGAAAAAAAGACAAAAATTCCGGTGCTGGGAGTTGTCCCATATTTTAAAAATATCCGAATTGCCGAAGAGGATTCCGTTCCCCTTAAACGGCAGTCCTTTAAGAAACAGAGGCACCCCGGGGATATGCTTGATATGGTTGTGATTCATCTGCCGCATATATCCAATTTTACGGATTTCGACGCTTTGGAACGGGAACCGGATGCGCGGCTCCGTTACGTCCAAAACCCACGGGAATTGGGAACCCCTGATGTTATTTTCTTGCCGGGCACAAAGAATACTGCTGCGGATTTAGGATTTCTGAAAAAAAACGGGATGCTCGAGGCGATTACGGATTTTATGGCTAAGAATTCACAGGCCAATCTCATTGGGATCTGTGGCGGATATCAGATGCTGGGCCTAGAAATATATGATGGAAAAGGAGTTGAGTCAGGAAAAGAAATCATTCGGGGCTTGGGCTTTCTGCCGGTTGTCACCACATTCGATAAAAAAAAGACGTTGACACGGGTTGTCGCCCAGCACCAGGGAACTGGAGACTTCGTAAGGGGATATGAAATTCATCATGGACAAACGCAGCTTATCCAACCAAGCATGTCCGTATTTAAAGTAACCGAAAGGATGGGAGAAAAAACGCCGTATTTTGACGGCGCTGCCTCGCGGGATGGCCGTATTTGGGGGACATATGTGCATGGGATATTTGACGCGGATGGCTTTAGAAGAAATTTCTTAAACAATGTCCGGCGGGCGAAGGGACTCTCTCCGCTTGAGCAGACATATTACATCGATGACGAAAAAGAATTCGACAAACTGGCCGCTTTGGTCAGAAGTAATCTCGGGATGAAAAACGTTTATTCTATACTGGGTATTAAAGCATGACTTCCGTCACGGCTTTGATTTTCGGGTTTCTGATGGATTTGGTTATCGGCGATCCCCAGTGGCGCTGGCATCCGGTACGTCTGACAGGGCGGACAATTGCCTGGCTGGAAGGGCGGATGAACCAAGGAAAAAACAGAAAAATAAAAGGAATCTTTTTCCTGATCCTCCTGGCCGGGAGTACCGGGATTCTGGTCCAAGGCATATTGTCTATTTCAGCAAAAAATCAATGGCTTGAAATTATTGTTTCGGGGGGGGTGATTTATTTCACGATCTCCGTAAAGTGCCTCGCCGATGAAGCTCAAAAGGTCGCCTGGCACCTCGAAGCCGGGGATATTAACCTGGCCCGGAGCAGTTTGGCCATGATCGTTGGCCGGGATACCGAGGCTCTCAATGAACGAGAAATTGTCCGTGCAACGGTTGAAACAGTTGCAGAAAACACGATGGATGGGATCATTGCCCCATTGTTTTATGCGGTACTCAGCGGGCCTTGGGGAGCATGGGTTTACCGGGCCGTGAACACCTTGGACTCCATGGTTGGGTATAAAAATAAACGTTATTGGGACTTCGGCTGGGCATCCGCCAGGTGTGATGCCATACTGAATTGGATCCCGGCTAAGATAACAGCACTTTTCATCAGCCTGGCTTGCGGATTTTCCCAATACGCCACAGGGGCATGGCGGTGGACATGGCGGCATTTGTTAAAGGGGCCGGAATTTAATGGTGATACGGTAGAAGCCGCCATGGCCGGAGGGCTGCGGGTCAGGCTTGGAGGCATAAATTTTTATGCAGGCACCTCCGTGAGGAAAGCGTTTATCGGCGATGACATTGAATCTTTATCGGTCCGGCATATTTATCAAAGCATCAGGATATCATATGCGTGTGGCATCCTCATGCTATTAGCTTCGATTCTTATTGCGGGAAGGGACGTAATCCTATGAAAGTCGTGGGGCTATGGAGCGGCGGCAAAGACAGTTTTTACGCCTGTTATCTTGCGAGAGAAGCCGGACATAATATTATCACGCTTCTTAACTTTATCAATACTGCTGGACATGCATCGTTGTCGCATGGACTTGATGCTTCTGTCATTGCCTTACAGGCCGGAAGAACAGGAATCCCTCTTGTGCAGAAAAAATCACCCGGTACGGGTGAATATCGCAAGTTCTTTCTCGATCTTATATGCGAATGGCGAGAATCTAGCGGGATCGAAGGCGTTGTGTTCGGAGATATTTATTTGCAAGCGCACAAGGATTGGATCAGTTCAGTCTGCCGGGATGCCGCAGTAACGCCTCTTTTCCCTTTATGGGGAAAAGAGACGCGGGAATTAGCCGGGGAAATGATCGAGGCGGGCATAAAAGCCATTATTGTCGCCATAGACAGCAACCACCTTGGAAAAGAATGGCTGGGGCGCGTCATTGATGATGATTTTTTAAATACTCTTCCTGGATGTATCGATATTTGTGGTGAGCAGGGAGAATTTCACACATTCGTTTTTGACGGGCCGATGTTTACGAATCCGGTCATCTTCCAAAAAGGCAAAAAGGTCAACCGGGATGGGCATTGGTTTATGGAAATTATAATATAGCGCGGAAACGGGGGGGATCCTATGAGAATAAGAATTCTTTGTTTGAGTGCGGCAATTTTCTTCGGGATCTCACTCGGCGCTTCCCGGGCAGGCTCTTTGAGGATTATTTCTTTGGGGCCAGCGTTGACGGAATCAGTTTTTACGCTTGGTGTCTCGGATCAGCTTGTTGGTGTAACGACCTATTGCACGAAGCCTGTGCAGGCGCAGGAGAAAGATAAGGTCGGGGCAGCCGTTGAATTCAACGTTGAGAAAGTCCTGACACTCAATCCAACTCTGGTTCTAGCTACATCCTTGAGCGATCCCAAGAGTGTGGCGAAGTTACAAAGTCTTGGGATTAACGTCGAAGTCTTTCCTGCTGCGCGGAGTTTCAATCAGTTGTGTGAAGAGTTCCTGCGTTTAGCCGCGCTTATCGGGGAGCAGGAAAAGGCCGAAACGATTCTCACGAAAGTCAGGGCCGAGGTAGAAGATATCCGGGGGAAAACATCCGTTTTACCCAAGCCGAGCGTGGTGGTCCAGGCCGGAGCCAATCCCCTTTGGGTGGTTCCCCAGGATTATTTCATCAACGATTTCATTGAATACGCTGGTGGCGAGAATATTATTCCCGCCGGGAACGGACATTTCAGCCGGGAGAAAATACTGGGACTCAACCCGGACGTCATAATTATAACGACGATGGGGATCGTCGGCGATGAGGAAAAACAAAAGTGGGAACAATACCGCAGCATAAACGCCGTGAAAAATAGGCGCATTTACATCGTAGATAGCGATAAATTCTGTTCCCCGACACCAGAAGGATTTGTAGAAACATTAAAAGAAACGGTAAAATTGCTGCATCCCGAATATGAAGAATAAAACTGTTCAATGGTTTTGCTATACTGGGAGTTTTTTGGCCCTGCTCCTGGGTATAGGAGTGTTGTCTTTATGCGTGGGGTCGGCGGGCATCCCGGTTAAGGATGTACTATCCATCCTGTTTGATAAACAAGGGCTATCCGTTCAGCACAGCATTTTGATGGATGTACGCCTGCCGAGGATAATTCTGGGGATTGCTGTAGGCGGTTCATTGAGTTTAGCGGGGGTGATTCTGCAGGGGCTTTTCCGCAACCCCCTGGTCGAACCGTACACTCTGGGCGTTTCGGGCGGAGCCGCCTTAGGTGTGGCTCTAAGCATTTTACTGGGGTTGCATCATTGGATGGGCTGGACCTTGCCTCTTTTCGGCTTCACCGGAGCTCTGGGCGTCATAGGACTTTTATATATGCTCAATGCCCGGCGCGGGATTGTCCGGCTGCAGGGATTATTGCTGAACGGCGTTATGTTAAGCTTTATCGCTTCTTCGCTGGTTATGCTGATCCTCTCGTTATCCCGGGCCGAAGACGCTCACGGCATTATCTTCTGGATTATGGGGGGGCTCGATGAACCGCAATGGAGTGTTATCCGGGTCGCCATCTTGGGGGGGATAACGGCTTTGGCCGTTTCATTCTGCTTCGTCCGGGATCTGAACGCGATCTCTCTTGGAGAAGAGGAGGCGAAACATCTCGGGATAAATGTCGAGAAGACCAAGCGGGTGCTTTTTTTGATGACGGCGTTTTTAACGGGGTTAAGCGTCTCTGTTTCCGGCATGATCGGTTTCGTGGGGCTTGTGGTTCCGCACGCGGTCCGGATGATCGTGGGCAGCGATTACCGCCTGCTTTTACCGTCGGCTTTTCTGGGGGGCGGAGCGTTCCTGGTTTTTTGCGACATGCTGGCCAGAATTCTGATTATGCCGCAGGAGCTTCCCGTGGGGGTTATGACCGGAATTTTAGGCGGGAGTTTTTTTATTTACGCACTTTCAAGGCTCGAAAATGGATAACCGAAATTATGTACTGACGGCAAAACGGGTCACCGGCGGTTATGGCGGGAATCCCGTGCTTTTTGATGTCGACTTCGGGGTCAAGGCCGGGGAAATCCTGGGCATTATCGGGCCGAACGGCTCGGGAAAAAGCACGTTGCTTCGGGTGTTATCGGGCGTGATTGTTCCGTCTCCCGGATGCGTGGAATTGAACGGACAGGCGTTATCCGCGATCCGGATGGAAAGATTGGCGAGAGAGCTGGCCGTGGTTTCCCAGCACCATCCCGCGACCGACATGACGGTCGCGGAGTTTGTTGCGTTGGGACGGACTCCTTATTGGAGACGGTTCCAGTTCTTTGAAACCCCGAAAGATCGGGAGGCGGTCGATAAAGCGCTCCTAGCGACAGGGACGGAAAAATTCAGGGAGCGGTTATTGAGCCGGATGAGCGGGGGGGAACGGCAGTTGGTTTTTATCGCCAGAGCGCTGGCACAGCAGCCGCTAATTCTTCTTCTGGATGAGCCGACAACATACCTCGACATTACCCATCAGGCACAGGTCCTCGATCTTATCAGAAAATTAAATAAGGAAGCGGGGATCACGGTTGTGATGATTCTGCACGATCTGAACATCGCCGCGGAATATTGCCAAAGGCTTCTTTTGCTGGATGGAGGACGCGTCTGCCAACTAGGTCTTCCCGAAGATGTTTTGACGTACGAGATTATTGAACGGGTTTACAAAACCGTTGTTCTGGTCAAACGGAATCCGGTTTCTTTAAAACCGTGCGTTTTTCTTGTCCCAGAAGAGAAAAGAGGGGCGCATGCCTAAAAAAGGCCTAATTCAAATCTATACAGGTAACGGCAAAGGGAAAACAACGGCCGCTATCGGGCTCGCCGTTCGCGCCCGGAGTCATGGACACAAGGTCTGTTATGTGTATTTTCATAAAAATCCCGAAAAGTGGGGATATACGGAACATCATCTGCTGCAGCAAATCGGGGTCGATGTTTTTGGTTTTGCTAAGGCGAGCCTTTTGTGTGACAAGGGTGTCTCCAAACAGGAATTGCGCCAGGAATGCCTCAAAGGGCTGGAATTTCTCCGCGCTGTCTTTCAGAAAAATAGGTATGACCTCCTGATTTTAGATGAAATAAATATCTCCCTACGTGACGGTTTTTTGATGCCGGATGAGATAATCGGGATTTTATCATCGAGGCCCGCACGGCTTGAGATCGTATTGACCGGACGTGGAGTTCCTCGGGAAATAATAGAAATGGCTGATCTGGTCAGCGACATCCACGAACTGAAGCATCCTTATAAAAACGGCGTCCCGAGACGGATTGGGATCGAATACTGATCATAAATCAAATAATGAAAGGAGTTTAAAATGCCCCGACTTGTAAAAATTTCTTTGGTCGTTTTGTCCTGGTGCTTATTTCT
The DNA here is from genome assembly GCA_017995055.1 of Candidatus Omnitrophota bacterium. Classification (GTDB taxonomy): domain Bacteria; phylum Omnitrophota; class Gorgyraeia; order Zapsychrales; family JANLHA01; genus JAGOJP01. The sequence goes on from JAGOJP010000102.1 coordinate 7,942, forward strand.
GAGCCAGGGGATTATCTCAGGGGATCCGGGAATTCCCCAAGATAAGGCGAGCGTAAAGAAAATTATTGTTGAAATTGATTACGGCAGTACTGTCTGCCCGGCACGTGTTGTTGAGGTGCCTTTGGTCAAAACCCAGACCGTGCTCGAATTGTTAGAGCGGGTGGCTACGGTTGAAACTCATCCTGTCGGCGAATATGTCTTTGTCACTAAAATTGACGGCGTGGCAGGGGAACGCGGTAAAACGGCGTGGTATTACACGATCGACGGGAAGTCTCCGAAAGAGTTAGCATATTCAAAAATTCTCAATGACGCGCAACGTGTCAAATGGAGTTAT
>JAGOJP010000103.1 GCA_017995055.1 Candidatus Omnitrophota bacterium
CTTCTCTCACATTCACCGGGAAAGTAAACAATACGCCCTGCCCTACATCAACTGGATCGGCTATATTCCGGGTTTCAGCGTCTGCCGTTTCGGCCCGCACACGCCGGCCCTCGCCGCGTTCTCATTAGCCGTCTGCGCCGGCATGGGGGTCCGGGGCATCTTAAACGGCCGCCATTTATTTCTGAAAGGAGCGCCCTTCAGCCTGGGCCTGATCGGGATCGTGTCCGCCCACCTCATCCTGCTGAAAAATCCCGACGGACAGGACCAGGCTTTACGCGCAAGCCTGGCGGCGTTTTCTCTCATCGTCATCTTGCAAGGCCTCCTGTTTTGCCGGGATAAAAAAATTCTCACTAAACCCGTAACCGGTTTTTTGCTCCTGGCGGTTGTGTTCGGGGAACTCTTCTCTCACATTCACCGGGAAAGGCCGTTCAGATTCCAGTCTTTCGGCGACGTGCCCTATATTTCCTTTATTAAAAATCAACCCGAACGGGCCAGGAGCTACGGAAACTTCTGGGCTTTTTACCCGAACACCGCTTCCGGATTTGAGGTCGACGACCTGGGAATTTTCTTCAGCCTGGTCCCCAAACGTTTCGTCCGTCTGGTAAACACGCTTTTCGTCCCCCATCATTTCCGCGATGATCTGCGGCCGCCGGCCTTGAGAGCGATCCCCCTGCCTTTCAGCGAAAACATCCTGGACTTGCTCAACGTGCGCTACATTATCAAACCGGCGGATTCAACTTTTGAAAAAAAGTTTTCTCACTTTAAAAATGTGACAAAGGACTACACGCTTGTCTACCGGGAAAAAGTGAACGTCTACGAAAGACCCAGCGCTTATCCTCGCGCTTTTATTGTCCATAAAGCGGTTTTCCTGCCGGACGACGAACCATCCCTGCAGGTGCTGAAGCAGCTGAAAGATAAAAACCGCTATGTTGCCGTCATTAACCACCCGCCTGTCACGACGATCCAGCGCCTGCTGCAGGCGACCCCCCTAGAAGACCGCTCCGACGTTAAGATCACCCACTACTCCGCCAACCAGGTCATCCTGAAGGTTGCCATGCAATCTCCCGGGTTCCTGATGCTTAGCGACGCCTACCATCCGGATTGGCAAGTTTATGTAAACGGGGCGCCTTCCAAGATATTCCGCGCGGATTATTTTATCCGGTCCGTTTTCCTCTCCGCCGGGCATCATACAGTACGTTTCGTGTTTTCCCCGGCTTCCTTCAGAATCGGCGGCATTGTCAGCTGCGCGTCCCTCCTCGTCCTTCTCTTCCTGTGCGCTCGGCAGGTCCGAGATCATCGCCGGGCAAAGCCGGGCCCCGCAGCACACGGCCCCGCGGGGAACGTTTAAAAAACAAAAGGACAAACCAAAGTTTGTCCTTTTGTTTCCCTAAAAATAAAAATACAGCCAGCTCACATAGCGTTCTTTTTTCTGCCCGTTTTCCCGGATTTCTTTTTATCGGTTTTCTCGGCTTCTTTCTTTTTCTTTAACTGCAGCGCCTGATATTTCTCCGGCATATGATACTTCATCCATCCTTCCGCATACAATCTCAGCCATTCGTCCGTCGCCCTCTCAATGCCGATACTGTATCCTGCTTTCTGGCTTTCAATCCACAGATGCCGGTTAATTTCTTCAATAACCTGTTTATTTTTTAGCAATTCACGCACGTCGGTGATTTTCATACGCCCCTCCTTCGTGGTAAGAAAACTTAAGGCATAGAATTAGTTATGAAAAAAGACTTTATTCATTTTTCAAATTCCGCGCCAATTATATATCTTTAAAATAGAAAATTCAAAACTTTTTTTATATTTATATCACGCCAAAACGCTCTCGTGTTTTGAATCCCGGAGAAACATCACGGGGGAGCCGACAGCGTCTGTGACGCGGCGGATCGTTTCAAGGTCCGGGCTTTCCGCCATCCCGAATATATTCATATTCGCAGGGGGCGCCGCGCGGATGATCTCGGTAAAAATTCCTATCAGAACCGTCATCTCAACTTCTAAGGGCAGGCGCATCAGCTTTTTGAGCTTAGACAGGTAGGCGTATCCTTCCGCAACGTCTTTTTCCTCCGGAACGACCAGGATCACCCGCACCCGGGTCTCCCGGGTCTCCATCAGCTTCAGGGCGATCAGAATCGCAAGGTTGATATTAGGCGTGTGCTGACGTATCCATAAATTAAGAACCGGACCGCTTTCCCTGCCTTCCCCGGTATCCGGCCTCAGAATAATAAGCCCCAGCCCCGCGTCGGCAGCTCTTTGCAGAACCCGCAATGTCACAGCGTCCTTTTCCGGCCCCTCCGGCATATAATAAAACAGCGTGTTGGGCGGGAACAACATGTCCTTGGCCATTTGAATAATAATATCGCTCGCCGCAAAAAAGTCCCGGGACTCAATCACGCTTCCTTCCACAAAAAACCCTTCTTCTTTTAACGTGTGAACACTGGCCGCCAAAGAACACGCCCGGCCCTCCGGGACCCCTTCCCCGTCCGCACGGGCCAGCTCCGGCGCCACGTCCGCCTTCACCTGCACGAACATGAGCCGGCCGGACGGGAACGCCACATCTTTAATAAACTGCACCGCAGGCCGATATTTATCCCAGTCGTCGGTAATAACCAGAAGGTTAGGTTTCCAAATTTTGGGGTGATAGGGCAGCCGGTCGGCCACTTTGGCAAACTGTTCCGATAAAAACACCAGCAGCCCGCTGCGGATATCCGGGGAATGGACATTGATTCCCCTCCGAATCAGAACAGTATAAATCATCCCAATCACGACAAACGCGATAAGGCTGAATTTAAAATCAATCAACAGCATCATAATAAGGCACCCCAGCCCGCCTGCAAAAGACACGACACGGGAGATGCGGAAACTCGGACGAAAGCTGGCTATGCCGATCGATTGCTCAATAAAAACCGAAAAATTAATCATGCCGTAGGTAATGAGAAAAAACATGGTTAAAAGGCTGGCCAGGGCGTTAAGATTCCCAAGTAAAATAGTGATCAATGACAATACCGCTGTCAGCAGGATGGCGTTAGCCGGTTCGCCTTCATGATTCGTTTCCGAAAAAGTATGGGAATACGGGATGATCGAATGCTTTCCCAAGGCCAGGAGCGTGCGGGGACTCGTGACGAACATGCCGAGCGCCGAAGAAACCGTCGCCCCCATAATTCCGAGCGTCACGAGCCATCCCCAGCGGCCTAACCGGATCACGATGGACGTGTCGGCCACGAGATCACCCGCGGACGCATGCAACGCAAACCAAACGGCCAGGCTGATGTAAATAAGGAAGCTTAACACAACGGCGGCCAATGTTCCTAACGGAATGCTCCTCCGAGGATCCTTGAGCTCCCCCGACATGGACGCTCCGGCTAAAACACCCGTAACCGCCGGAAAAAATATGGCAAAAACCTTCCAGAAACCTTCCGTTCCCATCCCGGATAAAATCGGCAAAACATCAGGATTCCGGCTGATCCCAAAAAAGATTGAAATCAACGAAAGTCCGATAAAGGCCATGATGATATATTGCATCCGAAAAGCCAGGCTGGCGCTGCGGTAAGTCACGGCCAAAAGAAGGCCCCAAAGAACAAGCGAGACCAAAAGGGCGGAATGGGCCGGGAACACCGAAACCCAGCATTCGGTAAACCCGGTGATATAAAACGCCACGGAAAGCGCCTGGGAAATATAAAGCGGAATCCCTATCGAACCGCCGGCTTCTATCCCGAGGGATTTGGTGATGATGGAATAAGCCCCGCCGGTTCCGATCCGGATATTGGTCACGATGCTTGACATGGACAAGGCCGTGGCCAAAGTAATAAAATTTGATACAACAATAATCACCAGCGCCTGGAAAAGCCCGACCTGCCCGACCACCCACCCCATCCGGAGGTACATGATCACGCCCAGGATGCTTAAAAGCGTCGGGGTAAAAACTCCTTCAAATGTTCCAAAACGCTTCATAAAGCCTTTCCCTGGTCTTTTAAAATCTCTAAAAACCAAGTAGGAAAAACCCATAAGGCAGGAGACCCGGGCCGAGGAAACGCAAAGACAACCTGTTAAACATCGGATGAGTCCAGGCCGAAATCTTTTTTGATTTTTAATTTCGCATCAATAAAATCCTGGTGGTCCACACCGCACAGTCCGGATATTTTTCGAATCACGTCCTGCTCTTCGTGAGCCAGGTCACCGTCCGCGCAGGCCACCCGGAACAGATTCTCGACAATATTTTTTTTGACCGCGTAAGGAAGCCCCTGTCTGACTTCCCGGGTGAAGGCAAACAAATCTATTCTATCCCGGGCCGCCAGGCGTATGGAGCTTAAAACGACTGGCATGTCCTCGGACCCGACTCCGCCTACGGTTTCCAGGATCGTTTTGATCGCGGACTCTTCTTCCGGAAGAAATGTTTTATCCTCTTCCGCCACGACCCACAAAAGCACACCCAAAGCGATCTTATCATCAAGCTCAACCTGCGCAGGAGAGTCCGCCCTGTCCTTCCACACGGACTGAATAACGGTGTTGCGAAACCGGTCTAAAAATCCTGACACAAAACCCTCATTCTTTGACAACCCGGAAATAATCGGCATTATACTGATTTTTTAGCCGTTCCGTGGGAACCACATAAGAAATCACATCCATCGCCATCATCACTTTCACCGTGTCAATTTTTTCATTGCCGTCAAAGACCGAAAGCCGGCTTCCCTCCGACAACCCATTCAAAGCGCCTAATGTCACGACCCAGTTGGGAGCCGTGCGGTCCACCCATAAATACCCGTCTTTGGCGTCTTTAACTTTTTCATCATACACTTTATCCGCTTCCCGAACCACCCGGGACACCGACACTTCCGACCCCAGGGCATCGAGAAGCTTGATATTCGTTTCTTCCGCCTCGGCTTTCGTTTCCTCGGCCAGGCTCACCTGCGCCTTAAGCAAAGATACTTCTTCATCCCGGACTTTCAGCTTCCCGAAAATAAGCACAATGACAACCGCCATGCCCAGAAAAGACAAAAAAATAAAAAAAATCCCCAGCTTAAACTGCACGCCGGTCGGATGGGAAGAAGAACCTGTTTTTTTCTGTTTCATTCTATGGCCTTGCGCATCAATCACTTAAATATTATTTTTATCTTATGACAAGCCGTCTTAGAATGCAACACTCATTCCATAATTTTGGGAAAAAATTTTTTAAAATTACTCTTGAAAAATGCGCTCCTATGGTGCATAATTTAGGTGTATATGGAGGTTGGATGATAGCGAAAGCGTCTGAAGGCCTATCACCTTATAAGGACGATCCAGCACTGGTCGTCCTTATTTTTTATGCCCAAAATCTGCTATTGCCTGCCTAAAAGCGCGAACATTTTCTTTTTATACGCCTCTACTCCAGGCTGATTAAACGGATTCACTTCCAACAAATAACCTGTAATGGCCACGGCCTTTTCAAAAAAGTAATACAACTCTCCCAAAGTAACCGCGTCAAAACAGGGGATTGTGATGGTCATATTCGGGACGCCTCCCTCATAATGCGCCATAGCCGTTGCCTTATAAGCCTGTTTATTCACAAAATCCAGATCTTGGCCGGCCACACAATTAAAATTATCCAGATTCGCGTCATCGGACGGAATCATAACCTCATGCCCGGAATTCTCCGCCATCAGGAAAGTTTCAAACATGTTCCGCTCCCCCTCTTGAAGCAACTGCCCCATGGAATGAAGGTCGGTCGTAAAACTGAGTGATGCGGGAAAAATCCCTTTGCCGTCCTTGCCCTCACTCTCGCCGAACAACTGTTTCCACCATTCTTCGATAAAGGACAGCCGCTGATAAAAGGTTGATAAGACCTCGATAACTTTGCCGCTCTGATATAAAAGATAGCGGGCGGCGGCATATTGATAAGCGGAATTTTTTTCCATATCCAAGACCCCGTAACCGACCATTGCCTGCCGGGCGCCCTGGATGAGCGCTTTGATATCAATACCGGCGATCGCCAAAGGAACAAGCCCCACCGGCGTCAAAACCGAAAAACGCCCGCCCACATCATTATTAATGGAAAAGGACCGGTAGCCCTCCCTTTTTGTAATCGACCGTAACGCCCCTTTCTCCGCGTCTGTGATCGTGATAATGCGCTTTTGAAGCTCCTCCTTCGAATATTTCTCTTCCATGAACTTTTTGATAACACGAAACGCCAGCGCCGGCTCCGTGGTTGTCCCGGACTTGGATATCACTACAACCGTGACGCGCTTGTCTTTCAAGTGTTCCAGCAAATGACATAAATAACCGGAGCTTAAATTCTGGCCGGCGAAATAGACCGGCATTTTCTGGCCGGCAATTAAAAATTCCAGCGAAGCCCTGATCCCGACATAAGACCCGCCGATACCGATGCAGACCAGGCAATCGGAATGGTCCCTGACCGTCCTGGCCAGATCCAAGATGTCGTCCAGGACAGACTCGTCCGTCTTGGCAGGCAAATCGAGCCACCCGGTATAATCGCTCCCTTGTCCGGTCTTCTTCAATAAATGATTATGCGCCTTCTCGACGGCCGTCTGAACGTTCTCAAAATCCTTAACGGACAGGAACCCCTCCAGATTTTTCTGATCAAGCTTGATATTCATCTTTTATCCTTTCTGCTAAACACGTTGAGCAAACTCCTTATCCTGATGCGGGACACGCCGGGCCCAGAGAGCTTTCAATCACACCGCCGCCCAGGACCGTGTCCCCCTCATATAAAACCACGGATTGTCCCGGCGTCACTGACTTTTGCGGCTCATCAAAAACAAGCCGGCTCTTCCCGGCCTCCAAAACAGTCAGCCGCCCCTTCACGTCCCGAGCATTATAACGAATCCGTGCCGTGACCTCAACCGTTCGTTGCGGGATCATCGGCTGCAGATAATTCATCTCTCCGGCCAGCAACCCTTCCACGTAAAGATATTTTTCCGGCCCGACATAAACAATGTTCTCGTCCGGGTCAATCCTGTAAACATAAACCGGAACCCCGAGGGCGATCCCGAGTTGGTCTCTCTGGCCGATCGTGTAACGGGCGATCCCCCGATGCCGGCCCACAACCTCTCCTTGCGGATTTTTGAACAGGCCGGGAATAAACGCCTCCTCTCCGGTCCGGGTCTGAATAAACGTCTTGTACCCGCCCGGCGGGACAAAGCAGATATCCTGACTTTCCGCTCTTTCGGCCGTCGGCAGTCCCCAACGGCGCGCCAGGTCCCGGACGTCCTCCTTGCGCAAATTCCCTAAAGGAAACACAATAAACGGCAGGGCCTCCGCGGCAAGCCCGTACAGAAAATACGACTGGTCTTTATTCACATCCGCCCCTTTCCGAAGCCGGAAACAGCCCGTTTCGTCATGGCGGTCGATCCGGGCGTAATGCCCGGTCGCCAGATAATCCCTCCCCAAATGCTTCATCAAAACCCGCAGCGCGCCGAACTTCAAATACCGGTTACACCGCACGCAGGGATTGGGCGTGCGGCCGCGGCCATATTCCTCAATAAAATCTTTAATCACCCAATCTTCCAGGTCGCGGGAAAAATCCAGGACATGATGCGGGACCTCCAGGCACCGGGCAACGGCGCGCGCCGCCTGGATGCTTTCCTCCCCGCAGCACGCGGGCCTCCGTCCGGAGGTGGAAGGGATACTCAAACACATCGTCACGCCTTCCACTTCATAGCCCTGTTCCTTCAAAAGCGCTGCCGCCACCGAAGAGTCAACCCCGCCGCTCATCGCGACCGCGACTTTTTTCCTTCCGCTGTCTTTGACCATATCCATCCCGCTCCCGCCGTTGCCTAACACGCCTTGCGGCTATTCCCGGCAACCGGACAACCGCCCCTTTCCCCCGCTCACGCCGGAACCGGCGCTCCTTCGGTTACGCTTTGAATCGCCTCATAGGTCGCCCCCAAAAGCTGATCCATTTCACTGCGGTTCACAGACAAAGGCGGCATAAGGACAATCACATCCCCCAGCGGCCGCAGGATCACTCCTCTCGACCGGACGTCCTGGCAGACCCGGATCCCGATCTTCTCCTTCCCGGCATAAGGAGTTTTGGAAGCCTTCTCCGCGACAAGCTCTATACCGACC
>JAGOJP010000104.1 GCA_017995055.1 Candidatus Omnitrophota bacterium
TTCAAATTTTTAGAAATATTTTATAACAGACAACGAATCCATCAGTCCTTGAACTATGTTACACCCGAGATGGCTGAGGCAGCCGTTGTTCTTTAATTAACCCGTCCGTTAAATCGGGGGCAGCTCACTCTTATGATCAGTTCTGCCATAAGGGCCCTGCAGTATTTCAGCGGAATCGAGTTTAAAAAATTTTAGGGAAGTTAATGGCTTGACTTATATGCCGGGCAGGATGGCCTCATCGGCCTGACGGCGTGGGAAGAAACCCCTGCTCCGTGATATATTGCGCGATACACGACGCGAAGTTACGGGAATTCTTGGCATTATAATGACACGCATCCACGTAAAGCCCTTCCCGGGCCTGGGCCTGAATATCAGCGCACCACAAAAAATTCCGGCCCGGCACCCCGTCCCTGGCTAATTCCGCCATACGGGAATACCCGTAGCGGATCAGCACGTCATCAAGGATGGGAATAGGAAAAGGAGAGTATTGCAGATCATACCGGTATGCCGCGACCGGCTGCCAGACAAAAACCGGCGTAATCCCAAACTCCCGGGCCAGGGCCTCTATGAGCCGCTTATTCGCCCAATAATGCTTGAAGACCGCCCGAGTGATTTCTTCCTTGTGCTGATAAACTGTTTTCTCATATTCTATATTTTCCTTCTCCTGCTGCGCCTGTGATTTTCCCGGAGGGCTTTTCCTCAACAAACTGGGGAGAACACTTTGGGCTAAATGCTTTTTAAAGGCCTTTTTAAACAAGCCCTGATTCCGCTCCTGAAAATACCGGGTAAGATCTTCACTAAAATACGGTTGATCCCGATAAAAAATAAACTCATTATAACCGTCAATGAAAACAGCCATATCCGGGACATAGCCCTGAGCCAGCAACCGCATAAAAAGGGCCAATTCCTGGGATGAATAATAATAACCCCGGCCGAAATTATAAACGTTGATGTCCTGCCCGGGGTGCCGCTGCCGTAAATCATTCTGCAAACCGGCCGCTATCGTTTGGTCATCGGGAAGCCCGTAATTAAAGGTCGTGGACCCGCCAAACAAAAAAATATTGTACTGCCCCGGGTCCGGCGGCCACGGCCCCTGCGGAGGCGTTACCCGGAACCCTTCAGGCCGGACATTCACAAAATCCCCCTGTAAAAGGCCTTCTTTAAATTGCGTGAAAGGCTCATACTGAAACGGCCGCGTCCAGCTTTCCTCCAGGAGACGATTCAGGGCGTCCTCCTTCATGCGGGGATACGCGATTTTCAGCAGCCTGCCGTATCGCTGGGAAACATACGTTTGAGGAAGAGGCTTGCCCCGGCCGGACAATTTGCCCTTCACAAGGACAACGCCGTTTGACACGGCATAAATAATCCCGGCCAGTAAAAGGGTATTCAGCAGGATGACCGCCAGGCTTTTATAACCCTGAATGAATTTTGAAAACACTGTCATAGAGAATGGGCTAGGCTGATGAGACTTGTGTTAACCTTATTATACAGATTATACCGCAGGAACATTATTTTTCAATTCTCCCAAGCGCTTTTCTCTCGGCCTTGCCGCGACGGGATATTCTCCTCCCACCCCTCCCAAGAAACGGCCGGCCTGCCCTTTGTCCGATGAAATGATTTTCTATAAAACGTACTATGGCGCAGCGATTATTATGATATAATATTTTTCACAAAAAACGATATTTAACATTATTAACAAAAGGGGGCAGAAGTGAAAAGTACAGCTACATTATTAGGTCTCGTTCTTTTAATCAGCATCATGGCTTCCGGATGTGCCACACTTTATCCGGTCGGGACTTTTTACACTGAAGTCTCTGTTCCGACTCTTGTCGGCGACGGTGACGCTGACTACTCCAAAGTAGGTAAAGCGACCGCGAAATCCTATCTCACGTTAATCGCAACCGGAGATGCCAGCATCGAAGCCGCGGCGAAAAATGGCGGGATTACTGAAATCAAATATGTGGATTATAACGTAAAGAACATCCTGGGTGTCATCGGCGAATACACAACAATCGTTTACGGCGACTAAGAGTTCTCTTCAAGACAAAAAAACACGCCCCAAGCCTCTGGGGCGTGTTTTTTTATCTATTCGACCAGAATCAACTCGTAATCCATCTGCCCCAGCCCCAACTGCTCGGCATACAACAACTGCTTCATCCCGTCACAATGCGGATGAACTTCCTTCAAGAGATCGCGCCCGCAGGCCTCTTGAACTTTATCGTAACAGGCCTTATCTATGCTGACCGGGTCCCGGGAGGCGAAAAAGCCGATATCCGGACAAATCCGGGGGTCATCTTTAGCCAGGCAGTCACATTCCTTCGTGATCTTAACCGCGAAGTTCACAAAAGCCGTTTTCCCCCGCCGGGGCTCAAGAACGGCTTTGGCATACTCCACCATCTTTTCCTGAATTGTCTCTCCCCCGGCCTCCCAGGGAACGTCAACCGCCTCCTGCGGGCAGGCGGCGATACAGCTGGCGCATCCGATGCAGAGCCCGCCGTCAATAAAGGCACGATTGCTGTCCAAAAAAATCGCGTTGGCCGGACAAACCTTTAGGCATTCCCCGCACCCGATACAGTTGTCCTCGTTGACAAACGGAGCCACCCCTCCGTGCTGGGCCAATTTCCCTTCGCGGGAAGCGCAACCCATGCCGACATTTTTTAAAGCCCCGCCGAATCCGGTCATCAGGTGTCCTTTAAAATGGGACAGGACCACCAGGACATCCGCGTCCAGAAACACTTTCATAATTTTGGCTGTTTTAATATGCGCCTGCTGCACGGAAACGTCCCTGACATGTTCCGGCTTGTCTTCGGGGATGCTGATGGCGGCAGAGGTTTTCTCCAGCGTGAACCCATGCCGGGCCGCCAGGGCCAAATGATCCTTTGCATTGGTTCTCTGCCCGCGATAAAGCGTGTTGGTCTCGGCCATCACAGGGACAGCCTGCGCCTGCTGGATCTTCCGGGAAACCACCCGGACCCATTCCGGCTTGATAAAACCCGTATTCCCCTCCTCCCCGAAATGCAGCTTCATCACCACCTGATCACGCGGTTTCACCTGATGAAGGCTCCCGCTGACCTCAAGTAAACGCCGGAGCTTCTCCTGCATAACGCCGGCGGAATCGGCAGGAGCCACTCTCACATAATAAACTTGACTCTTCACGCAGACCTCCTTGACGACAAACCATATTTGTTAAAACACTTTTCATCAAACTTGAACACGCCCTTTTCGAAAACGGCTGATCCTCCGGCGGGAAGGATTAAAATATCCCGTCATAATATGCGGATAATCTTTTTTAAGCCCTTCAATCAAACCTTTCATCCCCAGCAACGCCCCTGCATCCGGGCGAAACTTCAGCAACCGGAAATACGCCCTGGGGTCATAATTCAAATTCCTCCACTGAATCATATCAACGCGCCCCTGGTCTAAAAACCGCCGGAAGGCCTGCACCTCCGCCCTGGAATCGGTGAACCCCGGGATAGACAAATAATTGACAGAAACGAATTTCTTCTTCTGTTGCGCCACCCGGACCGACTTCATCACGTCAGAAAAGGTATAATCTCTCGGGCGGTAATACCGATGATAGCCCTCGGGCTGAAGGCTGTTTAAACTCACCCGGATGCTATCCATCCCCGCGTCAAAAAGCCGGGCCACCACGTCCGGTTTGCTGGCGTTGGTGTTGATATTGATCATCCCTTTCCGGGTCCGGGCCCGGATCAATTTGACCGCCTTCTCAATAGTGTTCCCGGCCAAAAGAGGCTCGCCTTCACAGCCCTGGCCAAAGCTGACGACCGGGTCTTCCACCTCCGCGAGGTGGCAAAGCGCGACTTCGGCGATTTCCTCCGGAGACGGGATAAAACGAATCCGGGGCTGGGTCACAGGGCAGGCTCCGTCGGGTTGCAGGGAAAGGCACCCGGCACACCGGGCGTTACAGGACGGCGAGGTGGGCAGCGGGCCCTCATACCTCCGCAGGAAGAAATTCTTGGCCGCAGGACACTGGTTCACAAGAGCACAGGATTCCAAATGAGTGACCAGCCTGTTGGAGGGGAACTGTTTTCGAAAAGCGATTACATTTTTTTTAATCCGGTTCACATCCATAAACCGGATATCCTGCCGCAGTTCCCGGTCAACCCGCGTGCTGGCCACCCAAAATTCCCCCCGGTAGAACGCCACCGCTGTGTAAGCAAAAAGAGGCAATATAGGCGCCCCCTTGATTTCCGTATACGCGGCATTATAGGTGGACGTATAGCCCGGGGCCACAAAAGCGGCGACCGCAAAGCACGGTTCCGGGGCCGGCGAAAAAGGGTGCCTGTCCAAGGTCACCAGCTGATTATCCTGGGGAGAGAACCCGATAGGCCTGCGGCCCGGCAACATGAATAACTGGCTGCCGCAGGGCATCCTGATCAGCCGCGCCGGGTGCAGGATATCATAAACCTCCGCCCTCATGCCGACGGCGGAAAGAAACGGGACGTTAAAAATCCGTCCACGGGCGTCGGCCACGCAAAGCTCCGGAGAAGACCGTTTTCGGGAAACTGTTTTCATCACGGCTAAGGCATCTCCACCCCGTTCAGAATACGGTCCACCAGCTCTTCCGCCGTGACGTTAAGACCCCGGGCCTGATAACTTTCTATGAGCCGGTGGCTCAAAACGTCCCTGGCCATCGCCCGGACATCCTGGGGCCGGACATAGGCGCGGCCCTGCATCAAGGCATGCGCTCTTGCCGCCACCGAAAGATGAATCCCCGCCCGAGGGGAAACGCCGTATTTAATCAATTCCACCAGATCATTCAGCCCGAATTTGTCAGGCCGGCGGGTGGCCTCCATAATATCCAGGATATAATCTTCAACCTTTTTCTCAATATGAACCCTGTCAACCAAAGCCCGAAGCCGCAGGATATGCTCCGGGGTCAAGACCTGATTCACCTCGTACTGAACATCCGTATAAGACATCTTCTGCAAAATCAGGGCTTCCTCTTCCCGGGAAGGATAGGTCATATTGACTTTCAGCATAAAACGGTCTAACTGCGACTCGGGCAAAGCATAGGTCCCGTCCTGCTCGATCATGTTCTGGGTTGCCAAGACGAGAAAAGGCTCTTCTAGGGCATACGACGTGTCCCCGATCGTGACCTGTTTCTCCTGCATCGCTTCCAATAAAGCGCTCTGCACCTTTGCCGGCGCGCGGTTAATCTCATCCGCCAGCACGACGTTGGCAAAAACAGGGCCCTTTTTGATATAAAAAGACGCCGAACGCTGATCATACACCGGAAAACCGGTCAAATCCGCGGGAAGCATGTCAGGCGTAAACTGAATCCGGCTGAAGTTTAACCGCACCGCCATAGCGAATGTTTTAACCGCCAGCGTCTTCGCCAAACCCGGCAGCCCTTCAATCAGGATATGCCCGCCCGCAAGCAGCCCCAAAAGGATCCGTTCAACAAGATATTTCTGCCCGACAATCACGTTCTCAATCTCACGGAAAAAGCCGTCCAACGTCAGGCATTCCTTCCGGATTTCCTCTTCAAGCGCCTTCATCATGCCCTCATCCATAATCCGCCCTCTCTTTTTTCCGGTTACCAGTAAAAGACTTTATTGTCCTCTCCAGCAAGAGTTTCGATCAAATTTTTTTCACTCATCTTAGCACCGACCACAAAAATATTCATCCTTTTTTCCCGAAGCGGCGTCCTGCGGATCTCCTGCACCGCCCCCCCTTCCAGGAAATCCGACAACCCGGCCTGCTCTAAAAAAGACCGGTTCTCTTCTTCCGTATAAAAAGCCAGCCCGGCGATGTCTAAGGCCATATGCCGGGAAAAGCTTTCCTCATATTTTTGCCGGATCTTTTCAAAAATTTTTAAAGCCAGGGACCAACATTCCCGTTCCCCGGAGAAAAAAACCGGCTTCTCTTCCATGCGTCCGCCCGGCCCGATCAGAATAATCCGTTCGCATATTGTTTCTGACCGGAATAAATGGAACATCCTGACAGCCCGGGCGAAATCCACGGCCCAGCGCCGCCGCCCGTCCTCGTCTCTTAGAAAACGCATGTCAAGCCAAAGGGCCACGCGCACGCCGTAAGGATTGCTAAACCTCCGGACCATCGGGACCGCCGTCGCGTACCGGGCCGTCGCTTTCCAGTCGATATGGCGGATATCGTCCCCCGGCATATATTCCTCAATCCGGTCAAACTCGACGCTCGGCTCCCGGTTTTCCGGCATCTTGTCCCGGATAAAATCAAAATTCATGTGCGTTACAGACGACTCCTTCCGCAGCGCCTCCAGGACCAGGGACCGCAGCCCTGTCAATACATCCTCCATTTTTGAAGCTTCTCCTCCGGAGCCCGCCCGGGCGGGAATCTCAAATTCACGCATCAAATCCCGCAGGGCGACCGCCAGCATCCCCGGAGACGAATTTCCCTGCCCGGTTCCCGACAGCAAAAATTCAATCCGGTCATTATAGCGCTCCCTCTGATGAAAAAATTTCTGAACCGGCCACAGCCATACCGCCCGGCCTAAATACGGGCCTAAAAAGGGGAAAAAAAACAATAGATCATGCGCTTTATTTACAATAGCGGACTGCCGGGGATTAAGCGGCGACAGAAAAAGGCAGATATCAAAAATCACCCGTTCCTGTTCATTCGCGGTCGATTTAAACGAAACGATATCTTTCTTCAGCTGCGGATCCGCTTCTCCGCCGGAGGCAAAGATCCTTTTCAGCAATTTTCTTTCCCGCTGTTCCGCCCCGTAACTGATCCCCCGGGACCAGGGATTGCGGGCATAGATACGGTCCACGCGCTTCTCCAGCGCACAGCCGTAAAACATCTTTTTCCGGTAAGGGGCCGCCAGGACATGAACCGTCAACGCCGCAAAATTAAAGAAAATAAACACCATGACCGCCGCCGCGACAGACTCCGCGCTTGTGGCCTGAGGCAGATTGGTCGAGGGATAAAAAATGAGGCTCACGGCGTTTCTCAGAAAAAGCCATAAATTAAAATCCTTCCCCAGGCTGTCTTCATCGGCCCCGTCAAAAATAAGCCGGGGGCCATTGCGCGCCCCGATGAGACCTCCTCCGCCCAGGATAAAACCCCGCTGAACGATCTTGTGATCCGTCCCGGAAATAATCTCCTGATAATTCTGAAGATACGCCACATAACGGCCGGGCTCGGCCGTGGACAAATATTTCCGGGACTCACGATAAAACACATAAGCCGCCTCATGCAACTCCTCCGGGTCCATGGTCCCCGCGAGCTCGGCGGCACGCCGGATGCGGTCCGCCTCAAAGCGGTTGGAAATCAACGGGGCCTTCAACCGAGGGTCTTTCTCCGAAAGATACAGCAAGATTCCGTTAAATATCCCTTTCGCCGCCTGGGAATAATTATCAAACTCGTCTCCTTTCAGCGCTTCATCGACTAACCGCCGCTCCACATAAGCCTTCCGGTCTTCCGCCCACATGACAGGCGCCAACATCGCATGCAGCTCAACATTATCCGGATACAGCTTCCTTTCAAAGAGAAAACGCAGATGATCGACCACGTGCCCGACCTCATGATAAACCGTCCACAAAACCTCCGGGGCAAACCTCCGGAAGACCACAGCAAACTCTCCTTCAAAATACCCCGAACGGTCCCTGAACGGGTATTCTTCCCCTTCCACAATATAAGCCACCCCCGGCCAGAGAGCCGCGTTGGAATACAAATTCCCGTCCAGATGCATTCTCTGAAACGCCTCTTTTGCCAGCACGTACTTTTTTATCACGGTTTCGGAGAAGAGGAAAAGATACGGGACATCATCCTCGAGGACAATAAACGTAAAGGGAAACACGTTATAATGAACCAGGGCCCGGCGCAACTGCAGGATCTGCTCGCGCAGCTCCCCCTCACGGATCATCGGCTGGTCATAAAGATTAATGATATAAGCGACAGACCGCGCGATACGCCCATCCAGGTAAAAAGCCGCGTCCACAACCTCCTGCTTCAACTGATCGTCAACCTTCCGTTCCGCCAAAAGCATAAAGAACTCCTTCAGAACAAACCGGGAGAAAAACAGAACCCCTCCCTGGTAACGATAAAGGCCC
>JAGOJP010000105.1 GCA_017995055.1 Candidatus Omnitrophota bacterium
GCGCTTATCCTGTCCGGCGGGTTGAACCCGCAGAATATCCTTGCGGCGCTGGAGTCTGTGAGCCCTTACGCTGTTGATGTGTGCAGCGGAGTCGAAAAAACGCCCGGTCAGAAAAATAATCATGCTGTGAAAGAATTTATCAGTATCACCCAGGTCTATCAAAAATAAATTCCCGCATGTTCGAAAAACATGCGGGAATTTTAGTCATGAGCGCCCTGTGCTCACGAAGTCCGCTTATTTGATGTAAATTCTGGCCAATAAGGAACACGCGCGAATCTTGATGAACCCGTCTTTGTTCTTAAGGGCTTCGCAAATTTGGATCGCTTCATTCTTGGTGTATTCATTTTTATCCGGCAAACCGATGGCCTGGCTTATTTCTTTAATAAGCTTTGCCGCCCCTTCGACTCCGATCCCCTGCGCGTAGGCCTTTATAAATTCTTCTTTGGGAACCATCACTTCCGTCATATCGTTTTGTCTCCTATAAAATTCGTTTTATATTATTCAGGGATCAGAAGAACAACTGTTGTCGTATTGTGAAATCCGCTTAATTGCCCCGGGACCAATCCAATTTCCCCATAGGTTTCAAATCCGATAATCGGTATATTGCCGATAACAGATTTAACGGCTTGGATGCCTTCAAAGAAACGGTCCCCCAGGATTAAAGACCGGCACACGCAGTCAAAGACAAAGGCCCCGGCTAACTTAACGTTCCCAACAGCTTTCATTGCCAATTGCGCGGCCGTGCGGGCCGACTGAATCTGCGCTTCCTCGGGGCTTTTGCATACCCGCATAACAGAACCTTCCACCATGGTGCAGGCAAAATTGAGTACTCCGTTTTCGTCGGTTGACAAGGGGACGCGTATTTTGTAATCACCGCCGGTTTCCAGCCCGGCTTCATACTGGATCAGCAATGTGCCGATTTCTGCGGGGTCTTGCAGCTTGTGCACATCCACGCCGGTTTTGCTGAGCTCTTCCTTAACGGCGGCTTTCCAGACCTCAAAGGCTTTGTGTCCGTCAATTTCATAGACAACATTCCCTTTGGCTTTGGTGATTGTCATGGGTCCGGAAATCGGGGAATGCCCGTGCTTGACCCCGATCGCGACCGGTTTTTTGGAGAACATCATGCAGAGATTCAGCGCGTCAGAAATAACTTTGTCGTTCAGAAAGACTTTCGTTTCTTTAAACTTAAGGTCATCCCCGGCCGCGCCTCCGCTCAGGGTCATGTCCATCCCTAATTCGGATAAGGTCGCCAAGGACGCTTCCTCTCCGTTGCCCGCTAGGCCGTCAACGTGAAGGATGGCGGATTTGTGCGCATAGCCATCGAGGGTTTCCGGGAAGTTCGTTTTAGCCATATTGGCGGCCGCGACAGGGTCTGCTTTAAGCCCGGTGCCCAGCCCGGCAAAGAATTTATGCGTGTCAGACGCCAGCAACCCGCAGACGACGCTTTCTTTGTCGGCGCGGCTTTCATTGAATTCCCCCGCGGAAGAGCAGCCGATCAGCAGGGAATGGCCCGTGACTTCATTAACCCCTTTGATAACTTGAGCGTAATCATATTTGCTGGAGGCGTATACGACCGCCAAATCCGCTTTGGCCGCCCCGAGTTTTTCTAAGCTTTCCTGGGCAACGGCCTTGCCGGTTGCATAGCTGTCTGTCCCTTTGCTGATCGCGGTTGAAAACTTTGTTCCCATAGCATTTCTCCTTTTTGGCAAGTAATGACTTAATGATTTTGTCTTTAAAACAAAAAATACCGCTTACACTTTTTTAAAAGGAACGGGATACTCTTGCCTGACCGTCTGCCAGAAACCAGTAATTTAAGTCAGGATTTCTATAAGTATTTTATGTGTCGCCGGATAAAAAGAAAGCAATATTTAATTTTTCTTTGATTCGGCCCCGCCTTGTCCCGGGTAGCGTAATGTGTTATATTTCAATTAAGCCGATAAAGGTAAACCCGGGGAAACCCGGGGACACAAAACTCCAGACCTACGTTATTCGAGAACCGGGAGGGCCCCGCAGGCATGGGGGCAGGTGAAGACGATGCATGGGTGCGTAGGATAATAGGGTGGCTGAGTTGCCGTTAGCGAGTTGTGGGGTTAAGAGCCCGTCTTTATCGGCTTATTTTTTTAAGCCCTTATCATCCATCTCAGATAATAAGGGCTTTTTTTTGCCCGGCCCGGGGGGTGTTCCCGGGATTCCCGCCGCCTTCTGATATTATTGATCTCCTCGCAGTCGGGTTTTTCCATGAAAGTCTATCTTAATTTTAGAAATATGTTATAATATCACCTCAAATGAGCCAAAAGCTAATTCGAGTTTATCATGAATTGGATCTTCAAGAGGTGACCGATCATCTGCTTGTTTACGGTGATTTGTCCGGGGCCTGCGCCCATTGCCAGGCTGTGGATATTAAATTGTCTCAACGGCAGTGTCCGCAATGTCATAATGAATTTAAGTATATCGCTTTTCGAAATATCAAATCCCACTACCCCAAAGTGCACCATCTGCGGGCCGAACGGCCCGAGGTTATGATCATTGATCATGAGGATTATAAGCATATGATGGGGGCGTGGAAAGCGGAAGAGTTTTTAAAATGATACGAAAGCAAAGACTTGTTAGTTTGACGCAAAAGGTTTTGAGTATCAATTCCGAGAATCCCCCGGGCCGGGAATGGGATTTGGCGAAGTTTATCGAGCGGGACATGAAGTCGCTCGGCCTGGACGTCAAGCTTTACACGTTCGCGCCCCGGCGGCCAAACGTGGTGGCCGTCTTGAAAGGCCGGGGCCCGAGAACCCTGGCCGCCCGTCAGTCGCTGTTGATCACGCCGCATTTTGATACCGTGCCTATCGGCCGGGGCTGGAAAGAGGACCCCCTGGGCGGAAAAGTTATCCGGGGGAAAATTTATGGCCGCGGCGCGACCGATGATAAAGGGAATTTGGCCTGTTGTATGGAAGTCATGCGCAGCCTTGTGGAGGATGGGGTGGCCTTTTCCCGGGACATTATTATGGCAGCGACCGTGGATGAAGAAACCGGCAGCCATTACGGGATAGTGCCTTTGCTGGATAAAAATATCCTCCGGCCCCAGACAGCGGTTATCCTGGACTCTGACGAATTCAATACGATTATCGCTCAGAAAGGATTGCTGCATTGCCGTGTCCAGATTGTTGGGAAAAAAGCGCACGGCGCGTATAACTGGATGGGGGTTAACGCGATCGAAATCGCCGCCCGGGTTATCCAGAAACTCAAACAGCGGCGGTTTAATTTTTCCCAGCATCCTTTGTTACGTCCGCCCACTTTTAATATCGGGACGATCCACGGGGGGGACAAGGTGAACATGGTCGCGGACCATTGCGAGTTCAGTCTGGACGCCCGGTTTCTGCCGGGGATGAAGAGCTCGGATTTGATCCGGGATATCAAATCCGTCGTTAAGTCCGAGGCCAGGAAATTTAACGTTCTCATTGATGACCTGCAGCAGCCCTATGAGATCGACGCGTCTCACCCCCTGGTGCGCACCTATGTGGACAGCGCGAAGTCCCTGGGGCTGAAAACGTCCCTGAAAGGCAGTGAAGGCGCCACGGTGATTACTTTCTTTAAACGTCATAATATCCCGGCTTTTGCTACCGGGTACGGGGCCAGAGGGACGGCGCACACGACGGACGAATACGCGCGGGTCGAAATGCTTTTTAACGGCGCCAGACTGTTGGAGAAATTTATTAAAGATTACAGCGGAGAAGGTTTATGACAAGAAAAATGCTTGTCGCGGGGTGCTTTTTTATGACACTTTTTTTAAGCCCGGTCAACGGCCATGGCGGGGATCCGGCCCCGCTTCCGTTTTTGTCGGGGGAGGAAATCCAGTATGATATCCGGAAATTCGGATTAAAAACCGGCAAGGCGGTCCTGCGGTTTGAAGGGATGACCGAGTTGGACGGCGAGGCCGTTTACCTCATCGTGTTTACCGCCCAGGCGGCGAATTTTTATGACGAGGAACGGATTTATGTGGACCCCGCGAATTTCCTGCCGCGGCAGGTGGAACGGAATCTTAATATTTTCGGGAAGAAAGAACAGATCGAAGAAGTGTATGATCGCCAATCCGGTCAGATTGTTTTGACGAAACGGGCCGGCGGCAAAGAAACGCAGCAGACTCTTGAAAAAGAGGGACAGATCGAGAATATTTACGGATTTATTTACCGTTACCGCCGGGACGGAGAGTTTAACCCGGGCGACAGTATAGACATCATGCTGCCGACGAAGGACGTGTCCTTTCAGATGGAGGGCAAACAAAAGCTTGCGGTCGGTAAAAAAGTTTATGAGGCGTATATTATGGAAAGCGACCCCAAACAATACCGGGTCTGGTTTGATAAGAGCCCACAGAAGATCCCTTTGCGTATTGACGGCGCGGTGGGCTTTGGCAACACCTCCATGGTCCTGGCTCAGTATGAACAGAGCCGCCCCGAGCAGGTTGAAGAATAAGGAACTGAAGAATGGATCTTAAAGGCACGATTGTTTTTTCTTCCGGGAAAGCAGGGGATTACGATATTTTTAGCTTGGATTTTGATTCTCAGCATCTGGATCAGTTGACGACGTCCGGGGAATTTTGGAACGATTGCCCCAAATGGTCCCCAGACGGCCAGCGGATCGTGTTTGTTTCCAACCGTACCGGAACCCCGGAAATATGGGTGATGAATGCCGACGGAACGGGTGAACAGCGGCTCACGCACGAGGACCGGTGGCATAACGCGCCGGATTGGTCCCCGGACGGGAAGAGGGTTGTGTTCTGCGCGAATTACGACGGCAACATTAATATTTACACCATGAATATTGACGGGACAGACCGGCGGCAAATCACAAATTATAAAGCCATGGATTATACCCCGCAGTTTTCTCCGGACGGGGCTAAAATTATTTATACCTCCAAGAAGGAGGGGAATGCGGATATCTGGGTTTATGATTGTCTGTCCGGCCGGAGTACGCTGTTAACCTCCTACGAAGGCCGGGATTACGCCCCCACGTATTCTCCGGACGGCGCCAAGGTCGCATTTATATCCGGGCTTGTTGGAGAACAGGGGGAGGAAAACCTCGAAGTGTACGTGATGGATACGGAGGGAGAGAATATCCGGCGCGTGACCCGGAACCTGGGGTCGGAGCGGCATGTGGCTTGGTCTCCGGACGGGAAATATCTGATTTATGCGTCCAGCAAAATGACTTCTGCGGCGGAACGGCTGATGGTGGTTGATCTGCAGACGATGAAGGCCCAGGCCTTGAGGTTTAACCGTTCGGAACTGGAAGCGAAAATCAACTCGCTGCCCCTGGCTTACGGGATTTTTTCCCTGCTACCGGAAAGCCTTCGGAGAAAATTTTATCCGGATTACTATTTTGGTTCAGAGCGTTTCCCGGATTGGAAATATTAAGGCCGGTCGATCAAGAAAGACCATCCAAACCAAGGAGGGGATGATGGCTAATTTTACGCAAATTATTCAAAAGTTAAACCAGGATTATACCGCGGCCGTTCAGCAGGACACGGGGAATGCTTATAGCAAACTTGCGACGATTTTTGAGGGACTCGATGCCGTTGCCCGCGAAACTATGCAGGATTTGGGCAAGGAAGAAATGAAAGCCATCATTCAGAAACTGGAAAAAGGGACGAGTTTGACACCGGCGGAAAAGGAGAATATCCGGCTTTGGATCGTGGGAGACGCGGACTATTACGCCAAGATGGAAAATAATGTTAAGGACTGGAAGGCCGAATTGGAGCGTCTTATGCAGGAATTGAACCGCCTGAACGTGGCCAGCCCGGATGTCGAGACCCTTTGTACAATGCGCGGGCTGTTTCGGGACGGGGCGCGGGTGATCGCGGATTTGTTTTTTTATGCTGAACAACAGAACCGGCTCAATAAATTTAATGAAGCTATGCAGGAAATGGATACGGAAGACAAGGGGTTGTTAATTGGGTTATTGAAGCAGAAAATGAAATCGGAGGATTTTTAACGGTTCGCCGCCATGGATGGGGCGGCCGGTACGCGCTTGCCGCGAGCACAGGATGGATATCATGAAACGAAAATTTTATCACGGACATTTTGGGGATTTCGGGGGGCAGTATGTCCCGGAAACTTTAATGTCTTTGCTGTATGATTTGGAAAAAATTTATGGGAAGCTTAAACAGGACCGGGCTTTCAGGAAAGAATTCGCGTTTTATTTGCGCGAATACGCCGGCCGGCCGACTAACCTTTATTTTGCCCGGCGTTTGAGCGCGCATTTGAAAACCCTCAAAGTTTTTTTAAAACGGGAAGACCTGCTGCATACAGGGGCGCATAAGATCAATAATACCCTCGGACAAATTCTTGTGGCTCAAAAAATGGCGAAAAAAAGGATCATCGCGGAAACCGGGGCCGGACAGCACGGGGTGGCCACGGCCACGGTCGCGGCGCTTTTCGGCCTGCAATGCGAGGTTTACATGGGCCAGGAAGATATTGAACGCCAGGCGCTGAACGTGTTCCGTATGCGTTTGCTCGGGGCCAAGGTCAACCCGGTGAACAGCGGGTCACGGACATTGAAGGACGCCATGAATGAGGCGATCCGTGACTGGGTCACAAATGTTAAAGACACTTTTTATATCATAGGGTCCGTAGCCGGCCCGCATCCGTATCCGGTTATGGTGAGGGACTTCCAGGCGGTGATCGGTCGGGAGGCCCGGAGACAGTTTCTGAAGCAGGAAGGGAAGCTCCCGGATTATCTTTTGGCCTGTGTGGGAGGGGGTAGCAACGCGATGGGGTTATTTTACGCCTTCACCCGGGACACGTCTGTGCGCATGATCGGCGTGGAAGCCGCCGGATATGGTCTTTTGACCGGCCGGCACGCCGCGTCTTTATCGCAGGGGGAGATCGGTGTTTTGCATGGGAGCAAGAGCGCCTTGCTTCAGACCCAGGACGGGCAGATTACAGTTGCTCATTCCATAGCGGCCGGCCTGGATTATCCCGGGGTGGGTCCGGAGCACGCGTATTATCGGCAGACCGGACGGGCGGAATATGTAGCGGTGGAGGATCAGGCCGCTATTCAAGGATTAAAACTTTTGTCGAAAACAGAAGGTATTATTCCGGCCCTGGAATCGGCGCATGCGATCGGGTATCTGGAAACCTTGGCCCGCCGGCAAAAGCGTCCGGCCACGGTGATCGTATGCTTGTCCGGCCGGGGAGACAAAGATGTCGGAACGATAAAAGAACTGGTGTGAGTCAAAAGCATTCATAAACAGCAGAGCCTCACGGAGGCGCCGTTTTCCGGATGGGGAGTCGAACCTGATGACCAACAGAATTGATGTTAAGTTTGAGGCATTACGCGGGGCCGGATGCAAGGCCTTTGTCGCGTTTATAACAGCCGGGGACCCGGACTTGAGGACCACGGAAGAGCTTGTCCTGGCTTTTGAAGACAGCGGCGTGGATATTGTGGAACTGGGTGTCCCGTTTTCCGACCCGTTAGCGGACGGCCCCACGATTCAGGCCGCGTCTTACCGGGCTTTAAAAAACGGCACAACCCTTGAAAAAATTTTAAAGACGGTCGCGCGGATCAGGAAACGGACCGCATTGCCGCTGGCCCTGATGACATATTATAATCCGGTTTTCCACTTCGGAGAGGAAGCGTTTGTGGCGGCCTGTGAAGAGGCTGGGGTGGATGGCGTGATTATTCCCGACCTTCCCCCGGAAGAAGCGGGGACGCTTATTTCGTCCGCCCGGCATCTCGGGGTGGCCACGGTTTTTTTCGTCGCCCCGACTACGCGGGAGGAACGCCTGGGACTCATTACCCGGTCGGCCACGGGTTTTATTTATTATGTATCGGTGGCCGGGGTAACCGGCGCCCGGACGGTATTGCCGGCGGATATTTTACGCCATGTCCGGGCTGTTAAGCAGGCCTGCCAGACCCCGGTGTGTGTCGGTTTCGGCATATCAACGCCTGAACAGATCCGTACGATCAGCCGGGCCGCGGACGGGGTGATCGTCGGCAGCGCTATTATTAAGGAAATTGAAAAACATGCAGGGAGAAGCACTC
>JAGOJP010000106.1 GCA_017995055.1 Candidatus Omnitrophota bacterium
GGTGTCCGACCCCTGGGTCTTGATAAGGACGGTTACTCCTACGGTCTCGCACAAAGAATTCTTAGCGACGAGCCGGTGCGGGAAAGGCGGGCGCCGGATACCGGAGCCGTCCAGGTTCTGAATCGTGTGTTCCTGCACCATCAGCCATTCATACCCGCACTCCTTGAGGGCCTTGATATATTCATAACAGACATCCGGATGAATCGGGAGGTGCATCTCGGGGGGAGAAAAGCCCTTAACGCGCTCCAAGGCCTTCATGCCGAAGATCGCGGCGAAATGAGACCGCCAGGCCATGATATGCAATTTCAGGTCCGGCACCGGCGTCGAAGAGGCCACCGCGTGCGACCACATCGTCCCGAGCCATTCCACATACGGATAATATTGCGGGTCACAGGCAATACGCTTGAGGTTCTCCAAAACCCTCCCGCCTTCCATCTGCCGGAGCCCCCAGAATAAATTCCCGGAATAATCAAGCATAACGCGGGGATTCTTCCCCTGCGCCACCATGTCCGGGACAATATCCGCCATCCGGGAATAACATTGCATAAAGACCGGAGCATTGTGGTTATCATGGATGTACTGATGCTCCATCATATGCTGCAAATTTGAGATCAAGGCCGCGGAGCGGATATCATCCGTCGAGGCCGGGATAGTCGGTTGATGCATGTGCAAAGCGATCCCGAAAGCGGACTGGCAACGGTCCAGTCGGATATTTGAATGACGGGCATATGGGTCGGGATGCCTTTTTTGCAAACTTTTTTTGATCTCTTCTTCGTATCCGCAAAGATTAGGGAACCCATTCATGATATCTGACACAGTTCACTCCTTCGCTGAATGTTAAACCAGAACCAATTTTTTATCTTTTATCCCCGGGGCTGCGGGAGGGGATGACTTCGGCTTGGAGGCACGCCGGGATTTAGGTTTTGCCCGGCCAGATTCTTTCTTCCGGGGCTTCCGGGCCGGGCCGGCCACCACGGCCCCGCGGGAACGGGCCGGGACCCGGTATTTCTCCTCCGAATAATAAGCCGCACAATCTATGTCATGGAAGATATTGTCGCGCCGCTCAAGATCTTCCAGCCAAGGCCTATCCACGGCATTCGCGAGCAGATTTTCATAAAGGCGGGTAAACTGCGCGATATGCTGCGTGACCCGCTTCTTGGCGTAAGGGACCATCGTCCCCGTTTTCATAATAAACGGCCAGTCACTGGCCTCCGCCAACAGCAATTCCCGGGCGGCCTGATTCAGGGCCCGGCGGTTCAGCCCCGTCTTCCGGGGATTCGCCAAATGAGAGGAAAATTTTTTCGCCAATTCAACCATCCGCCTCCCCGCCATGTGCACATGGCGGTAGACCCAGTCATTGGAGCCGTCCAGCCAATGTTCCGCATACCCCTTATATCCCCAGCTGGAAATGGAAGGCGCCGTCATCTGGTTCACCGGATACTCTTTTAAATATTCCGCCGGCGTTGTCATCCGCACGGTCTTTTGGTCATAGCATATTTTCCTGGCCAGGAACTCTATCCATTGGGGCCCCTCATACCACCAGTGCCCAAAAAGCTCGGCGTCATAGGGGGCGACAACTATCGGCTTACGGTCCATGTAATGGACAAGATGCTCTATTTGTTTCTCCCGGTTAAATATAAAATTCCCCGCATGACTGGCCGCTTTTTCTCGGGCCCAGTCCGGGTGGTACACGTCCTTGTATTCGGTATCCCCTGTGATCCGCCAATACTTGATCCCCGTGTTAATCCGGAAACCCATGGGATGAATATACGGCTTTATATAATCGTACTCTAGCGCAAAGCCAATATCCCGGTAATATTCCCGGTAATCGAAGTCCCCCGGATAGCCTTCCTTGGCGCTCCAGACCTGCTTGGATGATTCCCAGTCACGACCGAAAGCCGCAACCCCCGACGGGCAAAAACAAGGCGCGTAGATGCCGTATTGGGGGATCGGGTCCGCGTGCAAAAGGCCATGCGAATCGATGATGAAATACCGGATGCCGGCGTCAGCCAGAATTTTATCTATGCCCTGGGAATACCCGCATTCGGGCAGCCAGATCCCCCGGGGCATGCGGCCGAAAGTCTTTTTGTAATGTTCCACCCCGATAAAAATCTGCGCCCGCACGACTTCCGGGTTCACGTTTAAGATCGGCAGAAAGCCGTGGGTCGCGGCGCACGTCATGATTTCCAGGCATCCCATCTCCTGGAAATTCCGGAACAAAGAAACAAGATCACCGCGGCATTTTTCGACGAAGATTTCACGGGCCGCGCAAAAATTCTGATGATACATCAGGGCCAACCCGTGATAATGCGGGGAATATTCCGTGCGGGCCAGCTCTTTTTCAGCGAGTTCGATCAGCCTATTGATATGCCGGATATACCGGCCTTGTAAAAGCGGGTCCTGCAGCATGGAAACAAGCGTCGGGGTAAGCGACATGGTTAACCGGAAATCCACGTCATCCCGGACCAGACGCTCCATCACCTGAATTAGCGGAATATAGGTTTCCGTAATGGCTTCATACAGCCAGTTTTCCTCGAGGAAATAGTCCTCTTCCGGATGCCGGACGAACGGGAGATGCGCATGAAGAATTAATGACAGGTAACCTTGATGCATGGGAACACACTCACGTTAAAACTGATTCAGGAAACACAGCTTACTTTTTTGAAGATCTTTTTCAGGGGCGCGACAGCCGGGCGATGTTAAACAAATTCTAAGGATGATACTTCGTTTTGATCCGGA
This sequence comes from Candidatus Omnitrophota bacterium, assembly GCA_017995055.1. Taxonomy (GTDB): domain Bacteria; phylum Omnitrophota; class Gorgyraeia; order Zapsychrales; family JANLHA01; genus JAGOJP01. Next base: position 2,740 of record JAGOJP010000106.1, read on the forward strand.
TACCCGCAGTCACAATACTGCGCTTCTCGACTTTATCCGCAGACTCGGCTGTAAAATCCAAAGGAATGGTCGTTGCGTCAGGCAGGGCCATGCGCAGGGAGAACGTCCCGTCTTCGCGCAGCTTAATATTTTTATTCCCCCAGAAGACCTGGGCATCCGGTTCCGTGCGGCCATAAACAATCAGTTCCGTCCCCAGCTCAAAAAAGAACTTACGCGGATTCACAGCGGGCCGTTCGCTGGCGCCCCCGGCGGCCACCCCGGCAGAACGTTCGCTGGCGCCGGGGGACAGCAACTCCGCCGATGATCCCGCCCGGAAATGCGCCAGGAATTCTTTTTGAAAATACCGTCCCGGATGTTTTTCACCCGCCCACCCATATTTTCTGTCATAACCAAAAATATCCTGCGCCGGAGATCCCAAAAATGCGGGGCTACTCGTTTTTTTAGACGGGGCGATTACGACGGACTTTTTCTTCCGGCGGGTTTTTCTCAACAACGGGGAAAGCCTCATATAATACGCGCGAATATCGTCTTCCGTCAGGAAGCGCCGGCTCCATCTCCCCTTCTTCTGCGCCGGCGGCACCACATCTTTCCGCGCCGCCGTAGCGGGATCACCGGGCGCCAACGGGTCCTGACGGAACGGTTTGGAAACGTTATCGTCTCTTCTCTCCATCCATATGACGTCATTCCGGCTCGAGAAAGAAGCGCGCGGCGTTGTAACCGTATTCGACCGCGCCAGAGCATAAAAATGCCCGTTCGGCTGCCTCAGCCCGACTTCCGCGCAGTAACTCACATTGTCACACCACAGGTTCACGTACCAACTCGTTGTCTCCCGGCCCACTTCGATGTCAAAACTCTGGTTAGCGTTTCTGCCGTTAAAATCAAGGGATGTCACGTCGTACATCCTTAAAACAAAAGTGGATTTGTCAAAACCTCTTCCTAATTTCTGCCGGGCTTCGGCCAGCGATTCAGAAGAGACGTCCCAGTAAGCGAAAATCCAATAAGGATCCCGGACAATCAATGTCGCCTGGGTGATGTCATAGCCGGACGGGAGGACAATATTCCCAGGATCAGGAGCCGACCTCTTCCTTCGCCGTTGTTTTACCGAACGGCCGGCACTGTTCATTGTAACTGACATCCTTCGCTCCCCTTCATCTTCCCTAATTTATACACGATCGCTCCACCGGTCCGGCTTGTTTGTCCCGACAAAAAAGGGCGCCGGTCAAGCATAATACGTTTCCAGGACTTCCTCGGCTATGGTGTCCCACGAGAAAACAGTTTCAACAGCAACGCGGCCGTTCCGCCCCATCCAGCGGGCATGATCAAAATCGGAAAACATGGTCCCGAGCCCCCAGGCCACGGACTCCGGATTATCATATATCTTCAGGCCGTTGACTTCATGCCAGATAATTTCCGACGGCCCGCCGTTAGACGTGGCGACCACCGGCTTCCCGGCCGCCCAGGCTTCGAGCACGACAATACCAAACGGCTCGTTGCGGCTCGGGACGCAGACGCAATCACTCGCCTTAAAAAGGTCTTTCAAAAGCCAGCCGTTTTTATATCCCAAAAACCGCGTCGCGTGCATGATCCCCAGACAGCGGGCCTCGGTTTCAACTTCAGCCCGCATTTCTCCGTCGCCGACAAAAACGAACTTGGCGTTCGGGAAATAATTGAGGACATAAGGAATGGCCTTGGCCAGGATATCCGGCCCCTTCTGGTAAACCATGCGCCCGACGAACAGGACCATCGGGTCCAGCGGCCCCACCTGGAACATCCCCTTGACATGCGCCGGATCGATCCAGCCGTCATAATTATGGTATGTAATGCCGTTATACACGACATCGATTTTGTAATCCGGGACGCTGTATATCCACTTGACTTCGTTTTTCAAAGCCTGCGAAACAGCGAGGACATGATCGGCGCAATACGTCCCGTACCATTCAATTTGCCGCACCCGTTCCGAATTCCCATCCCAGTGTTTGTTGCCGCAACGGCCGTATTCCGTTGAATGAATCGTCATAACCGCCTTGCGGCCGAAGCCGTCTTTAATCCACCCCAGAGCATTGGCGGTCAGCCAGTCATGGGCATGCACGACGTCAAAAGGACCGATATGGCGTTCCGTCTCCGTAAACACATGGACAAAAGAGCGGCACATATTATTAACTTCCTCAATGAAATCAGGATGGTAGTCATAAGGACAGCGGTGATAATGGACACCGTGAATACATTCATACAAAGGGTGATCCGGACGGCCCATGCGGGTAAAGACATGAACATCGTGGCCTTTTCTCTCCAGGGCGGACGCCAGCTCGGAAACGTGAAAGGCAATGCCGCCGACATGAACAGAATGGATAGACTCCCAAGACAAAAGCGCGATACGCATAGGATGTCCCCTTTTTATTAATACCTGGAATTGATAGATTTATATAATGACATAGCGCCTTTCTTTGTTCAAGCTTTTTATTCAGGAACTTTGCGCCCCCCTAACATCATAATTCTATTTTATTGACGGAAATCAACCGTATTGGCTGTCGGGTGAAGGGCTGTGGCGGCAGAAAGCGGCTAAAGCACAAATTTATGCAGCAGGTATTGATAAATACTTACCGTGTAATCAGCGGAGTGCTTCCAAAAGCTCAAAAAAGAGAACTTTTCAAAATTCATGTCCAGCAATAAAGCGACCACCAGCACATTCCCGATAAAGGTTAAACAGACAGCGAAGAAATAATGCGGCTTCAAAAACAAAGCATCCTCCTGATACAGTTCAGCGGCAAGCAGGATAACATGCAGGGCCAACAAAAATCCCGTCAGAAAAAAGACAATCGGCTCCGCCCCTTTAAGGCGGAACAGATGGTTGAGGATAAAATAAACCAGCAAAAGAAACGTCGGCCCCCACGGGATGACCCGGGGGATGATCGCCTGGGCCAAGATGGAAAACCGGAACATGTCAGCAAAAATTTTCTGCAAGAATTCAAAAAGACGGACAAAGCTGAACACAAAAAGATGCCATAAAGCGTAAGCGAAGACACCCCACAGAAAACTATCCTGCATGGCGCCCTGACCGGAGAGTTCCCCGCCGAAGCCCTTGATGACAGCCGCCACGACCGGCAATAGAAGAACGGCCACTATAAATTTAACGACTCCCATCATAATATCGAGCCCTAGAATTTATCGCCTGGTTAATTTTTCTTTGCCGTGCATATACGGGCGGAGCACTTCAGGGATAATGACGTCTCCCTGTTTCGTCTGGTAATTTTCCAGGATGGCAATAACAGTACGGGCCAGGGCGACCCCTGACCCATTAAGGGTATGAACAAACGCGGTCTTTTTAGTTTCCTTGCTCCGGAAACGGATATTGGCCCGGCGGGCCTGAAAATCTTCAAAATTAGAACAGCTCGAAACTTCCAGCCATTTATCCATCCCCGGGACATAGGCTTCCAAATCATAACATTTGGCCGCCGCGAAACTCAAATCACCGCTGGCCAGCGTCAGCACCCGGTACGGAAGGCCGAGCAACTGCAGGACTTTTTCAGCGTTCCCCACCAGTTTTTCCAATTCCGCATAAGAAGTTTCCGGTTTAACAAATTTTACCATCTCCACCTTATCAAACTGATGCACCCTGACCAGCCCCCGGGTATCTTTACCATAGGAACCGGCTTCCCGGCGGAAACAGGGCGTGTAGGCCGTGTAATAAACCGGCAAATCTTCTTCAGGAAGGATGTCATCCCGGAGGATGTTCGTGACCGGCACTTCCGCGGTGGGGATAAGATAAAGGTCATCCAGCTCAAGATAATACATATCCTCCTTCATCTTGGGCAGTTGACCGGTCCCGGTCATGGACGCGGTGTTGACCAGGATGGGAGGAAACATCTCCTGATAACCGTGCTCGCGGGTATGCAAATCCAGCATAAAGTTAATGAGCGCCCTTTCCAGCAGAGCCCCGTCATTCTTGTACAAGATAAAATGCGAGCCGCTCAACTTGGAGCCGCGTTTAAAATCGATGATATCCAGGGCTTCCGCCAGCGCGATATGATCTTGGGGATCAAAATCCGGCTTCCGCGGTTCCCCCCAGGTGCGGCCGACGGTGTTTTTGTCCGGGCCGCCCACGGGAACACTTTCATGCGGGATATTGGGGATAGCCAAAAGGGTGTTGTAGATCTCCGATTCCAGCTGTTTGACCTGCGGCTCCAACTGGTCGATCTGAACGGCAATATCTTTCATCGCCGCGATTTTTTCCCGAGGATCCCGCTTTTCCTTAATACACCGGCTGATTTCGTCATTCGCCTCGTTCTTCTTAGCGCGAAGTCCGTCAACACGGGTTAACAATTCCCGCCGCTGTTCATCCAGACGCAAAAGACCCGGGAGGTCCACCCGCGCATTCTTGGCAGCCAGGCCTTTCTCGACAAACGAGGTGTTATCTCTAATACATTTAATGTCTAACATAAAGAATCAATTCTATTACGCCGGCTCAATTTCGGGCTGAAGTTCATTGAAAATGGATTGAACCTGCTTGGTCAGCTGATTAGCGCTTATGGGTTTTGTCAGGAAATACTCGGCTCCCACATCATAACAATCAATAATATCTTTAGGTGAAGCGCTGCCGGTAAGAAAAATCACCGGGATATCCTTGCTTTTAGGATCGGCTTTTAAAGCGGAACAAATAGCCTTGCCGTTCATTTTAGGCATGTAAAAATCCAAAATGATCAGGTCAACCGGTTGCTTTTTGATGATATCCAGGGCTATAAAACCGTCTTCGACAGCCATAACATTAAAACCCAGCTTCTCCAGAGCATGAGAGACAAACTTTCTTTCCACTTCCCCGTCATCGACAACCAAAATATTTTTACCGGCAAAATCCGCCTGGCCACGCTTGCCGGCAGAAAAAATTTTCTTAATTAAATTTTGTAACATGGCTCGAAATTATTAATTCCCTCTCTGTTGGATGCCAATTTTTGTATAAAAAAGCCAGAAAACACCCAAAACAGCAAACCCGCTGCCTAGCGGCGTTATTTCCCACCCCCCTTGAAATCTTGAACAGATTTCTCAAGGGACGGAATAAAACGAGTTTAGTTTAGCAGAAAAGGATTAATCCGTCATTAATAATTTCTGTTTTTCAATTTTAAAAATTTTCAAAAAAATACTTTGTGAAAAAACCATGTTTAAATGCCAGGCCGAAGATCATTCCCCATCCCAGCCCCAGAATGGAAAGCGGTTCAGGAACGCTGGCACTGTGCGGCGGAGAGGCGACCATAAACCCGGGTGAGAATGGCAG
>JAGOJP010000008.1 GCA_017995055.1 Candidatus Omnitrophota bacterium
GCAGTATAGGGGCGCGTATCGCCAGCTTGTGGGTCACCGGGATGAAAGCGGACGCTATTGCCCAAATGGCCCGGGAGTTCGGCACCCAGCGGGCCATGCTCAGGCTTTTTGATCCGGTCGTCCCAAAATCAGGCTTGATGGGAGGGCGGTTGATCAAAAGCTGGCTTAAAAAACGCCATCTCGCGGAGAAAACTTTTTATGACACCGCCGTTCCTCTTAAAATTGTCGCCTATGATTTGCAGAAACGGCAGGAATTGGTCCTGGATTCCGGGCTGCTGGTGGACGCCGTGAGGAAAAGTATTTCTATCCCCGGGATTATGGAGCCGGTGCAGGAAAAGAATCAGGTTATTATTGACGGAGGCGTCCTGAATCCTCTCCCCACGAACGTCTTGCGCGAGCAGGGAATCAACAAGGTGATTGCCGTCAATGTTCTGCAGTCTCCGGAAGATGTCAGCCGGGCCAACGAGCTCCCCCGGGAACAGGTGTTGAAACGACGGAAACTGCTCCGCCCCCAGAAATCGGTTCTCGGTTTTATAACGAGGAATCTGCGCTTGAATCTTAAAGACGCCTTTAGCCCGAATATCTCGGATATTATCGTCAAAAGTTTGATGGCATCGGAATATGTGATATCACAGAGCAGCGCGGAACTCGCGGATGTCCTGATCCATCCGGATATAACCGGCGCACAATGGTATGAATTTTTTAAGGCGGATCTGCTGATCCAGAAAGGGGAAAGTGCGGCACGGGGGGTTTTGAAAGATATTAAAAATTTGTGTTCAGGATAATTTCTACAACGATCCTTTTGAGAAGCGGGAGCCACCAGCTGGTGGTTTCTTGTGAGTCATGTCTTGATGCGCCTGTCGACGTATACCTTTTGATTGTGCTTCCCGGAATTGTTAAGATCCGTCAATGACGGGATTTAATCAGCCGAACCCATCTTGTTTCTGGTCTGTCCATGAGAGGCCGCAGAATACGAGTTCCTGTGCTTCCGGTGTAATGCTCCCTATTAAGCAAGCAATTTTTAAGTTAGAACCGGCTCTTTGTTAATCTGACATTTTTCATAAAATTGCGCTGGCGTTAAATTTTTCAGTGACTGATGTGGATAATCGTTGTTGTAGTCGAGGATCCATTTGGCCAGTCGGATTTCAAATTCAAAGGGGTTATCCCAGTCATACGGCCAGACAATATCTTCTTTGATGGTGCGCATGACGCGTTCGGTATCTGAATTGCCTTTGGGGTTTGACCAGGTTGTAAAAATTTGTTTTAAGCCAAGAATCGAGCAGTTCATCATGAATCGCTGCGATGTCGGCTGGCAGCCGTTATCAGATATTAAAAATAATTTTTGTTCTTTGAGTGCTTCACGGATGCCGATAGGGAATCGGTCGTTGACAGCCATTTGCAGGGCGTCAAGCCAATGATCTGTTTTAGATTGGAGGTTCAAGGAGTGGCCGATAATCTCTTTGGAATGCCAGTCAAGGACGACGCAAAGATACAGCCAGCCCCAGCCGTGGAGTTTGATCTTGGTCATGTCGATGCCCCAGAACTGATGGGGACGTGATGCGACGGGTTTGGGGCGCATGGGGCCGCGTTTAGCTTTGAGGCGAGCTTGTGGTGTGACGATCAGGTTTTGCTCTTTCATGAGTCGGTAGACACGTTTTTTGTTAACCGGGATGCCTTGACGGTATTTGAGATACGACCAGATCCTGCGATAGCCCCATAAGGGGTGGTCGGTCTTGATCTGCTTGATTTGATCCAGCAGTTCCTGGTTGCGCCGAATCACGGATTGGGATTTTGCTCTTTTCATAATTCGAATTCGCTTTTTTTTAACTCGACAGTGAGGTCGCCGATGATTCTCTTGAGTTGGGTAATTTCCTGTTCGAGATGGTGTTCTTTTTTAGTGATGTTTTTGGTTTCGAAGGCCTGATGACCGAATTTCAGCAGATGATCGCGCCATTGATAGTATTGGGTCTGCGCAATTTGATATTTGGCGCAGAGCTTACTGATTTCGATTTGGCCGGATAAACCCTCCAGCACGATTTGAAGTTTCTGCTGGCTTGTCCATTGACGTTTTTTCATTGAATAAAGCTCCTTTTAGTTGGAGCCTTATTCTAACTTAAAACCGTATTCCTGTTAATGGGGAGCAGTATACCGGCGCATCAGCCGTAATTTCCAGTAATTATTATGTTATAATGCGGTCATTGAGAGGCCCCGGGGAACCGGACATGGTTTCCTGGCAGCAGGGGTGCGCGATATGTCCTCGAACAGGAACACCGGTCAAGCACGCCACGCGCGGGCCGGACTCTTTTGTCCTTAGCAGCGGTGGCCGGTCCCCCGGATACAGCTCCGATATGCCGCCGGGAAGCCGTCTTAGGAAGGGTGAATGATATTTATGAAAACAGCTAACTCTCAGCAATTATATCGTCAAAGCCGGAAAGTTTACCCGGACACGGCGGAAAACGCCGGCCAGGCGTTTCGGCGTATGGGGGTTGCGCCGTTATTTTTCCGGAAGGGGAGGGGAGCGTCCCTGTATGACCAGGATTATAACGCGTTTACGGATTATGACCTTTGCGGAGGCGCTCTGATCCTGGGGCACGCCCACCGCAATATTGTTCTGGCAGTTAAAAAAACCGCGGAATACGGTATGCCGTTTGGTATCGCCACGAAATCGGATCTGGATCTTGCCCAGGAAATTTTAAAGGCGTTCCCGCACATGGAGAGGATTTGTTTCAGGCCGTCGGCAGGGGCTGCTTTCCAAGAAGCTTTGCACCTGGCCCGCTCGTTTACCGGCAAGCCGTTGGCCGTCATCCTCGACGTTCAGGATGCCGAGGGTTCTTTTTCGCAGGGCGGGCTTCCGCCGGGAGACCGGATAATGGGAAGGGATCCTCAGGGGGAGTCGCAGGCTTTGGCCCAGAGGGAGATCATTTTATCCTGTGGCTGTATTGAACAGCTTGAGGCCGCCCTGTCTTCGCTGAAAACGCAATTGGCCTGCCTTGTGGTCGCGCCGTTATTAACCGGCGACCGCGTCGGTGTTATGCGGGAGGACGATCTTAAGGCCTTGCGGGTCCTGACGAAAAAGTATAAATGCCTGCTTGTCGTGAACGAGATCGACAGCGGATTCCGTTTTCATAAGGGAGGATTGCAGGAACGGCTCGGGACGCACGCGGACTTGACCTGTTTGGGAAAGATTATCGGCGGCGGGTTTCCGCTTGGCGCGCTTGGGGGGCGGCGGGATATTTTAAGCCAGGAGGCCGGCAGCGGGAATCACGGGACGTGTGGGGAGGAGAGCGGGGCTCACCCGATTGTCATGCGGGCCGGGTTGGCCACGCTTCGTCTGCTTCATAACGATATGTATCGGGCTATGGAAAAACGGGCTGCTGACCTGGCTGACGGGCTTAATGGGTTTTTCCGGGAAGAAAAAATCCCTGCACAGGTCTGGCGCGCCGGGTCTTTGTTACAGCTGCAATTCACCAGGGCTGATTCCCGAATTCTTTATCCGGAGCTGTTTCAGTGTCTCCTCAAGGAGAAAACTCTGTGGCCTCCGGATGCCAGGCAGCCGTTTTCTTTATGCGCCATGCATCGCGTCTCTGATTGTGAGCGGCTGTCATTTCTGTTGAAGAAGTTCTTTCAAAAGGCGTCGTGATATCGTATGATCATATTAATAAAAAAGGAGTGGGATATGATGCGATTATCTAAACAGTTCATTTTGACCGTCACCTTGGCGCTTTCGGTTGTTTCTTTGTCCGGGTGTGTTGCGTTGGTCGTGGGCGCGGCCGCGGCAGGCGCTGGCGGATATGCCTGGATTAAAGGAGCTTTAATCAAGGAATACGACGTGTCGGCTGAAAAATTATATAAAGCGACCAAAGCGGGGTTGGACAGTCTGGCGATGAACGTGACGGATGACCGGGCTGACCGGGTGTCTGCGGTTTTGGCGGCCGATTTCGCCGACGGCAAAAAAGTGAAAATCAATATTGAAGCCCTGACCGAAGCCCGTGCGCAGATACGGATCCGCGTTGATGTTTTCGGGGATAAATCCAAGTCCGAATTGATCCTGCAGGCGATTGAGAAAAACCTTTAAAGCCGGGCGGGCCGCCCGGCCAGCCGTAATTCCTTCCCAGCAGAACCTGGCCGTACTCCTTGGATAGCCTGTTTTTTGCTGTCCGGGTTTGTCTAGGTTTGTCCTCTTGCCATAATAGGGTATATTGGTGCATAATTATACAGATTGGTTCAGAAAATGCGCTATATCCCGAAATATATTTTAATTTCTGTGTATTTCTTTAGCATATCAGCTTTCCCGGGGTGGGCATCGCCCAACCTTTCGCCGAAAGAAATGATTCATGAAGCTGATGTGATTGTTGAGGGCTTCGTGCTTGAACACGCGGATTCCGCGGATAAACTTTACCAGGAAAATGTGGGTTCTCCCAGCGTCACCGTTGTCTTAAGCCTGAGGCCTGTTAAGCAAACAAAATTTTATATTTCCAAAGTCTATAAAGGAGAACTTAAAGTCAATCAGCTTATTGATATATATACAGATTCCCGTCAGTCTAAACTTCCGGGGGAACTTAAGATTAAAAGACAGTATTTGATGTTTTTAAGCCGGAAATGGGACAAGAAAGGTTACCAGATCGTTAACAAAGATAAAGGCTACTGGCAGATTTTTGATTGTTCCGGAGAGAAGCGTTTAAAAGCATGGAACCAGGACAGCCGTTTGAGGAATCCGGATGCCTATCAGACTTATGCTGATTTTGTGAAAGAATTAGAAACCAGTCTGTCGAAGATTGCCTTGGGAGAGGAATAATATTTATTCAATGAGCATTTAGTTTACACGCCCAAGGGGCGTGTAAACTAGAAATGCGAATTGATCCTGAGGCGAGAGAGCTAGGCGAACGAGCCGTAGGATGTTGGGTTAATAAGCCATGCCCAAGGGGCGTGTAAACTAGAAATGCGAATTGATCCTGAGGCGAGAGAGCTAGGCGAACGAGCCGCAGGATGTTGGGTTAATAAGCCACGCCCAAGGGGCGTGTAAACTAGAAATACGATTTAAGAAAAGCGGGGCGTGAGAAAAGCACGCCCTGTTTTTTTAGGAAGATGTATCTGCCTTCGCAGAAGACCCCGGGTAATGCCCGGGGATGGTAGCGAGGGATTAACAAGGCTCTGCTTCCCCGGGAAGCAGAGCCTAAAATTTTTACCGGGTTTGTATTGGGGTTAATCAGGTTGAAGCACGTCTTGTGCTGGTTTTTGTCATGCCGGGGCGGTGAAACTGTCGTAATTCCTGTGGCAATAAGGTGGCTTTTATATTATACTTGTTTCAGTTCTTATCCCGACGAAAAAATAAACATAACCCGGAAGAGGGGGGCTTGCGATTATGGCATCTAATAATTATGATACGGTTTCTGAGCGCCCGTGGGGCAGTTATTATAAACTTTACCAGGAAAAAGGTGTCTGGGTGAAGCGTGTTGCCGTAGATCCGGGATGCCGGTTAAGCCTGCAAAAACATCATAAGCGTTCTGAAAAATGGATTATCGTGTGCGGCTCGGGTATGGTCCTGATCAATGGGGTGGAAGTCACTGTGCATACGGGCTCTGTCGTGGATGTCCCGGTCGGCTCAGAGCATCGTATCGGGAATATTGGTAAGGAAAAGTTGGTCTTTATCGAGGTGGCCTGCGGTGAGTACCTGGGCGAAGACGATATAATCCGCATTCAGGATGATTTCGCCCGAAACGATCATGATTGAGGCCGGGATATTATTTATAACATATTGTTATTAAATATCTTATGTTTAACGGCCCCCTGCCTGCCCGGCCTTTAAGGAAGGCGGCCGCCAGTTCATCCCGACGGATGCTTCACATATCTTTTTTGTTGACATTTTTTGTTCTTACCACTAAAATTGAACTACTTTATGAGTCATTTTGCCGGCCGTTCCGGATAGGGAGCGGCTGTGCCATCAATGGTATTAGAGGAAGGTTAAAACTGGCATGTTCCTCTCCTTTTGGTACCATTGATACAAAAAGGCGGGTTGATTTTCAGCCCGCCTTTCCTTTATTAGGAAAGGTTTTGGCTGTTATGTTTTTCGCAGGTGGGAGGGCAGGATGCGTTCCATTTGGCGGTATTTCGTGATTGTTCGGCGGGCGATCATCGTGCCCGTTTGAGAGAAAATTTTCTGGATTTCAGAGTCAGACAAAGGCGAGGATTTATTCTCATTCGCGATTAGCTCTTTGATTTGTTCTTTAATCGTCCGGTTGGAAACGGTGTTCTCGGGTTCCCCGGACGATTTTTGAGTGGGCTTCCCGACGGACTGGGAAAAGAAATATTTAAAAGGGAAAAGCCCTTGAGGAGTGTACATATATTTATTATGAATCGCCCGGCTTATGGTGGATTCGTTGCGGTTGAGCGCTTCGGCAACATCTTTGAGGGTCATTGGGGTCAGGCCGGAATTCCCGTTCTTGAAGAATTTTTCTTGATGATTAAGAATGTGTTCTGCGATGGCCCGGATTGTTTGCCCGCGTTGTTCAATGCTTTTAATGAAAATAACGGCATTTTGGAGCTGTTCCCGGATGAATTTCTTTTCGGGGGCCGAAAGATTCCCCTGGCGTATTAAAGCTTTGTATTTCTGGTTGATCCTTAAGGGCGGCAGGCCGTCTTTATTGATTTGAACGGATAGTTTTTCGTCTTCTGTGCGGATGACTGTTACATCGGGTTTAATATAAATGCTTTCCCGGATGGGGCGGTAGTTGCGTGCCGGGCGGGGATCCAAAGACGCGATGACCCGTGCGGCGGCCTTAACGTTATCAATGGGAACTTTAAGTTTCTTGGCTATTTCCGCGAATTTTTTCCTTCCGAGCTCTTGGAGGCATTCCCGGACGAGGCGTGAGGCAAGTTCTGTTTCTCTCGGGGGCAGGACGGCCAACTGCAGCAGCAGGCATTCCTGAATATCCCGGGCGGCAACCCCGGGAGGATCAAAGCGCTGGATAACGCTCAGGATATGTTCCACGATGCTAATCTCCTCGATCGCAAGGGTTGCGGCGATTTCTTCGCAGCTTAAGGTGAGATACCCATCTTCATTCAGGTTCCCTATTATAAATTCGCCGATTTTTAAATGCAGGGGGGCTGAAACATCAATATGGAGTTGGCGGGACATTTTTTCTTCCAGCGTGTCGTGCTGTTTCAAAGGCTTTTCATCTGGCGGGTCATTGTAAAAGTTCCCGTTGAAAAATGGCTCATCCGGACTTTCAATCAATTGATTCAGCGTCCGGTCCATGGGAGTTTCGCTGTCGTGTTCCTCTTCCTGGCGTTTTAGAAGCATGTCCTCATCGATTTCCAGAAGAGGGTTATTCTGGAGCTCCAGCTCAATGGTCTGATGGAGATCCATAAGAGGCAGTAACAGCACCTCAATGGACTGCTGCATGGATGGAGCCAGAATTTGTTTTTGGATTTGGATTGTAGATAATTTCATGCTCATACGCAAGAAGTATACCATACTAAAGATTTGTTACCAAATTATTTTAATTTAGTCACTAATCTATTATAAAACATAACTAAAAAGTTTGTTATTGTATAATATATGTATAAAATAGTAAAAAATGGTTTTGATAATTTTTTTGAACGTTTTGTAAGGCTTTGTTGTTCTGCATGTTTCAGGTTTGTCCTGGTTTGTCATAGACAGGGATGTCTAATCTTTTAAACAATATCTTAGACCGGTTCAATCTTTGAAAGAATATCCCCTGACCTTTTATGCTTAAGTTAAAGAACGTCAATCTGTTTTGTTTCTTGGAAATAATATAATCCTGCCATGGCATAGTATTTGCTCTATCATTGGTATCAAACCTTGATTTAGAATCTATATCCACAAAGAGGAGTTGATATACTATGCAAGGAGGATTATCCGTGAAAAAGAGGATGACAATTACGGAGGTAGCGGAGGTCGTGGGGATAAGCCCTAAAACTCTGGCACGTTGGGAAAAAGTCGGTAAGATCCGCCGGCCTAAGCGTGACTGGCGCGGGTGGCGGGTTTATGATGAGCAGGATATTCGGGAGATAAAAGATTTTCATGAAACCTTGTTTGAAGTTGAATAACCTGTTTTTATCATAAGGAGATATATAATGGATATTAAAAATTGTTTATCCTTGACCGCTTTGGCCGTGTCTATGCTGGTTGTAAGTCCTCAGGCTTTAGCGCAGAATTTTACAAATTGGAATCCTGATAGCGGCGCTCAGGAAGCGCCTGCCAAGCTGACAACCGAAGAAGAAAAAATCAATGATGTCCTGAACCGGGTTGCTGCGGACGGGAAGGCGGAAGAGTCGGCGGAAGCGGTGGAGGACATGCTCCCCGGGCAGGAAGGGAGCAGCCGCTATACCTTGGGCTCTACCGATGTGATTGATGTGAGCGTGATGCGCCACCCTGAAGTAAGCGGGCAGTATATGATTAACCAGGAAGGCAAGATCCAGTATGAGTTTGTCGGGGATATTAAAATCGCTGGCCTAACCAAAGATGAGGCGTCTCATCTGATCGCGGAAAGATTATCAGAATATATCATTTCTCCGGAAGTTTCTGTTAAAATAACAGGTTACAACAGCAAGGTGGTTTATGTCGTTGGGGAAGTGGGGCGGCCGGGGAAGATTTACATGCGCGGAGACACGATTTCAATCCGGGAAGCATTGATGCAGGCTGGGCTGCCGCAACTCACCGGAGTCACCCGTAAAAGCCGGCTTATTACTCCGTCGGAATCAGGGAAAGCGGATGTCCGGAAAGTCGATGTGTACGCGCTTTTGTATGAAGGGGATTTAAGGGAGAATCTTGAGATGAAGCCGGGTGACGTGATTTATATCCCGGCGACGTTCCTGACAAAGGCGATGCGGGCGATCCAGCCGGTCGCGGCGCCGATCGGAACCGCAGCCGGCACCGGGCGCACGGTGACCGGGTTTTAACACCGGCAACCGGCGTGTGCTGATTCCGCGAATCTGTGAGATGGATTAATAATATTTTCGCAACCGAGTATTAAAAAATTAAGGAAGGGAATATGGCCGAATTGAACACAGATACAATGTCTTTCATGGCGTATTTAAAGATGTTTTTCCGCCGGAAAGAGCTGGTGATTATACCCATGCTGTTGGGACTGTCTCTGGGAGTGTGCGCCGGGATTTTGTTGCCGAAGAAATTCCTGTCATCAACGGTTATTTTGGTCGAAGAGGGAAAAACCGATAACCCGTTGTTCAGTGATCTGGCGGTTTCTTCCACGGTTCAGCAACGCATGAACACGATTAAGGAATCCATGCTCGGGTGGACCAGCCTGGTTGAACTGGTTAAGCGGCTTCATTTGGACAAAAACGTGAAGACCCGCCAGCAGTTTGAAGCCCTGATTTTGGGGATCCGGAAAGATATTATCATACGTCTCCGGGCCAACAATATCCTCGAACTGGCATATGTCGGGTTGGACCCCGTTCAGACGCAGGCGGTCGTGCAGAATATTACGGATATTTTTATCGAACGTAACAAGAAAATCCAGACCCAGGAAACGCAGGACGCGATCACGTTTATTGAACAGCAGCTTAAGATTTATAAAGGCAAGATTAAATCCGCTGAAATCGCCGAGCTGCAGGACCAGCTTGATGAGCTGCTCATCGATTCCACCGAGAGGCATCCTTTGGTCCGTCAGCTCCAGGAAAAGATGGACATTCAGAAAGCGGAGCTGGAGGCGGAAAATCTTCAATACACCAAGCCGGATAAGCTGGAGAAGGAAACAAGCAATCCTTTGATTTCCAGCATCAAGGCCGCGTTGGATAAAATGGAGGGCACGGCGGGCGCGCCCACCAAGAACGGAACCGCTGAGAACGATGAGCTCTATAAAATTATGCTTTTGAATACGGTGGCCGCCCGGGATGTGCGGGTGAACGAGCAGATTTATAATATGCTTCTCCAGCGCATGGAAACGGCCAAAATCACCCAGAGCCTTCAGTTGTCAAAGGAAGGGACGAAATACACGATTCTGGATCCGCCCCGGGTGCCGTTGCAGCCGTTTCAGCCCAACCGGGTTCTGGTCGCGGTGATCGGCGCTATTTTAGGGGCGGCGCTGGGGATCGGCCTGGTATTTTTGCTGGAGTTCTTGGACAAATCTTTTATTGATGTGGAGGAAGCGAAAGACTTTCTCGGGGCTCCCCTTTTAGGGGCGATCTCTAAAATCGAAACAGAGGTTACGGTCCGGATGGAAAGAGAGAAGCAGATGTGGATGTACGCGGTGACGGTTCTGGGAAGCGTGATTTTGGTGATTGTTACGATAGCGGTTGAGAATTTTCTGAAATAAATATGGCTCGTGAGTCGGCCGGGGCCCCGCGGAAGCCGGGGCGGGCCGGGGGTGAAAACGCATGTACAAGAAACATTATGGATTTAAAGAGACGCCGTTTAATTTAACGCCGAATTCCAAATTTTTTTATGCCAGCGCGAAGCATACAGAGGCGATCAGCACGCTGGTTTACGCGATACGGGAGAGGAAGGGGTTCGTCGTCATTACCGGCGATATCGGTTCGGGGAAGACGACCATCTGCCGGACGCTTTTAAACCAGCTGGACACCAAGACGGAGGTCGTCCTGGTTACGAACACCCATATCAGCGGCAAGGACCTCCTGACCACAATATTGGACGACCTGGATATTGAATATGTGCCGGGGTCGAAAGCCAAATTGTTGTCCCAGTTGAATTATTATTTAATTGAACAGTTGCGCAGTGACCGGAACATCGTCCTGATTCTCGACGAGGCGCAAAATCTGGCGGCCTCGGTGCTTGAAGAAGTGCGCATGCTTTCGAATCTTGAGACGGAAAATGAAAAGCTGATCCAGATTATTTTTATCGGCCAGCCGGAACTGAAAAAGAAATTGGCTTTGGCGCGTCTGGAACAGCTGCGCCAGAGGATCGCGGTTTTTTATCATTTGATCCCCTTGTCTTATAAAGAAACCAGGGAATATATTCTGCATCGGCTGAAGATCGCCAGTGAAAGCGACCGCCGGTATTTCAGCGACGAAGCTTTGGACCAGGTGTGGAAATATTCCAAAGGGGTGCCGCGGTTGGTGAATCAGATCTGCGATAGCGCCTTGCTGACCGGGTATATCGCGGGGGTCGAAGAGATTTCTGCGGAAATCATGCAGGAAGTGATCGCCGAGTCGCCCATGAACCAGATTTCTTCCGGCATGTCCCGGGCGCTGCAAAAACTTGATCAGGTGGAACACGAAAAGTACGAGCGGGAAAGCTTGAATATAAAAATTCCGGAGATTTAACGGATGGTGGAACGGATAGAAAAACATAAAGCGCCGGCGGCCTCCCAGGCCACGGTATCCGGGGGATGGGGCCCCAGGACGGGCCGATGTCCTTCGGAGGACTCCATGGCTGTTCCCAAAAACACCTGGCTTGAAATGGCGTATCATGAGGGCTACCTGTCCCGGAAAAAGTTCCGGGAACTCAAAAAAAGATATGAAAAAGTTTATGCCCTGGTGACGCAAGGACGCAAGAGCGTTCTGTCCTAAGCAGGGCGGCGGTATAAAGTCGGTTTAATATTATTGAGAGCATAATCTTGTTCCGGACGGGGCTCGTAAAGAATTCCGGGTCCGGCTCGATAGGAAAGGACAAAACAGATGGGGAAATTAACAGAAGCCCTGAGAAAGGCGGCGGATGAACGGCTTGAGCGCATAGAAAAAATCAACAAGATCAAGACCCATGACCGTCTGGTCATAAAGAAAATGGGGGATTCCAAAGTCGATCCGCGGCTTATAACTTATTTTGATCCCAAATCCCCGATATCAGAACAGTACAAGATCCTCCGGACGAATGTTTTGTCGCTGAATAAGATCAAAACCAATAAAGTCATTGTCATTACCAGCGCCATCAACATGGAAGGGAAAACCGTGACGACGCTGAATTTGGCCATGACGATCGCCCAATCAGCTCAGCAGCCCAAAGTGCTTGTGATTGATGCGGACATGCGGCGGGGCCGGGTGGCCCGTTACCTGGGCGTGGAACAGGATGTGGGGATGTCTGACATCTTGCAGGGCAAAGCGTCATTAGAAGATGTTGTGTTTAAGATTGATGTTGAGAACCTTAATTTTATCGCTTCCGGTCCGGTTCCGGAGAATCCTGCGGAACTTCTGGATTCTCAAAACATGAAAAATCTCCTGAATGATCTAAAACGTCAGTTTGATTATATTATTATCGACACCCCTCCCATTATCGCTGTGACGGATTCCGGGATTCTCGGCGCGCAGGTAGACGGGGTCATTATGGTGATTCAGGCCGGCCGCACTCAGCGGGGGATCATCAAAAGGGCTTCTGAGTTGCTCCACCAGTGCCATGCCAAGGTTTTGGGCCATGTGCTGACGAATATCGAGTATCATCTGCCGCAGTACATATATCGATATTTATAATATTCCCAAAGTGTTAGGTTGGCACGTCTTTCTTAAATATTTAAAATATTAGTATAAATAATATTTTACTAAGAGTAAGCTAACAAACAGGTTCGGGGTTGACTGTCCTGGAAGAGAATCAGGTTTAATAAAAGATATTAAAAAAGTGTGCATATACGCGGGAAGGAGAATGTCATAATGGCGAAATTTTTGATTACCGGAGGAGCGGGTTTTATTGGGTCTAATATCGCCCAGAAGCTGCTCCAGGAGGGGCATTACGTGCGGGTGCTGGATAATTTTTATTCCGGCAAGGAAGAAAACCTGGCGTTCGCTCAGGGGCTGGGAAAAGACAGGTTTGAGTTGCAACGCGGGGACATCCGGGATAAGGAGGCCTGTGAAAGGGCGTGCCAGGGAATGGATTATGTCACACACCAGGCGGCTTTAAGGTCGGTGCCGAAATCCATGTCAGATCCCGAGAGTTATAATGATGTTAATATTAACGGCATCCTCTACATGCTGCAGGCCGCGGCCAAACATAAAATTAAGCGTTTTGTTTTCGCTTCTTCGAGTTCGGTTTACGGGGACACTGATCAGTTCCCGGAACAGGAAAATTTTTACCCGCTTTTAATTTCCCCTTACGCGCTCAGCAAGCTGGCCGGAGAATATTATTGCCGGATTTTTTCGGAGAGTTTTGGGGTGGAAACCGCGTGTTTGAGATATTTTAATGTTTTCGGCCCCCGGCAGGCGCTGGACGATGAATACGCGGTCGTGATCCCGAAATTTATCCACTGCATCCTGAATGATGAGCCGCCGCCTATTTTCGGAACAGGCAAGCAGTCCCGGGACTTTACGTTTATCGATAACGTGGTGTCAGCGAATATTCTGGCGGCCACGGTTCCCGGGATCAACCATGAAGTGTTTAACGTGGGCAATGGCGCGGATCACACGGTGCTGGATCTGGTCGCGGCGCTGAATAAGATTATCGGTAAGAATATCGAACCCAGGTTTTTGCCCGCAAGGCAGGGGGACGTGTTCCGCACGCTGGCCGACATTTCCAAAATCAAAGATAAGATCGGCTACCGGCCCCTTGTCGTGTTTGAAGAGGGCTTGCGGAAAACCGTGGCGTATTTTAAAAGTTTATAAGGCATGGAAAAATCACGGCGTTTTTGGTTGGTGTTGACATTTTTTTACATGCTGGCCATCCTGTGGAGCTCAACGATTCCCAGTTCATCTGATACGGACGGTTTTTCCAAAAGGGGGCTGGTGATGAATCTTTTGCATATCCCGGCGTATTCCCTCCTGACATATTTCTTCCTGCGGACAGCCTCCGCGGAGTGTGCGTCCACTCCCGGCTCTGGTGACGGTATCCCCGGGAGGACCACATTTATGATATCAGCTCTTGTCTTCACAGCCGCGGTGTGTTTCGGGATTTTTAATGAGTTTGTCCAGGCGCATGTCCCGGGCCGGGAATTCTCGATCGGGGACATGTTGAGAAACGCGCTGGGGGCGGGCCTGACCTTGTTTATTTTTAGGAATGGGGGAAGGTCAATAAATTCAGTATAAGATATGCCGAATATAATCAGTTCGATCATTAATAATAAAACTTATTTTTACCCTCACACGCATCGTATCGGTTATTTAGGGTGGGTTGGACATAATAATTTGGGGGATGAGGCGTTGTTTATCGCCTTCCAAAAATTATTCCAACGGGCGCTGGTTTTGCCATATAAATTAAATGATAAATTCAAGAAGTTCGAAAAGGTGTGCCCCATCCCGTTATTTAAGTCGGTTTGCCTTGGAGGGGGGACACTTATTAATTTCAATGAGTTGGCCCCTGAGTTTGAGTATATCCAGAAGAAATATGCCAGGACTTTTGTGTTTGGGACCGGAGTCAGAAATCCTTGTTTTTGGGCCACGCGGGGAAAACATAAAGACTCTATTCAGGATTGGGTTAGGATTTTAAAACGATGCGAATTTGTCGGCGTCCGAGGGCCCTTGTCGTGTGAAATCCTGAAAGGGCACGGCTTGGATAACGTGAAAATCATCGGCGATTTGGCGCTTTCGTTAGCCCCCAGTAGCGTGAAGCCAAAGAGCATGAATAAACGCGTGGGGATGAATATCGGAATGAGTGGCGGCCATGTCTGGGGCAGCGAGGAGGAAGTCTTGGAGAAAGTGATCGGCCTGGGCAACGCGTTGCTTGATAACGGCTGGGACATAACTTTTCTCCCCGTTTTGGATCGGGATGTCCCTTATATAAGACGGGCTGTTGAAAGATTGAAGAAAAGAGTCAATATCATGCAGGATTTTTTATCATTGGAGAAGACTATGCATTTTTTGGCGTCCTGCGATCTATTCATTGGTGAAAAGTTGCATTCGGTGATCCTGGCGATGGCAACTTATACGCCGGCCATCATGCTTGAATACCGACCCAAGTGCCTGGATTTTATGCTATCAATGGACATGCAGGAGTTTAATGTCAGAACCGATGAAATGCAAATAAGCTGGATCTTAGAGAAAGTTCGCAGGTTATATTCTAATACGGCGTTTTATCAGAACAAGATAGCCGAGAAAATAATTCATTATACGTCTATACAACGCACTGCAGCGGAAACATTGATGGCGTCAAAATTTAGCCGAGTAGCAGAATATGCGAATCTCTAAACCTAAAATAATCCGCCAGCAACAAGAGATCATATATTCCGTTGATGTGGCAACCGGAAACGGGCAGCAGAAATTGTGGTATAGCCTCAGTGATCAATTCGCGGGTTTGTTGACGGATTCCTCTGACGCGCCCTTGGCGGCGCTCTTGATTCCGGCCATGGCCCAGGGTGAAGATATTTATGTGGACGGCCCGGTTTCTCCCAGGCTTATGCATAATCTTTCCGGACCGTATCAACGCTTGTTGAGGCACATTATCCCTTGGTTGAAGCCCATCCGGATTTATTCAGATGTGACGCCGGGGGAAAGGCCCCGGGTAACGGGTGTTGCGACAGGATTTTCAGCCGGAATAGATTCTTTTTGCACCTTGGCGGATTACTATTATTCTCAAGTCCCCCGACACTTGAAGATCACGCATCTTCTTTATCATAACGTGGGTTCTCATGGGCGGGGAGAGAAAGGGGATCAATTATTTCAAAAACGTTTTTCGGCTTTGGAGCCGGTCGTGGCCCGGTTGGGGTTGCCGTTTATCAAGATTAATTCCAATATGGATTCATTTTATAATGATCGGATTGGTTTTCATAAAACCCACACGTTGCGCAACGTTTCCGCGGCCTTGCTGCTTCAGGGAGGGATTGGCCGGTATATCTATTCATCTTCATATGCTTTTACGGATATATTTGTCGGGGAAACCTATGGTATGGCCTTCAGTGAGCCGGTCGCGTTGCCGTTTTTATCAACAGAAACGTTTGAGGCTGTATCTGCGGGCGGTGAATACACGCGCGTTGAAAAGACACTCCGCGTGTCGGATATCCCGGACTCGTATAATACGCTTGATGTTTGTGTGAGCGGGGAGAACGCGGGGAATTGTTCCGTGTGCTGGAAATGCCTGCGGACGCTTTTAACCCTGGATATCGCCGGCCGCATGGCCCGGTATTCAGCGTCGTTTGACCTTGACGCTTATCGGCGTAAGAAAGAGGCTTACATAACGGAGGTACTGAGAAGCCGAGACCCGTTTTTAAAAGAAATCGTGCGATTCGCGGCTGTCTGTGGGTATTCATTCCCGGTCTTGCCATACGTTTTAGGACGGATACTGTGTTGCTGGGATAGGATGAAATATATAATAAAAATTCCTCTGCGCGCGATCCGAGCATTGTTTCGCCGGCTCCTTGTGATCTTGAGAAGAAAGGATCCCTGTTCGTGCCCACCGCATTGACAATTATGACTCCCGTCTTGAACGGGGAACGGTTTGTGGAGCGATGCCTCCTCAATGTCCGGGATCAGAATTGCGCCAGCCTGGAGCACCTTGTGATTGATGACGGTTCGACCGACCGGACGTTGGAGATTGTCCGGGATTGGCAGGCACGCTTGCCGTACATGCGGCTTGTGTCGGAAGTGCGTGCGGGTCTTTCCTCGGGGCTGAACAGGGGGATCAGGGAGGCGTGTGGAAGGATTCTCGGCATCTTGAATGTGGATGATTTTTATGAGCCCGGCGTGCTGAACGATATCCTGGCGGTATTCCGAAATCTCCCGGAACCGTCTTTAGCGGTTGGGAACTGCCGTGTTTTAGATGAGGCTGATAGGGAAATATATATTAATATACCTAAAAAGTTGCATTATTATGAACTGTTGGCAGGAGAAGCACATCCGGTGAACCCTTCAGCCTATTTTTACCATAAATCCCTGCATGATCTTATCGGGTTATATGATGAGAACGAGAAGAACGCGATGGACCTGGATTTCATGATCAGGGCGGTAAGGGGTGGTTCCGTGAAATATGTCAATAAGATATGGGGGAATTACCGGCTTTATCCAGAGTCGTTAACCGGGCGGGCCATTGCCTCCGGGCTTATTAAAGAGAATAACTGGCGAATTATTGGCCGCTATTTAGATAAAGAAAATTTCTTTGTAAGAGTATATATACAAACGCTGAAATACCGCCGAGAATGGATTTATAAATTACGTTTGCTGGGCAGCCCGTATAAACATAAGCTTATAAAGTTGTTGAAAAGAAGGACGGTATGATCAATAAAAGCGGACATTCTAAAGGCACGTTATTGGCGATCGGGTCTGTTTTGCGCGCGGTGAATTTATTCTCGACCTGCCTTGTCGCCTTAGTCATGACTCCTTTTTTGATAAAGTCGTTAGGGGACAGGATATATGGGATGTGGATGCTGGTGAGCTCGCTTTTCGGATTTTATGACCTGTTGGATCTGGGGATGGGGAAGGCCGTCAACCGGTTCCTGGCCAGAGAAATCGGCTTGAAAGATGAGAGGGCATGCAATCAGGTTTTTAATACCGCCCTTTTCACCTTTGCGATTATAGGGCTGGTTTCGCTTCTCATTACAATCGTCTTCTCTTTTATGGCGAGGTCTTTTATCTCTGATCCGGCAGAAATTGTGATTTTCCGCAAATTTATTATTCTGTCGGGTTTAAGCATCGCGCTTTTTTTTGTCATGCGCGCGTTCAGCGGTGTCTTGGAATCCCATCTCCGCTATGATGTGAATGTTTCCGTAGATTTTCTTAATCTGTTGCTGCGGACCACGCTCATCGTTGTTTTCCTGAAAAAAGGATATGGCCTGGTAGCCATTGGTGTGATTATGTTGCTGGTCAATGTTCTTTGCCACATGATCATGATCATTCGGACAAAAAGGGTGGCGGGCTATTTAAAATTTTCTTTAAAATTTCTTGATCCAAAACAGCTGAAAAAGTTTTTTGGATACAGCATGTATTCTTTTTTAAGCCAGATTTCCCACCGGATCAGCCACGATATTGATAATTTCGTTATTGCCGGGTTTTTGGGGATCGGGTTGGTCACGGTCTATTCGATCGCCGCGAGGTTGGTGAAATATTTTTCGCAGCTCTTATTCGCCACGATGGGGCTGATGACCCCGATTTTTAGCCAGTATGAAGCGGTTGGGAATTATGATGCTATCAGGGAGAAATTTGAATTTATCTCTAAAATCTGCTGGTGCGCGTCCCTGATTATCGGAGGCAATATCCTCCTGCTTGGAAAAGTTTTTATATTAAGATGGGTGGGGCCGGAGTACGGCGCGGCGTACGCGCTTTTGGTTATTTTAGTTTCATCAACCATGCTGTCCTCAACGAATATCCCGGGGATGAACTTGGCGTTTGGCATATCCAGGCATCGTTTCCCGACGATTTTAAGCCTTTGCGGGGCCCTGACCAATTTAATATTAAGCATCATCTTTGTTAAGCGGGGGATGGGATTGGAGGGGGTTGCCTGGGGAACCGCGATCCCGGCCGTCATCAGCGGGCTTTTTATATTGCCCGTTTATATCTGCCAGATTATTCAAATGGATACCAGAAAATATTATCTAAAAATCGCCTTGCCGGTTTTGTCGCTGACAACCATCTTCTTCGGGGGTGCCTGGCTGGCGGAAAGGAATATTCTGGCTCCGGGGTATGGGTGCGTGCTGATCTGCGGCTTACTGAACACGCTAATTTACGGTTTGCTGGCATACTATTTGATATTTAATAATAGAGAACGGAAATACCTTCATGCGTTAGTGCCGTCTCAACGGATGAGGGAATTTTTGAATAACAGGATGGAGAGGGTTGGTTATTAATATGCCCAAAGTCAGTGTTATTATCCCTGCTTATAACAGCGCCCTTTATCTGGGAGAAGCGATAGACTCTGTCCTGAACCAGACGTTTCAGGATTTTGAAATTATCATTATTGATGACGGCTCAACCGATGGCACAAAAGCTCTCGTTGAGAAGTATTTAAACTATCCTCAACCCAAAGTCCGCTATTATTACCAGGAAAACAACGGGCCTGTGGCAAGCCGGAATCTGGGGATTAAAGTGGCTAAAGGAGAATATCTTGCGTTTTTAGACTCAGATGACTGTTATTTACCGCGTTTCCTTGAGGAGTGTATTGTATGCCTGGAAGAGGAGAATCTTGATGTGGTTATCCCTAAGTGTTTCCTGAAAAGGTTCATTGACCGGGACGACAATAACCAAATCGAGACAATTCGAAGAGAAGACTTTCCGAAAGATTTTATTGAGCTTTATAAACTGCTTTATGAAAAGCATGCGGGGAGTCAAGTAATGGTGGTTATAAGAAAATGTTTTGAATTAGTTGGGTTATATGATGAAGAGAGTTATGTGGAAGATTGGGACATCTGGATACGGTTTGCGCAGCATCACTTAAGACTAGGCCAGACAAAAACCGAACAGCCATTATGGATTTACCGTATCAGGGAGGGGAGTCGCTGGAACAGCTCTGCCAATGAGGCTAAAAAGCTGCTCGGGCAGTATCAGGTTTTAAAAAAACACCAAAAGGCTGCTTTTGTTGTCGATCCGTCGTTTAAAAAGGTTTACGCCGGTTCGCTCGGGGCCATCGGCAAAGGGCTGATGTGCCAGAATTCTTATCGCTTGCTGGGCTGCCGCCTGATGCTCAAGAGCCTATATTATGATTTTAATATCCGACGGATTGGGGGCCTTTTTTCTAAAATGTGCAATCAGATCATTGCCGGAATAATATCAAGAAAAAAGTTGAAGGATAAATAAAGAATGAAGATTTTATTCATATCAGAAATGCTGCCTTATTTTCCTTGTTTTGACGGCTTTCGTTTGATCCCGTACAGTTTAATCAAGGAGTTGTCTAAAAAGCATGAGATTCATCTTTTGGCTTTTTACGCGGATAAAAAAGACCGGGAGCGGACAGATTCCATTTCCAGATACTGTAAGTCTTTGGATATGGTGTATTATCAATATCCGACATCATTCCTGGAGGTTGCCCGCAATGTGTTTTCCCGGTATTCCAGTAGCCCGGAAATGTCCGACAGGATAGAGCAATCGTTTAAAAAAGAGAATTTTGATCTAATTCATGTGGAAGGCGCCCATATGGGGCAGTATGTCATGGGGATCAAAGATATCCCCAAAATCGTTTGCCCGCATGATTCCCCGTCAGCCAACGCCTGGCAACAATTCAAAAGCAATAAAGCGTTAAAGAAAAAGTTGAAATATCTGATCGAGATCGGGAAGAGGCGTTATATTGAAAAGCGTATTTACGCCCAGTTTAACCATTGCGTAGTCGTCAGTGAAAAGGATAAGGAAGCGATCCAAAGGCACGCGCCAGGTCTCGAAGTCACGGTGATGACTAATGGCGTTGACCTGGATTATTACGGCTATCGCCCTTATGGGGGACCAGAAAACAATATCATATTTACCGGCACCATGTCCTACGCGCCGAATG
This sequence comes from Candidatus Omnitrophota bacterium, assembly GCA_017995055.1. GTDB lineage: Bacteria > Omnitrophota > Gorgyraeia > Zapsychrales > JANLHA01 > JAGOJP01. The sequence goes on from JAGOJP010000008.1 coordinate 20,264, forward strand.
TTGACGCCGCGTTGTTTTTTTATCATGAAATATTCCCGATGGTCAGGGAACGTATCCCTAACGTCAAGTTATATATTGTCGGAGCCAGTCCTGGCGCTGAAATTCTGAATCTTAAAGAGGATCCGGCTGTCGTTGTCACCGGAAGAGTCGATGATATCCGGGATTATATTTATCAATCCGCAATTTACGTCTGCCCCATGCGATACGGCACGGGTATTAAGAATAAGGTTTTGGAAGCCATGGCGATGGGGGTGCCGGTCGTGGCCACGCCGGCCAGTATTGCCGGAATCCCGGCGGTTGATGGGGAACATATTTCCCTGACGGGAACCCCGGATGCTTTTGCTCGGGAAACCATCCGATTATTGGAAGACAAAATGAAACGAGCCCGTATGACAGGAAATGCCCGTAAACTGGTTGAGGCGCATTTTAACTGGGCTGACCGGGCCAAAATGATAGAAGATATATATCGGAGGATAACATAGTTTATGGATAGACATCCCCTCGTATCGGTCATAATCCCAACCCGGAACAGGCCGGAGGACATCGAAGACTGCCTGCGATGCCTTTATCAGCAGACCTATCCGGATTTTGAAGTGATTGTCGTTGACGCTTCCCCCGATGAAAAAACAAAGGACATTGTTCAGAAGAAGTTCCCCAAGGTGCATTATGAATATTTCCCCAATGGAGAGAACCAGCGCCCTAAAGCCAAAAATATCGGGATAAAAATTGCTAAAGGAGATATCTTGGCGTTTATAGATGATGACAGCTTGGTGCAAAAAGGATGGCTGGAGGCGTGCGTGAACAGTTATTCGTCTCCCGAAACCGGAGGGGTAGGTGGATTTATTATTGAGAAGAAGGAAGAAAATATCAAACCGAAGGAAAAGGATTATGTGGCAAGGGTCACTTTTAACGGGACGAGGATCGGCAGTTTTAATTTTGACAAAGGGGAGACGATTGCGGTCGAGCATCTGCGGGGATGCAACATGTCCTTTCGGCGGGAAGCGGTGGATAAAATATCGGGCTTTGACATCAATTATATTGGTTCGAATGTCCTGGAAGAGACCGATTTTTGTGTTCGTATCAGGAAAGCGGGATATAAAATTTTATACAATCCCCAGATGCGGGTCATTCACACGGCAGGGGCGCGTTATCTGGTCCAGCGGACTGTCTTTGATTATAAGCGGCAGTATTATATTACCAGGAACGCAACCTATTTTATGTTGAAGAATTATAATATCTTTCGTGCTTTTGCTTATATAATGACGAATAACACGAGTATCCCCGCGTTTGTGCGAAACCCGGATTGGCGGAAGTTTAATTGTATATTTGTGGGAATAGGAGGGAAAATTGCGGGTGTGTGGGTGTGGGTAAAATTGGGGATTTTTAGAACTCTGAAATGAACGGAGATATGTTGCGTAAGGTCCGAGCCACAGGTATAGATGTTGACACTAGAAGAAGTCCGGAAACAGGAACGCAAGCATTTTCTGGATGAGTTACGACGGGAAGGAGCTTTTTGATTTTTTTAATATAGACACTATTTTAAAAGAATTAAAGGAGAAAAATGATTCATTTGCTCACGATCGGATTGGATTATCTAATGCTTCAAGGCAGTAAAGTGAGGGGCGACGTGCGTCTGCGGCAATTTGACTACGCCCAATCGTTGGCGTCCCTGGACTCCATTGTTTATTCCCCCCGGGAACTTAACTTGCCAAACAGTCAATGGGCAGAGAATTTTCGGCTTTACCCGACCCAGTCCCGGGGTAAGGCGGCTTTTATGTATGACGCCTATAAGATTGGCGTAAAAATATGCCGGGAAAAACAAATTGATGCCATAAGTGCGGAAGACCCTTTTATAACAGGGTTAGTCGGCTATCTCTTGAAGCGGAAGTATAGAATTCCGCTAAACGTGCAGGCGCATATAGATTTCGTCGATAACCAATATTGGATGAGCCTGCGGCCGCTGAATCGGTTTTTTAACGCCCTGGGGAAGTTCATCTGTAAAAGGGCGGACACGATACGGGTTGTGGCCAGCGAGACCAAAGAAAGCCTGGAGAAGTGCGGTATTGCGCCGGATAAGATATCGCTCATTTCCGTGCATTCTGACTTGAGTCATTTCCAGTCGCTGGACGGGTCGGAAATCCGGGCAAAGTATAAGAAGGAAGGGTTTGAACAGATATTATTGTTTGTGGGGAGGCTGGTGCGGCAAAAAGACATCCCGAACTTATTCAGCGCTTTTAAGTATATCCTGCAAGAAAAGCCGAAGACGGTTTTATTGTTAGCCGGGGAAGGACCTTTAAAGACGGACTTGGGTCTCTTGTCGGAAAAAGAGGGCATCGCGAAAAACGTGCGGTTTGTCGGCTCGGTTGATCATGCGGAAATCCAGAAATATTATTCCGCTTGTGATATCTTCGTTTTGCCGTCGATTTTTGAAGGCAGGGCCACGGTCATAGTGGAGGCGATCCTCTCCAAGAAGCCGATCGTTTCCACCGATGTCTCGGGTTTAAGGGAATGGCTGGTAAACGGGGAAACAGGGTTCGTTGTCCCCAGAAGAAATCCGAAGGCTTTGGCTGACAAGGTGGTTTTTTTATTGAATAACCCTGAGAAAATCGTTTCCTTTGGGAACAAGGGATATGAGGTCGCGCAGAAGAATTTGAAAGTCATCGGGGATATCCGTTCCATGATCACGCTTTGGGAAAAGACAGCCGCTTCCGGAAGGTAATAAATGGGGAATGAATTTAATAGAGCGCGGGTGGCCGCGGAAATAAAAATCGGAGACAAAGAAGGCGTCCTTTCTGTCGTCCTCATCGGCAGTTTCGCTCGCGGGGAAGAACTGTGGAGCGAGTCAGACGGGCATAGGCGATTGTTAAGCGACGTGGAGGCGATGGTAGTTGTCGAGGAAGAGAAACTGCTGGACCGGAATTGGCGGAAGGATTTGGAGGCGGAGTTAAAACGGATACTCCCAATCGGTGTTATCGGTGAGGTAACGGGACCGGGCGCTGGTGTCTTTGAGGTCTGTGTTGGATTTACAACCAAACGGCATTTGCGGCGGTTGAAACCGCATATATTCACCTTGGAATTGAAAAAATTTGGCAAAGTTATTTGCGGCGACCCGTCTGTCCTGGATTTGATCCCGGATTATACCCCGGCAGACCTATCCCGTCTGGATGCATTGGTCCTTTTGTGCAACCGGATTGTGGAACAGCTTAAGGCTTATGTTTCGATCAATAAAGGACTGTCCGTTAATCAATACCTGATCGATAAAGGGTACATTCAGGTGGTTAATTCCTTGCTGTCCTTTGATAAGAAGTATTGTTCTCTTTATCCGGAAAAGCAGACTGCTTTTGCATACTTAACCGGCCAGAAAGACTCTCCTCTGGCTGGGTTGGGTTTGAATATCCTGGCCTATAACAATGCATTTGTGCATATCCTCAAGCACGAATTCCCCCTTATCAGTCAAAAGGAGGCGCTCGAACAATGGAAAGTCTTGAGAAACGAATTCGACAAGGTCTTCTGTTACGAGGTCGCGGAGATTTTAAAGTATGATCGCCTTAAAATAAAGGAGGCGGTTGACTGCCTGATCTCAATCCCGAATTTGATGGATTGCGCCAAAGGCTGGGCTAAGGTTTTTACCCGGAACCACGCCGAGATATTACGGCCGAGTGAAATTTTACGCTCCATATGGTGCACGTCCCCGCAGTTCTTGATTTATCAGCAAGCCGCCCGGTTGTATTTTTTAGAAGAATGGCCCGCACAAGAGCGGATGGGCGTGATCGATAAATGGCAAAGGATCGTCAAATAGAGGAGAGCCATATGAAGACGGTATCCATATTTATTTTGATTGATGCTTTGGGCTGGGATTATATCAAGAACCGTTCTTTCCTGGATGACATCTGCCCGGTCAAGCGCCCCGTAAAGAGCATCCTGGGCTTTTCCAGCGGGGTGATCCCGTCCATCCTCACCGGCGCCTATCCGCCGGAACACAAACACTGGTTCCTTTACTATTACAGCCCCAAACAGAATTGCTTTTTGTGGACAGCCTTTTTTGACTGGCTGCCGGCGGACTGGCTGAACAGCCGTTATACCCGGAAAATCGTGGAAGAAATTTCCAAACGGCTTATGGGTTACAGCGGTTATTTTGAAACCTATCTCATCCCGGTGGAGAGACTGCATCTTTACGACATCAGCGAGAACAAGCGGATTTACGCCCCTAAAGGCATGCGGCAGGGGAAGAATATTTTTGACATCCTTGAGGCGCGGGATGTGGCTTACAAGTGTTATGCCTATCCGATGAAGGATCAGGATATTTTCTTTCAAGCGCAGAAAGACATCCAGACCGCGTATAGTTCTTTTTATTTCCTTTATTTTTCCGAATCCGACGCCTACCTGCACCGGGGGTGTAAGGATCAGGACGGCACGCGAAAAATGATCGATGTTTACGAACAGGAGATCCGCACCCTGTACCGGGAAGCCTGCCGGAAGTATGAACGGGTGGATATGTATATTTTTTCCGACCACAGCATGTCCCCGGTCTATGAGTCCCATGACCTGAAAGCGGAAATCGAAACCCTGGGTTATAAAATCCCCATGGATTATGTGCCGTTTTATGATTCGACCATGGCCCGGTTCTGGTTCTTTAATTTCCAGACGCGTGACGCCGTTGTTAAATTGCTGAAGCAGAAACCTTACGGCCGGCTTTTGTCGCTGCAAGAGAAGAAAGAGCGGCACGTGCATTTTGAAGATGACCTTTATGGCGAAGAATTATTTTTGATGAAAAACGGGGCGGTCATTAACCCCAGTTATATGGGGCAAAAGCCCCCGGAAGGCATGCATGGCTACGATGTTGTGGATGGCACGATGGACGCCATCCTGGTGAGCACCCGTCCGCCGGAGGTAGAGGTGGCCGACGTGAAGGATTTTTTTAAGATCATGGAGCGTTACGCGAAATGATATCATGCGTTTACGGCCGGATTTATCAGCCGGTGTCGTGAGCGGGGAGCCTGCATTGAAAAAAGTTTTATATTTTTTAAACAGCGGCACGCGGGGCGGAGTGGAGGAACATGTGCTCTGCTTGCTGCGTTGGCTTGACCGGGAGACGTTTGACCCAGTTCTGGTTTGTCCGGCAGAACTGCTGAAGTTTATCGAGCCGGAGCTGAAGGCTTATCATGTGCGGTATTATCCGCTGTGTATCCGGAGATGGACGCACCTTAAGGATATCCGGGCTTACTGGCGGGTATTGAAACAGGAAAAACCGGATATCGTGCATTCGCATTTGTTTTATGCCACTCTTTATGCCGCGCCGCTGTCTAAACTTGCGGGGGTTCCGGCGGTGGTAGAAACCGCTCATATCCGGGAAGCGTGGAGAAAAGGAATTAAGAAAGCCTTCTTCATCGACCGGTGGGCTTACGGGTATGTCGACCGGATCATCGCGGTTTCAGAAGCGGTCAAACGGTTCTTAACCGGGGGCAAAGGAGTGGCAGAAGGAAAGATCACGGTGGTTCATAATGGCGTGGATTTGGAGCGGTTTTCCGCGGTCTATACCGGTCGGCCGCTTGTAGGTCTTGATAAAATTAAGAAAGGGCTGGGCTTCCGGAACAAAGGGAATGCAAACCGAAGAATCAAGATCGGGGTCATCGGCCGGTTGGAGCCGCAGAAAGGCCATAAATATTTTCTGGAAGCGATACGGTTGATGCGGGATAAATCGGATAAGGCGGAGTTTTGCATTGCCGGGGAAGGCAGCTTAAGGAAAGAGTTGGAGAATTTATGCCAGTCTTACGGCATCAGTCATCAGGTGAAATTCCTGGGGTTCCGCCCGGATATTAAAGACATCATGGGGTCGTTGGACATTTTGGTTTTACCGTCTTTGTTCGAAGGCCTTCCCTTAGTCGCCCTGGAAGCGTCAGCCATGGGTAAAGCCGTGATCGTGACCAATGTGGACGGCAGCCCGGAAGTGGTGATTCATAATGAGACCGGGTTAGTTGTTCCTGCGGAGGATAGCAAAGCGTTAAAAGAAGCGATGGAGAAGTTGATTATTGATGATCATCTCCGGCAACAATTTGGAGAACAGGCCAGAAAGAGAGTGGAGAATTATTTTGATTTAAAAAAGCAGGTTAAAGAAACTGAAGTCATCTATAAGAAAGTTTTAGAAAGGATGGCCCCATGCCCGGGCTTTTAGTCCTCTTAGCGGTTATCGGCGGTGTCGTCATTTTGGTCAACCCGTTTTTCGGGTTACTCGCCACGATTGTCCTTTTCCCCCAAGCGCTGATCCCATCCATGGGCTATTCCTTCCTGGGTGCTTTCTCCATGATGACCCCGATCAAGATTATTGGCGTGTTGATGTTCTTGGGGACGTTGATAAAGGTGGTGTCAAAGGGGAGCAAATTATCTTTTTTAAGAAAAGGGGGATTCCTGTATTACACGCTTTATCTCGTTTATCTTTATATCAATGGTTTCTCTCAACCGACCGCTTTTTCCCGCGAGCTTTTTACTTCTTTCACCTCGTTTTGGGTATTTGGGTTCTCGATTTTAGTACTCATAACAACCCCCCAAAGATTTAGAATAGTTGTGATCACGGCCATTTTATCTTTTGTGGCTGCCGCGGCACAATCGGTTATTAATTTTTTAACCCATCCGGATTATTTGGCCATGACGGCCAGATTACAGGGGACAAACTTTGATCCCAATTATTTCGCGATAAGCCTTCTGCCGGTCATCGTGATGAGTTTTTATGTCGGATTGGCGGAGAAGAGGTTCTTTTGGAAGATTATCCTCCTGGGGACACCAATCATTTTATTAGCCGCCTTGATCTTAACACAGTCACGCGGAGGCCTTTTGGGTTTAGCTGTTATGCTCCTGTTCGCTGTATTCCGGGCAAAGAATAAATTTTTAGGTCTTTTAACGGTCGGGATTGTTTCGCTGGCACTCGTATATGTTATGCCTGACAGCGTTTGGGAACGGTTTGAGAAGACAAAAATCGAGGACACGTATGATGACACCATTGGTTCAACTGTCAGACGGTATTATCTGGCCATGGCGGCGTGGGAAATGTATTTAGACAATCCGGTCTTTGGCTCCGGGCCGGGGGATTTTTATTATAACTGCCGTTTGTATTATCCCCTGAAAGCGGGGCGGGCGCATACGATGTATTTAGAAATTATGGCGGAAATGGGAACGATTGGGATAGGGCTTTTTCTTGCGGTTCTTTTCTCGGCTTTACGCAGTGCTGGCCGGGCTATTAAACAGGGAGAGTGCTATGGAAGTTATGGCCGGGGATTATGGTTAGGTTTGATTGGATTTATGGTCTCGGCGTTTTTTTTACACGCTCAACAGGAGAAAATCCTCTGGCTGATCGTGTTCTTATCTTTTGCGATCGAAAGATTAGCTTTAGCTCAACCATCTGGGAGTAAGCTGAAATCCAAACAACGAGGTATCAAAGAATGAATATTTTGTTTCTAGCAAAAGAAATTCCCTATCCCGCCATTAGTGGCGGGCGTATGCGCTGCTGGAATCTTTTGCAGATTCTCGCGTCCCGGCATAAGGTTCTTTACGTTTGCTTTAGGCAGGAGTCCGACCTTGTCCCGGAGGAAGTGAGCCGAATAGCCGATGTTATTCAAGCCCCCCCGCCTGTCCAGAGAGAGGGCAAATGGTGGAATTATTTCTACCTATTGTCGTCTTTATTTTGCATCCGGCCGAGGTGTGTTGGCATGCGAAGATCAAAGGCGATGCAAAAAATGGTGAGGAAGCTGATCCCAGAGAAAAAGATTGACCTCATTTTTTGCGATTCTGTTTATTATGCGGTGAACCTGCCTTCATCCAAAACCAGGGTGGTTTTGAATGAGCATAACCTTGAGTCGAAACTTTTGGAACGGGCTTTGATTTTTAAGAAAAATCCGCTCTCCCGGTTTCTTTTAACCGACCAACTGCGCAAACTAAAAAAATATGAAGAAGAGACATGGCCGTTTTCTGACCTTGTTTTGATGTGCTCGGAGATAGACCGGAAAGAAGCGGAGTGCCGTTGTTCAAAGGACGTCCGCTTTTCCGTTATTCCAAACGGTGTTGATGTTTCTTTCTTTCACCTGCCTGACAGGGATATCCCGGAAATCAATAAGATTATCTTTACTGCGGAAATGGGTTGGTATCCCAATGTGGACGCTGTACTATATTTCGATAAATATATCTACCCTTTCATTAAAAAGGAGGTTCCGGATATCCAAATTGACATTGTCGGGAAGAATCCGGATCTTAAGGTGAAAGAGTTGGCCATGCGGGATTCTTCTTTTAGAGTAACCGGTTTTGTGGATGATATCCGGCCTTACGTGTATTCCAGCGCAGTGTATATTGTCCCTTTGCGGATAGGGAGCGGGACCAGGCTTAAAATTTTGGAAGCCATGGCCATGGGCAAAGCGGTTGTCTCTACAACCATTGGAGCCGAAGGGATTGAAGTAACTGACGGCAAGGATATTTTTATCGCGGATGACCCGCGGGAGTTCGCTGATAGAGTTATTGATTTGTTGAAAAACCCGGACAAACGTAAGGCGATGGGATTGAATGGCAGAAAACTCGTTGAGCAAAAGTATACATGGGAAGTGATTGGAGAAAAACTTGAACAAGATATACAAAGTGTTTTTAAGGAAATTTAAAAAAGGGTTTGTCAGTGGGCTTGCTTTTGTTTTTGCCGTGATGAACGCTGCTCCGGTTTTCCCTGAATCATCGCCTTTCGACAAATTCGGCGGATGGAAGGGCTTGCAGGGCACGAAGACCGGCGCCTTTCATGTCGAGGCCATTCACGAACGCTGGTGGATCGTGACCCCGGCTGGGAATGTTTTTTGGTCAACCGGCGTTTACAGCGTAAGGATGTCTGGAATCCCGGAAACAGGCACGAATCGCCGGCCGTATCAGGAAGCGGCGAGTAATAAATATGGCAGTGAGCAGGAGTGGGCGAGAATCACGAGCCTGCGGCTGAGAGAATGGGGATTCAATACGATCGGGGACTGGTCATCGGCCACCATCTGCCGGCAGAGCGGGTTGGTTTATGTCGCCGGGATCGACCTGCCGCGCACGGCGCCGAATGTGATTGCAAAAGGGGCTTACGGTTATTTCCCTGACGTGTTTGATCCCGCTTTTCAGCAGTCAGTATATGAGGCCATGGAGGCGCGCTTTAAAAGCCAGGCCTATTTGATCGATGACCCTTGGTTGTTAGGATATTTCCTGGCGGATGAGCCGTCCTGGTATGGCAGCAAACAGCGGCATGGCGCTTTGACGGATGATTTTATCGCCCTACCTTCTGACCGCAACGGCAAGCAGGTCTGGGTACAATTTTTGAAGACAAAATATAATGACATTGCGGCGCTCAATTCCGCCTGGGGAACGCAGTACGCGGGGTTTGAGGAGTTGCTTTCTGTTACTAAAATAGAAGATACAGAATCGACTATAGAAGACAAAAAGGCTTTCTTGAAAGCCATCGCCTTACAGTTTTCGCGGGTGCTTTTCACGACGCTGCGGCAGTTTGATCCTCACCATATGGTCTTGGGCACCAGGCCAACCAGGGAATACCCGGAAGTGATAGCGGCGATCGGGGAATACACGGATGTGTTTGGGATGGGGTTATATGGCTTAAATAAAGGGTATGAAATCTCCGAGAAGTATGACAGCACCATTGAAGAATTATATTCCAACACCGGCAAACCCATTTTGCTGGGTATGCTTATAACCGGTCAAGACACTGGTCTGCCTTATGGGATGATGAAAACCCAAAGGGACCGGGGCGTCAGTTACTGGCGGTATCTGGCCAGGGTCGCTTCCGACCCGCGCGTTGTGGGGATACACTGGTTTCAGTATTTTGACCCGCCGCGTAAATGTTACGACGAGAAAGCGGCCAATTGGGGGTTGGTGAACGAGCAGGATGAGCCGTATGAGGACGCGGTTTCCTTGATCGGGCAGGCCAATCATATGGTGTATGCCTACGCGCTGGGCGTTTCGAATTTTACCCCGGAGTTTGATAACCCGTTGGGACTGAAGAAAAGCACGCCTCCCGGAGAGGATAAAGAGGTCAACCTGAAGACCATCGCTATCCCGGTAGCCAACGGCGATTTTGAAGCGCGCGGCCAGGGTTGGAAAATGCAGGCCTGGAAAGGCGGGAGCAAAGCCGAAGCGGATTCCGCCCAAAAGCATGGCGGGAAGCACGCGCTTAAGATTACCGGCGGGCCACAAGAGGGCTGGGACGCGGTTGGCGTGGCCGTGCAATACAGCCCCAATTTTGTGCTCAAGCCGGGTTTAAATTATAAATTATCCGGATGGATTAAGACCGAGAAAGTTTCAGATTTCGCTTTTATCAAAATTGCGGGGAAGACGGACACCGGCGGGGATTACGATTATCATACGGAAAATACTTATGGCACGCATGATTGGAAACGGTTCGAAACAGAGTTCACCCCCTCGGAGAAAAATTCTATCAAATACCTTGTCCTGCAATTAGTCGGCAAGGGGACGGCGTGGTTTGACGACATCCTGTTGGAGGTCTCGGCGCCGGATAACAGCAGTTATAAGGATTTTTTAGTCAGCCAAAAAGAAGAAACCCCGGATATCCGCATGTTGCGGACCCGGCCCCTGCCGTTGGCCAACAGCGGTTTTGAACGGGGGGACAGAGATTGGAAGTTGCAGCCGTGGAAAGGCAAGCCCCGGGTCGGCGTGGCCTGGTTGAAGGGCCGCGACAGTATGCGGGCCCTGGAGATTAAAGGGGCGGCGGACGGCTGGGATTCCGTGGGAGTTGGCGTCCAGGACATAAGCGCGATTGTCTTTGATCCTGCCAAAGACTACCTTTTTAAAGGTTGGATCAAGACGGTCAATGCGTCTGACACCGCGTTTTTGAGGATTAAGGTTAAATATGAGAGCGGTCAAGAAGAATATTTTGAGACCGACCCGGTATCCGCGACAAGCGACTGGACGCAGGTGCAAAAGGTTTTTCAGTTAAAAGAAAAAGGGAACGCGGATTACCTCGCCTGCCAGTTAGTCGGCAGCGGCACGGCCTGGTTCGATGATGTGAGTTTGGAAGAAGTCATCCCGCGCTGATCCAATCCGGGCGTTCAGGCGGGCAAGCCGGCTCCGAAAGGCCAGCAGGTATGTCTATAACAAGAAAAAAAGATTATCAAGGCAAAGTTAAGGCAGGGTATGCGGCGATGAAAGGGCGCAAGGTCGCGATATGCGGCCTGGCCCGGGATTGCGCGTTGGGCCTGCCAGGGAATATCAAAACGATCGAGCGCTTAAGGAAACATTTCCAGGCCTCCTATGCCGTCGTCGTGGAAAACGACAGCCGGGACAGGACAAAGGAGATCCTGAAAAACTGGTCGGCCGCCCGCAAGGATGTTTTTGTCCTTTCCCAGGATACGGGGGAACTCACCACTCCGGCGCAGAGCCCGGGGCAAGTCCGGCCGTGGTTTTCAAAACACCGCATTGAGCGGTTCGTCAAATTCCGTAACATGTATCTTGATTTTGTGGAAAAGAATTTGGCGGTTGATACCTTGATCGTGCTGGACCTGGATATTTTCAGCTTTTCGATAGACGGGATCGCCCATACCTTTGGCCAGCCCATTGGCTGGCACGCGGTCACCGCTAACGGGAGGAATATCCCCGCCGGCCGGGCATTCTTTAAAGGATACAATTATTACGATACATACGCTTTGCGGGAATCCGCGGACACGCGGCCGCAGACAGAGGAGATGATTTTCGGGTACCAGAATATTTATAAAGGATTAAAGCGCGGGATGCCCATGGTGCGCGTGGCCTCGGCGTTTAACGGCCTAGCGGTGTATCAGATGGAGGCGGTGAAGGGGTTGCGCTACCGCTGCCTTTCAAACCAGGATCCTCATGTTGAAGCAGTCTGTGACCATGTCTCGCTACACAAGCAAATGGCGGAGAGGGGCCAGGATCTTATATATATGAACCCTTCCCAGATTGTTATGTACGATACGTATGCGCATTGGTTATACCGGAATTCCAGAAGATTCGCGGGACAGGCCCGTGGCCGTTTGTACGCCGCCCTTTTCGCCATCTTTACCGCCGTTAAAAACAAAAGGGCTTCGTCATGAATATCCTTTTTATAGGCCGGGAGTTCCCGTTCCCGCCGGACAGCGGGGTCAAGCAGCGGGCGTGGTATGTGCTGGAGCAGCTCGCCCGGCAGCATGATGTGCATCTTTTATGTTACGGGAGTGAGGAGGATCGGAAGAAAAAAGAGGCCAGGGATGTCCTCCGTTCGATGGACGTGGTCCCGCCGCCGGCCAAAAAAAGCGGAGTGGGCCTGTACGGCGCCATGCTGGCCGGGTTGTTTTCTCCTCTGCCGTTTTCTGTCCAGAGCCGTGTTTCCCCCGCATTACGGGAAAAGATCGACACACTGCTTGCCACCCAGCCGATTGATCTGATTGTCTGCGATTCCCTTTATCAGGCGGTGCAGTTTGAGGAAAGCGGGCGCAAGGTTATCTTAAATGAGCATAATATCGAATCGGTTATCATTAAGCGTTATCAGCGGGTGGAGCTTAACCCCTTGCGTAAGATTTATGCGGCGTACGAAGGCTGGAGAATGGAGCGGTTTGAAAACAGGATCTGGCGCCGGTATCAGAATGTCTGGGTGTGCTCCCCGGTAGACCGGGATGAGGTTCTCCGCCGCGTGCCGCAGGGCCGGGTGGACGTGATCCCCAACGGCGTCCGCGTCCCGGCGTTGCATAAACGGGAACGAGAAATCTTTCCCAAAAGCCTGGTTTACACCGGCCTGATTGGCTGGCATCCGAATGAAGATGCTGTGCTTTTTTTTATTCAAGAAATTTATCCGCTGATCAAACAGCGCGTGCCGAACGTGAAATTCTGGGTGGTCGGGAAAGGCCCGACGGAAAAGGTGAAGCGCCTTGCGGCGCAGGACGGGTCTATTACGGTGACCGGGTTCGTGGACGATGTGCGTAGCTATATTGAAGAAGCCGAGGTTTTTGTCGTGCCTTTAAGAATCGGCAGCGGGACGCGGTTGAAGATCCTGGAGGCCATGGCCATGAAAAAAGCGGTTGTCTCCACATCGGTGGGTTGCGAAGGGCTGGCGGTGACGGATCAGGATAATATTTTTATCGCGGATGACGCGCCGACCTTTGCCCGGCGCGTGGTGGAGCTTTTGAACGACGCCGAGACCAGGAACCGGCTGGAAGAAAACGGCCGGGCTTTGGTTGAAAGGGAATACAGCTGGGACGTGATTGGAGAAACGATCGCGGCTGTCGTGCGTGAATTGTCGTGAGGAGCCGGGATTGTGCCGGGGAGGAAAGGATATTTTTATGAAGCTGATCAGTATGTATACCGAATCGCACCGGGTTTTTAAGGATAACTGGTTCTTGCCGTCTTTAAAAGACGACTATGAAGTCGATATGAGTTTTTGCGAAGAACAGGGCGGGGCTTATATGGAAGAGAGCTGGTGCCGGGCCGTGACGTTTAAGGTGGAAACAATTGTTCGGGGCATTAAAAATAACTGGGGGGAGATCTTTCTTTACTCGGACGTGGATATCCAGTTTTTCCGGCCGACCAAGGCTTTGTTGTTGTCCGCGATAGAAGGTTTTGATATTGTTTGCCAGCGGGACGACCCCTCTGGAGTTTTGTGTGCCGGATTTTGGGTGGCGCGGGCGAACCATCGGGTTCTGCGTTTGTGGGAAAATGTCCGGAGATCCATTTATGACGTACGAGATGACCAGAAATTAATGAATTTGTCCCTTCGCATGAGGCGGAGGAGGAAATTGTTATATGTTTTAAGGAATTTGACGGGGTGTTGCCGTTACGCTTATCTCCCGGATATCTTTTACGGCGGCGGCACAATCACCGGCAAGCATTGGGTAGAAGGGATGCCCCTGCCTGTCCCGGAGGGGATTGTCATGCATCACGCGAATTATGTGGAAGGCATCGGCCGTAAAATTGCACAGTTGGAATACGTGAAAAACATTGTCGGGAACCGTGCGGATAAATAAAGAGTAAAATATTATGATATTTTTAATGTTTCTGTGTTTGTATATGCTGGCGCATAATTTTCTGGCCGTGCTGTATCTGAAAATAGCGGCGCTTGCGCTGAGGCGTGATCAGCGGGTTTCCGTCTCTGCGGTTCAGAAGGTTAGCGTGATCATGCCGGTGTATAACGAACAGGAATGTATTATTCGGAAAATGGAGAATTTGCTGGCGTGCCTCATCCGGTTCAACCGGCCGTGTGAGGTTTTAATCGGGTCGGACGGGAGCACGGATGACACCCCTGGACGGGTGGAAGCTTTTATCCGGGAACGGCAGCTGGAGGGATGGCGGCTGGCCGCTTTTAAAAAACAGGGGAAGGGCACGACGGTCAACCAGCTTATCCGGCAAAGCACCGGAGACCTTATTGTTTCAACGGACGCGGACACGCATATGGCTCCGGAGGCCCTGGGATTCATCGTGAAGGCTTTTGAAAAAGATGACAGGTTGGGGTGTTTGTCCAGTATCCCGCAACATGACGGCCAGGATATGACGATCCAGTCCTGGTATTGGAAATATGAATTATCTTTCCGCGAGGCCGCCTCCCGGCTGGGGCGGCTTGTTGTCGCCACCGGCTGGCTTTACGCGTTTAGGAAAGATGCTTTCCGGGATATCCCGGCATCTGCCATGGCGGATGATTTGTGGGTTCCTTTAACGATCCTTTTGCAGAATAAAAAATCCATGCATTTAAAAGGGTTAAAAGCGCTCTCCGAGCTTACGGATGATCATGTGGAGGTCAAGCGGCGGACCCGGGTGATTACCGGAGGGGTGGATGTGGTGAAGCGCCTTTTCCCGGAGATCATGAAAAAGCCCGTGTTATTATTTGTGGTGTTCTCCCATAAAATTAACCGCTGGCTGATTCCGGTGTGGCTTGTTGGGTTTGTCTTATCTTCATGTGTTCTTAATCCGACGATAGTTTTTGTGTATGGAATCCTTTTGGCGGTCTTGGTGGGGGCGCTTTCTCCCAAACGGTGCTATTATTTGTTATACTCGGCTTTCTCCCCGGTTCTATCGGCTGTCCAGGTTGTCGCGCGCAAAGATTTTTCAAAATGGGATCACACAAGAAAAGAGGCGGGATGGGACAAGAAGGGATAAAAAAACCTTTTATCCTGGCTGTGGCCGGGGGTTCGGCTTCGGGTAAAACAACCGTGGCCAGGCAGCTGGTGGAACGGCTGGGGGAGGAAAACGCCTGTATTTTAAGCCAGGATTCGTATTACCGGGACCTTTCGCATCTTTCTGCCGAGGAACGGAAGGCCGTTAATTTTGATCATCCCGGTGCTTTGGATACAGCTCTTTTTAAGGAGCAGCTCTGCCAGCTTCAGGAGGGCAGGGTTATTTCAAAACCGGTGTATGATTACGGGCTGCATGCCCGCCGGAATGTGACAGAAGAGTTCCCGCCCCGGCCGGTTATTATTGTGGAAGGGCTCTTCGTTCTTTTGCCGGAATTTTTGTCTTTATATAATTATAAGGTGTATTTGGATGCGGCGGATGATGTCCGTTTAGCGCGCAGGATTTTAAGAGATATTCAGGAGCGGGGACGCAGGGTTGAAGATGTCATTGACCAATATCTCCAGACTGTCAAACCTATGCACGAACAATATGTGCAGCCAACCCGCGTTCATGCGGACCGGGTGCTCGCGGGAGACGAGGCGTCGTCTTCGGCGGCCGTTAATAAAATAATATCATTTATCAGAAAAGGGTTGGGCCTTATGAAAATTCTGGTTATCGGCAGTGAGGGTTTTGTCGGCGGGTACTTGACCCGGGATCTTTTAAACCGCGGGCACGAAGTCATGGGTCTTGACAGCGGGCAGGCTGACGAGCCGCGTTCGGGTTATGAATTAATCCGTGGTGATTTGATGGATACGGATGCCCTGCGCCGGGCGGCGGATGGCGCGGATATAGTCATTAATCTCGCGGCGAAGCATCACGATTTCGGCATTTCCCGGGATGATTTCTTTTTGATTAATGAAGAAGGGACCCGGAAGATCCTCAATGTTTTATCTGAACGGGGGATCAAAAAATTTATTTTTTTTAGTTCTGTCGCTGTCTATGGGGACCTGGACCATTGTTCAAACGAGGATTGCGTGCCGAATCCGTCCAATGATTACGGTGAGTCTAAATGGGCGGCGGAAAAACTGATTCAGACCTGGGTTGCTGATGATCCTAAGCGGGAGGTCCTGGTGATCCGCCCCACTGTGGTTTACGGGCCGCATAATTACGCCAATATGTACCGGCTTATCGACATGATCTATAAACGGCGTTTCTTTTTTGTGGGGAAGGGCGATAATATAAAAACGGTTTCGTACGTGGAGAACCTTTCCGCGGCCGTGGTTTTTTTAATGGATCGCATGAAGCCCGGGATGGACGTGTATAATTACGCGGATGAGCCGCATTATACGTCCGCCCAGATCGTGCGGTTTATCACGGACAGCCTTGGGCGTAAACCTTATGAGTGGCATTTGCCTTTAAAACCGATTCTCACGGTGACCAGTCTTGTGGATGTTTTGGCGAAGGTGACGGGGATCAATTTCCCCATTACGGCGAACCGGATTTATAAAATTAACGCCGTGACCTGGCACGGGGCCGGGAATTTGCGTCAACTTGGATTTGAGCCGCGGGTGACGGTCGAAGAAGGACTTAGGCGAATGGTCGCCTGGTACCTGGAAAAAATATGTGCAGTAAAGTTGTCAAAGGAACACGTTGTATAGTATTATTATAGGGTTGCAAATCTTGGATAGAATCCCCGTTGGCCCGCGGGTTTTGATATATCGCCAGGGAAGCTGGCGGCCGTCATCCTTCTTTTAATAGGGAGCGTTGCTTTATGGACTTTAATAAAATGCATTTGAAAAAAATTGTCTCGAACCACGCCCAGCCGCTGGCAGCCGCTTTGGTTTTTCTGCTCGCGTACACTCCGACTTTGATGTGGATGTGGTCCCGGTGGTTTGCCGATGATTCTTATTATAGTCATGGTATTCTCATTCCGTTTGTGAGCGGGTTTTTAATTTGGCAGAAAAAAGAGGAGCTCGCGGTGGCCCCGGTCAAGGAATCCCGTTTAGGGATGCCCCTGGTCGTGGCGGGGGTTTTACTCTATTTATTCAGCGCGCTGTTCAGGATCAATTTTACCGGCGGCCTTTCCATGTTTGTTGTTATCTTTGGCCTGGTCTTGTATTTTTACGGCATGGCGGTTTTGAAGA
>JAGOJP010000107.1 GCA_017995055.1 Candidatus Omnitrophota bacterium
AAGTTTCTGGAAATATTTTATAATAGACAACGGATCCATCAGTCTTTGAACTATGTTACACCCGAGATGGCTGAGGCAGCCATTGCTCTTTAATTAACCTGTCCGTTAAAACGGGGGCATCTCATCTCACAATACTTAATTCACAATAAATAAGTATTGTGTCCCAGGTAAGTCCGACGTCTAACGTGGCCATCACCGGGAGGCAAGCGCTTTTATTGCCGATCCGGTGCATGCCATGGTTGGGGCGCCATTTGTTCTTCCTTTTGTCCCTTGTCCGGGCTTGCCCCCTTCACTCGCGTCAATCATTTGGCGTCCATCTCAGCCAAGAACGCCGAAATATCGTTCTCAAATGCCGTGACGCCCTCGATAATGCGCTCGGTGAGATTGCCTTCGGCTTCCAGAGAGTAATCGGTTGCAAGCGTAGCCTGCACGATGGCATCAACGCCAACTGCTGGTTCAACAAGCGGGTGTTTTTTATAACCGGAGTTCAGAAGCAACTTCCAATATTGTCTCTGCGCCTGTCGATTCCGTGCCGCAAGCCATACTTCAAAGCTGAAGGTTTCGTAGTTAAAGACAACCGCGAGTTTGAGATTACGCGCTTTCAGCTCGCTTGGAAACAGCGCGAAGTAGGTCATGTCGAAATAGCCCTGGTAAAGGCCAGACACCCCGCTTTCACCTTGCTGACTGGCGAACACCGTCCGCAAGCGAGACATGTACGAAATGATGTTTTTGTAGGCACGTTGTATTGCCCCTTCGCTCAAGCGTTTCTGTAATTCTCTTATGTCGGCATCAAGTGTTCCCATTGCCTTTCCTTCCCTTGCCACAACGTTACGGCTCTGGGGCGGCGTCTTCGCCATCCCCAGCAACCGATTGTTGGATATGTTGGATAGCGCCTTGCTTCTTCCAGTAGTCTTGGTAGTACTTGACCTGCTCTTCAAGCTTGATCGGTTTCTGATTGAGATGTCGCCAGAATGAATCCAGAATGATTCCGGACATGTCATCAGGGTGCTTGATCCCTTGGGTATTGAACCATTGGGTTAGACGTGAGTCACCCCATAACCCCCAGTTATTTCGCATCCACATTCCAAGTCCGAAATGGTAACCGGCCATATCCTCCTCTCTACCGTTTTTCATCTTCTCGACGTCTTCGGGCTTAAGGAGTTTCTTCAACTCGGTGAAGCAGTCCTCCAGATCCTTGGGGACGTAGACCTCCATTTCTTCCTTAGCTTCTTTTTGTTCCGTCGGTTTATCCTGAGCAACTCCCGAACTAGCGAACAGGAAAAGGAAGGCAAAGCATACACAATAATAAATTAATTTCTTCATTCTCTCCTCCGATACAACGGCGAGGGTCATGTTCGGCGAGCCGGCGAGCCGTAGCATGGGCCCTCTGGTTGTGTCTTCGTTCCTATGATCACCCCCACAAGCGGGTTCAGTATGTGCGTTGAAAGGTCCAGCCCCGCCGACGTGAACATCTCCTGGAGTGTTGTGACGTACGCCGGCATGTCACTGCCTGGGCCATACCCCACAAACTCAAGAAGATCGTGATGCTTCTCCGGATCGTCGCTGAACATCAGGTCGCCGAGAATGAACGTTCCGCCAACGGGCAGGTGCTGTGCGAGGCTCTGGATGGAAGTGCGCTTGATTGGGTCTGGAAGGTGATGGAGCGCGTAGTTCGAGAAGATCTTGTTCATCGTCGCTGTTCGGATGGCATCGGGAAGGTGTTGGGCCGATCCGACATGGAAATGGAGGTTGGCATGCCCAGCGGCGTCGGCTGTAGCCCGGCGGATCATCTCTTCTGCAGGATCGATTCCGTATCCCGCGTGTATGAAAGGGGCAAGCTCGATGAGTTGAGTGCCTGGGCCGCAGCCGACATCAAGCACGACGTCATCGGATTGTGGGTCGAGGAATTCCAGGACCTTCCGCATGCACTGTCCACGACCCGGGTAGCGATCCGTCGCGTAGCCTTTTGCCCCTAGGTTGAATCGTTTTGCGTGCTCTTCTGTTCTCATCTCAGACCCAACACATGAGCTCAGCCGCAAAAAACGCAGGTTTGTGTCGGCTGGAGCGAATTGTTAAATACTAATCTTTCATTGAACGAATATGTATAACTACCCAAGGATTAATATTTGTTGCAATATGTAATATTGAATATTTGCTATCCGCATTTATTTTAAAATATTCCGAATTTAGCAAGCCGACATCTTCTGCTTTTAATAAACTCAAATTTATACTAATATCACTTTTGCTCCCCATAAAGCGAGAATCAATTAAAATGGGATTTATTAATTTTCCCCCAGTGTATTCTTCGTAAATTTTATTCATTTTATTATCAACTCCGCCATTAATGGTAACTAAACTATAAACTCCATTTATTTCCCCAATCGGGATTGATTTATATTCACCGGCCTTTGAATGATCTTTGTTATCGGTAATATGACAATTACCGTCTTTATGGTAAGAAAAGTGAAATCCTTTTGTTCCCTTACATTTAAAAAAATGATATATGCCGTTGGGGTATTGTTTAACAGTATAGAGCTTGTAAACTCTTTGACCGTTCGTATATATAATATTAATTTCTTTTTCCATTTAACAATTCTTTAACAACTTATCCCTTTCTGGCTGGCGTTGTTGCTTACCTCTGGAACAATTTGATTTTTGCCCTGATTTTTCATTATTATAGCCCTGTTTTTTATAAAATGGTATCCATTTGCCCTGTAATAGCACTTATCCGGAACTTCGGATAAGCAGGGCTTCCTCTTTAACACAAAGGCAAAAAACAGATAAACAGCGCCGTTTCAATGGGATTTACGTCTTTCCAGCCCCTCTTTTGTCCATGATCTCGTACTTCGCCAGGCAGCCCTCCAGCCCGCCGTTTTTAAGCGGCTTTTTCCAGGCCGGCTTAAGCGCGATCTGCACCAGCAGGCCCGGCTTCCCCAGATACACATAGGCGCGGGTGTTCCGGCAGCGCTCCTTTAAAAAGCCGCCGAACTCCTTGAGCAGGCCCGAGGCCTGCCGGGCGGTGTTCATGCGCACGCCGTAAGGCGGGTTACATATGATCACCGTGTCGTTAAGGGCTTTGATGTCCTGAAAACGCCGGGCGCTGATTTTGATCCGATTGCCGCCGGGCAGCATCCGGCAGTTTTTTAAAGCCATCTCCACCGCCGCCGCCGAAGCGTCGCTCCCGCCGATAAGCCCCTCCGCCGGAGGTCGGATTTGCTTGTCGCACTCCTGTTTGACCCCGGCCCAGGCCGCGGGGTCAAAATCCGGCAGCCGCTCAAACCCGAAACGCGCCCGCAGATAGCCGGACGGGATGCGGCAAACGTGCATGAGCGCCTCGGTCAGCAGGGTGCCGGAGCCGCACATGGGGTCATACAGCGGCCGCTCGCCGTTCCAGCCGCTCAATTGAATGATGGCCGCGGCCACGGTTTCCTGCATCGGCGCGTCCACGGCCTCCTGCCGGTATCCGCGGCGGTGCAAAGACCCGCCGGACGTCTCCAGGCTGATCGTCGCTTTATTATTGTGAATGTACAGGCTGATCCAGACATCGGGGTGCGTCGTTTCCACCTGCGGCCGGTCGCCGCAGGCTTCTCTAAACTGGTCCACGATCGCGTCTTTCAGCTTCTGCGAGGCGTATTGCGAATGGCGGATATTGCTGTTGGCCACGTTGGTGAAAACCGCGAACGTGGTTTCAAGCGTCAAAAGGTCAGTCCAGGGCAGGGAGCGCGCGGTTTTGTATAAATACCGGTCGCTGTGGCAGTCAAAGGTCAATAGCGGGGCCAGCACACGGCTGATCAGCCGGGCGCTGTAATTGATGCGGTACAAAGCGGCCGGGTCGGCCGAAAAATAAATCCCCCGGTAAGAGGGCTTAACGTCGGCAGCGCCGAGGGAAGAGAGTTCTTGCGTGCCCAGCTCTTCCAGCCCGTCCGCGATCTGCGCGAAAAAACGGCAATTTTTCTGATAAGCGAGTGTTTTCATAACTGTCTCGTCCTCTCCCTCCCGGGTGATTTTCCCCGGCCGCGGGCCGGGGGGCAAGGTTAAATTATAGCATCTTTAGTGTAAAAATTGCCTTGATTTTTCGGCGGGGAATGGATAAAGTAACTCATAGTAACTCATAAAGAAAATATCGGGCCAGAGACACCAAGGAGGCGCCATGGACTGGGGAATGAAAAACCGCTTAAGCCAGCTTATTAAACCGGACGGGAAATGTTTCTTCATGCCGATCGACCACGGCTATTTTCAGGGGCCGACGTCCGGCCTGGAAAAACCCGCCGAAACCATCAAGCCGGTGATCGGATATTGCGACGCCCTGTTTGTGACGCGCGGCACCCTGCGCGCGTGTATTGACGCCGCCACCTCCAAGCCGGTGATTTTGCGCGTGTCCGGCGGCACCAGCATGGTGGGCCAGGACCTGGCGAATGAGGTTTTAACCACCTCGATCGACGACATCCTCCGCCTGAACGCCAGCGCCGTCGGCGTGTCGGTGTTCATCGGCAGCGATTACGAAAAAGAGACGCTTTCCAATTTGGCCCAGTTGGTGAACCTGTGCGAGCCCTACGGCGTGCCGGTCATGGCCGTGACGGCCGTGGGCAAAGAAATGGACAAGCGCGAGGCGCGTTACCTGGCCCTGTGCTGCCGCATCTGCGCCGAGCTGGGTGCGCGGGTGGTGAAGACGTACTTCTGCGATAAAGATTTCTCCAAAGTGGTAGCCGGCTGCCCGGTCCCGGTCGTGATCGCCGGCGGCCCCAAATGCGAAACAGAAACGGAAGTGTTTGAATTCGTCTATTCCGGCATCCAGGACGGGGCCATCGGCGTGAACCTCGGCCGCAACGTCTGGCAGAGCCCCCACCCCGCGGCTATGGCGCGGGCCCTGCAAGCCGTCATCCATGAAGGCGCCGACGTGAAAAAAGCGAAAGAAATATTTGACGAAATGAAAGGCCGGTAACCGCTCATGAACGTGGCCATGTATTACAATAACAAGGACGTGCGGATTGAAGAAATGCCAACGCCCCACGCCGGGCCCGGAGAGCTGGTGGTCAAGGTCATTGCCAGCGGCATCTGCGGCAGCGACGTTTTGGAGTGGTACCGCATCAAAAAAGCGCCGCTTGTGCTGGGCCATGAGATCGCCGGAGACATCACGGAAATAGGCGAAGGCGTGAAGAAATATAAACCGGGCGAAAGGGTTTTTGTCTCGCACCACATCCCCTGCAACACGTGCCGGTATTGCCTGGCCGGATACCACACGGCCTGCGAAACCCTGCACACCACGAATTATTTTCCCGGAGGGTTCGCCGAATACATCCGCGTGCCGGCTTTGAACGTGGACCGCGGCGTGTTTGTGTTGCCGCCGGAAGTCTCTTATGACGAAGGCGCGTTTATCGAGCCGCTGGCCTGCGTGATCCGCGGCCAGCGCATCGCCAATCTAAAGCCCGGGCAGACGGTCCTGGTCATCGGCAGCGGCATTTCCGGGCTTCTGCATATCCTGGCCGCTAAAGCCGCCGGCGCGGGGCGGATTATCGCCGTAGACATCAACGGCTACCGGTTGAAGATGGCAAAACAATTGGGCGCGGACACGGTGCTCGACGCCCGGGAAGACGTGCCGGAGCTGGTCAAAAAAATGAACGGTGGCTGGCTGGCCGACCTGGCGGTTGTCTGCACCGGCGCCTTAAGCGCGTTTCAGCAGGCCCTGCGGTCGGTGGAGCGGGGCGGCATGGTTTTGGCCTTTGCCTGCACCGTGCCGGGGGTGGAACTGCCGGTGCCTTTGAATGATTTTTGGCGCAACGAAATCAAACTCGCGCCCTCATACGGCAACGCGCCGTATGACGCGGTGGTGGCGATTGAGCTGTTGCGCTCCAAACGCGTCGACATCAAACCGCTCATCACGCACCGCCTGCCGCTCAACGAAACCGGTTTGGGATTTAAACTGGTGGCCGAAGCAAAAGAATCGCTAAAAGTGATCATCGAGCCGCATCAATAACATGCGCCCGCTTTCCCCAAGGACAGCGGGCGCGTCGAAGCTTTGCTCCAACTTAAAATTTAATGGCCGCGTTACTGGCCGTCAGACGTGTCGCAAAGGACCTTGGGGGTGATGCCCACAATGCCTTTTAATTCCTCGGAATATTCTCCAGCCGTGCACCGCCCCTCTTTCACCTGGTCCGCGTAACATTGCTCTTTCTCGGAAAGGATACACCAGTCGCTCCGGGAACCATCGCACTCTTCCAGGCGTATAATTTTCCCTTTCGCCTTCTCGCATTCCGATTCTGCCGCGCAGACTTCACCCAGGAAGAAAACCGACAGCATACAAACAACAACCTGATGGATTCTTTTCATAAGAACCTCCCTCCCCGCCCTTGCGCGAAACCGCCGCCAGGAGCACCGTGTTAATCCTTCTGCGGTTGTTGGGCGGACTCGTTTTCTTGCCGGAGGTACTCAGGAAAAAGCTTCTTCATGCACTCCGGGCACAGGCTGTGCGAAAATTCGGCTTCCGAGTGGTCCCGGATATACGCTTCAATCTGGGTCCAATACCCGGCATCATTGCGGATCTTTTTACAGGCGGAGCAGATCGGCAGAAAACCGCTCAAAACTTTCACCTTGCTTTCCGCCCGCTGAAGTTCTTTCCGAACAGACTCATTGTGTTCAATGATCTTCGGCAGCCATTGTGATATTCCTATCGCCAGAAATATAAATCCGAAAAGATAGCCGACGACTTTTTCCAAAAATGCCTGCACGGGAGTCTCGCCGATGACGACAAATCGATTTAAGCTCTCAAAATTATCGGTAACGTCAATCAGGGTCCCGAAAAAGACAAGCATAAACCCTATCGTCATCGGCCGCCACCCTTCGATTTTAATAAGCTCCCTATGCTTCCCTTGGCGGAACAGCACTCCCAGGATCACTCCAATTATAATCGTCCGCAAAATCTCAAGAATGATGTCTACCATTCGGCATTCTCCTTATTTTTCTGGATTAGCTGATGCCCCCCAAAGGATAAACCGTGTTTTAAATGCGCGGCACCGTTCACACCACCAGCGTCGGGCCAGCGGCCACTTTCACCACAACCTTATGCATCTTTATTCACTCTCCGCGCTATGGTTTTACCCCAGCGCTCCGTGTCTTCGACGACGGCCGAACCTGTCACGCCGTGCGCCCGGTGATGTGCTCCGGGTGATAATGAACATGTACACGTTGCAGCAGATCGATGTCACGGAGCAGGGCCTGCTCCACTTCCGTGGCGATGCGGTCTCCTTCTGACACACTCAGGGAACCGTCAATACCGATCGTGACGTTGAGCACCAAATACGGGCCAAAGCGGTGCGCCAGCACTTCTTCAACTTGCCGGACCTGCGGATTCCTCATCAATATCCGGATAACCTGCTCATTCAACACCTTGCCGGGCACAGTGTCCATCAGGTCCCGGGATGATTCACGCAGGATCTCAATTCCCGTGCGCAGGATAAATACCGCCACCAGCGCACCGGCCAAAGGGTCAAACCAGGTGTAGCCTATCCGGCCGATAAAGATGCCCAAACTCACCGCCGAGGCGGCAAAAATATCGTTACGATGATCCGAAGCGAGCGCAAGGACGGCAGGATTGTTCGTCTGCCGGCCGATATTCCGCGTGACGATGTTCAGGGCTATCTTGATCCCCACCGTGAATAACGCGATCACAAGCGCCCCTATGGAAGCGCCGGAGGAATCGCCCTGCTGGGTGGCCCACAGGTCATACACTTTGTTGACGGCGTCCCAAAAAATAGCGATAGCGGTTGTCAGGATGAACGCGCCGACCACCATGGCCGCGATGCTTTCCAGCTGGCGATGGCCGTAGGGGTGCTCATCGTCTGCGGATTGAGACGCCAGCCCCATAAACACGCGGACAACGATGTAATAAGCCACGTCGGACGTGGAGTTGATGCC
>JAGOJP010000108.1 GCA_017995055.1 Candidatus Omnitrophota bacterium
ACGGGACGTTTTGATCCGGATGAGTTCCATGATCCTGCTCAGCGGGATTGAGCTCCCCATGCGGGCCATTAACGAAATGATGTCGTCCGCCATCAACGTTGTCGTCCACATGGCCCGGTTCACGGATGGGTCCAGAAAAATTACCGGCGTCACGGAAATCGCGGGAATCGATTCCGAGCACGAGCTTGTGCTCAAGGACATTTTTCGCTTCCGGCAGACCGGGCGGGACCCCTCCGGCAAGGTGCTGGGTAATTATGAAAACTGCAATTATATCCCCAAATGCGCGGAAGAAATCATCACCAAAGGGATTAAACTCGATAAAAATATTTTTTTGGCCGCTCCTCCTCGGACGGCGTAAAACAGGTCCACTCTTATGAGCGCAAAGACAATCACATTTTTCAGCAACAAAGGCGGTGAAGGGAAAACCTTTATCGCGGCGAACACAGCCACGGCGCTGGCTTTATCGAAACATAAAATTTTGCTGCTGGAATTAAACTTCCAGTCCGCCCATGATATTGACAAGATGCTTCACCTCCCCTGCCGTTACGGTCTGGTCAACATCATCAATCAGGTCGAAACGACGGACAATCCGGAACTGATCCGCAAAGTGGTTATCAACCACTCCAGCGGACTGGATTTCTTGCCGACGATATTAAACACGTCTCAGATTTCCCATTTCTCATCAGCTCAAATGAAAGCTTTTTTCAAGATCGCCCATGGCATGTACGACTTCATTATTGTTGACGCGCCTCGCGCGTTCAGTGAGGCGCTTTTAACGGTTCTGCAAAACTCCAATCTTATTATTCTGGTTTCGACGCCCGATGACCTCGCCATTCATAAACTCCAAAGAAGCTTGGGGGTGTTGAAACGGATGCAATTGCCCAACGACATGATTAAACTCGTCGTGAACCGGGCCTCCAGCCGCAGCGCCATGGATGACGAGGCCATCCAGAAACAGCTGGAGGTGCCCATCCTGGCCCGTATCCCTTCCGACGGGAAAACCGTTGGCCTGGCCTTGAACCGCGGAGTGCCTTGCGTGATGGACAGCCCTCACAGCGAAGTGAGCCAGGCCATAAAAAAACTGGCCGAAGAACTGAAACGGGATGACATTTTTTCTGAGGTGCAAGGAAGGCCGACCAATGTTGACATGTCCCAGCATGTGAAACCCACCGAGAATCTGTGGGAAAAACTGGGCGGATCGCAAACCGGCCCGGACATGGCCGAGACGATTGAAATCGACCAGGAAGACGAAGAGACCAAATTAAAAAAAGAAATTCACGAAAAACTCATCCAGGTCATGAACATGGACCATCTGAGCCCAGAGGCCCTGCAAGATAAACAGCAAACCCAGGAACTCCGAAATAAAGCCAACACGGTCGTCAACGAACTTTTAAAAGAAGCCCGCCCGGAAATGATACAAAAAGAGGAAGAACGGAAACGCCTGGCGCTGGTCATCGTCAGCGAAGCGTTTGGCTTGGGAGCCCTGGAAGAATTCTTGGAGGACAGTGAAATTTCCGATATTATGGTCAACAGCCAGCGGCAAACATTTATCGAAAAAAAAGGGAAACTGACCCGCACAGACGCGAAGTTTGTTTCCGAAATGCAAATGCGTTCGATTATTGATCGCATTATTGCCCCGTTAGGCCGCCGCATTGATGAATCCACCCCCATGGTAGACGCGCGCCTCGCGGACGGCTCTCGCTTTAACGCGATCATCCCCCCCCTCTCTTTGACCGGGCCGGTGATCACGATCCGAAAATTCGGGAGGGAGCGGCCCACCGTCGATGACCTTCTGAATAAATTCCACAGCATCAACGAGGATATGCGCAACTTCCTGGAAGCCTGCGTTAAAGGGCGGAAAAACATTATCGTTTCCGGAGGAACCGGGTCAGGAAAAACAACGCTTCTCAACATCATCTCCACCTTTATCCCCGATAAAGAACGTATTGTCACCATTGAAGACGCCGCGGAACTCAGGATCAACAAACGCCACTGGATCCGCCTGGAATCCCGCCCGGCCAACATTGAAGGGAAAGGCCGAGTGCCCATCCGGACTCTTTTCATGAACAGCCTGCATATGCGCCCCGACCGTATTATCGTCGGCGAGTGCCGCGGGCCGGAAATTTTGGACATGCTCCAGGCCATGAACACCGGGCATGACGGGTCCATGACCACCCTGCACGCGAACTCCACAAAAGACGTGCTCGTGCGCATGAGTTCCATG
Organism: Candidatus Omnitrophota bacterium; assembly: GCA_017995055.1. GTDB lineage: Bacteria > Omnitrophota > Gorgyraeia > Zapsychrales > JANLHA01 > JAGOJP01. The sequence goes on from JAGOJP010000108.1 coordinate 2,225, forward strand.
ATCCTCCTGGCCGGCGTGGACCTGCCCATGCGGGCGATCAACGAAATGATCTCCACCGCGCTGGACGTCATTGTCCATGTCAACCGTTTCGCGGACGGCACCCGGAAAGTCGTAGAAATCACCGAAGTCACAGGGCTGAACGAGGAACACTATTTGGAACTCAAGGATATTTTTCTCTTTAACCAACAAGGGACCGACACGAACGGAACGATCATGGGAGATTACGAAGCGACCGGCTACGTACCGCGGTGCTATGAAGAATTCAAAATCGCGGGGATTGACCTGGATCCCGACATCTTCAAACCCAAATCAAAACCTTCCTCCCCGCCCTCCGCGTGAATCCTCAAACCCGATTCTCGAGGATGAACGCGGGCCATAAACTCATTTTTTACCGGATCGGGATTTCCGGATAAGATTTTCTTCAAAACGCCAGTGCCATGGCTCATAAGCAATGCCGTGGGCAGAAGATTTCGGATAAGACAGGACAAAACCGAACTGCCGGGCGTTTTTCAAAAGCCAGCGATATTCCTCCAAGGCTTCAAATTCGGCGGGGTCGTCTTTCCCATTAATCCCATCCTGGCTGATAAAATCGACCGCTTGAAATTCAGGCGCGCCGTGTTCGCTATACCCGGGCAAAGCCACAAATTGAGCGGTCTCCCGGATCGAGTATCCATGATTCCGCAAATAAAAAACAAACAGATACAACTGATACGCACTTGACCGGTATCCAGACTCAATCAACAGGCGCTTCCCGATATCCTTTCCCATCTTATCCATCATCGCTGAATACTGCTGATAAACACAGGGAGGCAGAAACTGCGGCAAAAGTTCTCTTTCGTCCTTATCCGTTCCTTCCTTTTTATGGTCCCGCACCTTGACCTTCTGGCCGGTGATCCGGACCAGGTCTTCCTCTCCGGTCGAAATCCCCCGAAAAGGGATTTTCACATCAAGATCCCGGGCGTTAAGTTTTTCGAATTGTTTTAAAAAAGACTTTTGATCCGCGCTTAAAGGAGCATAAAGTTCCTCAAAGGTCAGTTTAGCCCGGTCTCTCGTCCGGTCCCTCTGGACAATAAGCGGCTCCAGGTCCGTAATCAGCCGCTTGACTTTCTGAATATCAGGATCAGAAAGCTTATCAAGATTAAGCTCTGCGCACACGGGGGCAGACAGCAGGCAGAAAAAACAAAATAAAGGCCCCAAAAACAAAATATAAATTCGGCGCGTCTTCATAACGGCACCCTCCTCTCAGGCATTCTTTGGAATATCCCCCACGCCCATCATCACGAGCCTGTGCCGTTGTTCCATAAAACCGGCTTACTCCTCATTGTCATCCGCCAGCAACGGTGAACACAGCGGTTCCGGTAATCCTCCGGGATCGTTTGGGGGGTCAATTCTTTCAAATCTTTCACGGGAAGGTCGTCTAAGCGGGGGGTAAACCGCTGGTGATTCGTTGAAAAAAAAAGCAAAGCCCCCGGGGCCAGGACCCGGACAACCTTTTCCAGCAAGGCGGGGTGTTCCCGGTTAATATCAAAAGCCTGCCCGCGACGGCGGTCCCGGAAAAATGACGGTGGATCTACAAAAGCGAGCGTAAAACGCCGGCCGGAACGGATGACTTTATCGAGGTACGCCCCCACATCGGATTGGACCAAAGAATGCTGCGAGCCCCAAAGGCCGTTCAACTCAAAATTGTCCCGTGCCCATTTGAGATACGTGGCGGAGCGGTCCACGGTGACCGTACTTTTCGCCCCGCCCAGGGCTGCCGCGCAACTAAAAGTCCCGGTATAACCATACAGGTTCAAAAAATCTTTCCCGGCGGCGCATTCCCTTATCATCATACGGGTATCCCGGTGATCGGGAAAAAGCCCGGTATCCAGAAAGCCATCCAAATCGACCAGGAAACGCAGATCTCTTTCCCGCACCTGGATGCACGCTTTCTCCCGGCCCGTTTTTTTGTAACGCGGCTGTCCGTCCTCCCCGCCGGTACGGCGGCGCTTCAGGTGCACATTTTCAGAAGGAACCCCCAAAACCGCGGCCACAGCCGCGGCCATTTGGGGAAGCCATTGCGGTCCGGTCTGCCAGCGCACATATTCTCCCACGACCAGGTGGCCGGCGTACCAGTCGACCACCGCCCGCACCTCCGGGATATCCCAATCGTAAAGCCGGAAACATTCAATATTCTGCCGGGCGAAACGCTTTCGCATATGCTGATAGCGTTTCAGCACGCGATTGGACAAAATTTCGGCGTGATGCCGGGTTTTTTCCGGCGTCACCGAATTAGGCTGCGATTTTATAACAGGATTTTTAGATGGGGGCATACGTTTTCTCAGCGGATATCACGGGGGAATAAGCGTTTTTATTAAAAAATGATTTCAAATTCAACCTCGGGATAACTGCGGCCTACCGGTGATCTTTATGGCGGCGCATTGCTTCCGCCAGCAGTTGATCAGCCACATTACGACGGAAGCCTTTCTTTTGAATGAGCGCCAGCTTTTCTTTGTAATTCAAACCCTGATCATTCATTTGGCGGATTTCTTCAACTACCGCCTCCCGGGTCAGGTCATCCGGCATGTTTTTTGTATCCATAAAGGCGCGGACGCCGTAAAAAATCAGGCCGATCACCACGCCGACGGCGATTAAGACAGCCTGCATGGCCATCATTTCTAAAAAATCGTCCAAATCAGGTCGTCTCCTTTTCAATGTTACTAACATTTTTTTCAACCGCGGCACTGATATACGGCAATCCCTCAATAGCCGCCGGAATCTTTAACTGCGTTCCATCCATCGTGTAAAGGATAATCACCGGATCCATGCCGAACCGCAATCCGTTCAACTTGGCTTTCTGAATATGATTCCAAGGCACCAATGGATTGTTCCGGATCCGCACGCCCTCGGGCTGCAGGATCACTCGAAATTTCAGGGCTTTCACAAAGCGGAATATTTCATAACCCAACCAGCCCAGTAATCCAAGAATAATAAGCGGGGCCTGATCCGTGAACGAAAAGTCCGCCAATAGGACCAGGGCGATGATCCCTCCCAACGCCACGATGGGATACAGAATTTCACACACACGCGAAACCAACAGCGCTTTTCTAAGTTTAAATATATCCATCGTTGCCTCCTCTTAACAATCTATTTGTTGCGCAATGTTTTTAAAACCCGGCCTCTTCAATGTTTATTTTCGTTATCATCCAGCCGGGTCACTTTAAACTTCACTTTCCCGCCGTCCGGGCACGTAATCCCGGTCTTACAATTAGGATTTTTCTCAAAACTAAATTTCGCGCCAAAATTCATCTCAAATAAAACCGGGAACAATAAATGGTACGCCGCACCGCACATCCCGAGGGGCGTCTGTAATCCCTTGACCTCCCATGTGTCCCCGACCTTATAGCCGTACGAACACGTATTATCGCTATACTCCACTTCAATGAGCATCTTTTTAGGATTCGGGCCCTTGGGCGTCTCCTTTTGCGGGTCCACAACAACCCGGCCGTTTTCATCGAGCACCTCGACCTTGAAAGCCATCTTGCCGCCGTCGGGACAGGTCGTGCACAAAGACGCGGTGTTTTGCATAAACGGGAACCGGCCGCCAAAGGTCAGGGTGTGCATACAGGGAAACGCCGCATGCGCGATCGCCAGGCAGAAATGCTCCGGCGCATGAGTAAAATCATCCAGGATAAACTCATCCCCCACTTTATAATGGTGATAACAAAATCCATCGTCATTCTTCAAGACTGTAAATTTCAGTTTCGGGAAACGGGTCCGGGCCAGTTTCACATCCTTTTCGTTTTGCTCACGAGACGCCTTGTGTTCGAACATCATCCCCTCCCTTGTTAACCGCTCACGACATGGTTAAAGACAGCATTAAAAATCCGGACGGCGTGTTGCCCCCTTTGCCCCACGGCGGCCTTAACGCCTTCCTCATAAGCAGCTTTAAACTTACGGGCAACACCGTGTTGATCTTCTATTAAAAAACTACAGCCAAAAACAGGACTATGGTATCATTGATTATTAATGAAAACAAAGATAATCGCAATGGAAATTATATCCGAACCATAAAATTTTTTCATGTTCCCCTTCAAAAAAATTAATTTCATTGAATATTTTAAAAAGGCCGATGAAAAAGGGAAATTTCTTCAGGCCTGGGAAAAACACGGGCTTGCCGTCTTGGAATCCCTAGAGATGACTCATGACCTGGATATCTGCTTAGACGGGGTCCATGAATATTACGCCAAACAGGCCTGGCCCCGGGATGCCGCGAAGATGACGGTCCGGATCTCACGTTTCCTCGAAAACCGAATCCAATCAGACGCCTTGTCGATTCATTTCACACTCTCCATTTACGGATCCATTTTGCACATTGTCTGTCAACGCGGGTACCGAACCTGGGATGAAGGGGACAGTCTACGGGTCGTCCGGGTTGAAGCTGACGATTTCCGGGGATGTATCAGCAACAATGATACGGCCTGGCACCTAGAATAAATTCCCCGACCGGATCAGGCGTCCCTTCTTTCAAAATTACGTAATCCGTTATATCTAAAACAGGATTATCTGTTATAAGAAGTTTTGAGATAGTTTTTATATAATATTCATAAATTCTATTTAGAAAATTCAACATGTCGTGATATTTAAACAGGGCTGTCCCCAACATGTCTAAAATTTCATAACTCTTTATGCTTGATTGAAGGAGAAATGCCCCGGGCTAAGGGACGAGCAACCCCTTGGTCAACCGACTCACCAATACTGGCAGGATAAACGGTAAAGAGCCGGGGGAAGGATAATCCCTCAGGATACGGAATACCCGTCTTGGGTTTAAATAAAATCTCCGGTGGGCCTGGCGCTGACAGGAAAATAAAATTTCATCCGGGACATCGGACAGATTGCAGTGGATAGTCGCATATTCCATATCATCATAGCGAATCCCCGAAAGTTTCTCCGGGGTGGCGTGCAGGACACGGCGGTAGACATCGGTATTGGGGAATGGGGTCACGGTGAAAAAAGATGTTGTGTGCAGAGACGAATGGCAGACGACATCAATTGTCTGTCGGATTTCAGGTTCTGTTTCGGTGGGGAAGCCCAGCATGGAATAACCATTGCAGAAGACCCCATACGATACAGCCAGTTCAACATTTTTGAGGAACTTTTCAACATCCAAGTTCTTCCCGATCAGTTTTTGAATCCGCGGGGAACCGCTCTCCAGGGAAAAACTACAGAAATAAAGCCCCGCCTCCACCAAGGCGCACAATTCCTCTTCCGTCAATATATCAGTACGAACACCGTTGGGAAAAGAAAGCTTAAGACGCATATTCTTCCTCTTTAATAAATCACAAAATTCAAAAACCCGGTTATGGTTCAGATTAAAAATGTCATCCAGGAATTCCACGTCATTGATGTCATACATCTGTTGTAGATATTCTATTTCTTCGATAATCCGGCCCACGGAATGAAAACGGAATTTTTGCCCAAAAATACGATGACAGTAAATACAATTATACGGGCACCCCCGGCTGCTGAACAACGAGGCATACCGATTTTTAATGATGGAAGAAAACGATTGATGTTTCCAATAGGCGGGGCGAGGAATCAGATCATACGCCGGGAAGGAATCGAATCCAAATCTTCTATATAAAGCCGTTCTCCAGGATTGGATACGAT
>JAGOJP010000109.1 GCA_017995055.1 Candidatus Omnitrophota bacterium
GGGCTTCTGCCGGGTAAGGACGTCGTTATCGTCGGCTCCGGGGACATCGGCCTCATCATGGCGCGGCGTTTTGTCCTGGAAGGGGCCGCGGTCAAGGCGGTGATTGAGATTCAGAAAGAAACCCGGGGGCTGATCCGCAATCTCGTTCAGTGCATTGAGGATTTTAATATCCCGGTTTATTACCGTCACAAAATCGCGAAGATACACGGGAATCGGAGAATTGAGAAGGTCAGCGTTGTGAAAGTGGACGAGAACCTGGAGGCGATCCCGGCATCGCAATTTGATATCGGCTGTGACACGCTTTTGGTTTCCGTGGGGCTTATCCCCGAAAATGAATTGATCGAAATGGCGGGCGTGGCCATCGACAAGAAGACGAACACGCCGCAGGCAAAGGCCCTCAACGCCACCTCGATCCCCGGGATTTTTGTCTGCGGGAACGCGTTTAAAATTTATGATCTTGTTGATGCGGTCTCGCGGGACAGCGCGGAGGCGGGCCGGCAGGCCGCGAAGTATTTAGGGGCGACACCATGAATAAAAAGTTAATATGCATTGAATGTCCGAAAGGCTGTGTGCTGTCTGTCGCGTGCAAAGAGGGTAAGGTGGTGTCCGTGAGCGGGCACAGTTGCCCCCGGGGAGAGGCCTATGCGTTTGCGGAAATCGAGAACCCGCAGCGCGTCCTGACATCGAGCGTTTTAGCCGAAGGGCTCACGTTAAAAATGATCCCGGTCAGAACCGATAACCCGATCCCGAAAGGGAAAATTTTGGAAGCAATGGAAGAAATCAAAGCGATCCGGGTCGATAAAGACGTGCGGGCCGGAGACAGTATTTGCAAAAATTTTCTGGATTTAAACGTAAACCTTATAGCCACGCGTGATAGTTTTAAACAGCCGTGAGGGGGATGAATCCGCAGTTCCTTTGCTTGGGCGGGGCCTCAATAGAAGTAATCTTTCCTGCTAGTTCCTAATTGTAACCTTATTAATAACATGAGTTTATGTGTTCGGGCAGCGTCTTGGGATGGCGTGTTTTTTTCCGTACTCTTGACTTTTGTGTATTAGTGTATTACACTACTAATACAGTATGGCGCCATTTTGTTAATCTACTTTAAAAGGAGGTCCTTCATGAACGTGAAAATGATCCTGCCGTCTCTTATTGATAATCAAAGCGCACAGAATAATCTTGCCTATTCCCGGTTTCCTCCTTTAGGGTTGGCCACTTTGGCCGGATATTTAAGAGAAGACGACGATATCATCATAGTCGATGAACACGTTCAAACCTTAAGCCTGGATGATCAGCCCGACCTGGTTGTCATTCAGGTTTACATCACCAATGCCTTCAGGGCTTACAAAATTGCTGACGCTTATCGTGCCCGCGGCGTTTATGTCATTATGGGCGGCCTTCATCCTACGGCGCTTCCGGAAGAAGCCTTGCAGCACGCCGACACGGTCTGTTTGGGGCCGGGGGAGGACACCTGGCCTCAATTTTTAAATGATTTCCGGGCCGGGCATCCTCAAAAAATGTATAAGTCCCGGGTCCGCACCATGGCGGGAATGCCGCGAATCCGCCGGGACCTGATCCGGTATGACCTTTATCTGGCGCCCAATTCCATTGTCGTCTCCCGCGGATGCCCGCACCATTGCGATTTCTGCTACAAGGATTCTTTTTTTAAAGGCGGGAAATCTTTCTACACTATGCGGGTGCGGGACGCGTTGGACGAGATTGAACAGTTCCAATGGAGGCACGTGTATTTCCTGGATGATAATTTGTTTGCCGATCCCAGATTCGCGGCCGAACTGTTTGACGGTATGAGGCCGATGAACCGGGTGTGGCAGGCCGCAGGGACGGTTCAGGCGGTCTTGAACGAAACGCTGCTGGAAAAGGCGGTGGCGGCCGGGTTACGCAGCCTGTTCATCGGATTTGAAACCCTTTCCGAAGCCAACCTCAAAAACTATAACAAGGGGCAAAATTTACATCAGGATTATAAAGAGGCCATCCGGAGGCTTCATGCGCTGGGTGTGATGGTCAATGCGAGCTTTGTCTTCGGGATGGATCACGATGACCTTTCGGTCTTTGACCGGACTATTGATTGGGCGATTGAAAATGGCATTGAAACAGCCTCTTTGCATATTCTCACTCCGTATCCGGGAACGGCCCTTTACGCGAATCTCGTCAGGCAGAACCGGATTATCCATAACAATTGGTCTCTTTATGACACCAAACACGCGGTTTTTCAGCCGGCCAAGATGAGCCCGGAAGACCTGGAGAGAAATTTTCTGAAGGCGTATTATAAATATTTTAAATGGAGTTCCATTCTTAAAGCCGCTTTGACCCACCATTCCCTGCCGCACACGCTTAAACACGTCGCTTACACCGGGGGGTGGAAAAAGTTCGACCCCTTATGGAGTTTCTTGATCAGGCACGGAAAAATCAACCGGATGATCCCTCTCCTGGAGATGGTGCTTAAGGTCCAGAGAACCCAGAACGCGAAAACAGGGAGTTCCCCGGAGGACAGCTATGCGCGCTGGCGGAGAGAGGCTGTCGCTGCTTTAGAAGACGAGGGTGAACTCATTCTGTCGGGGCGCCCGCCGGTTCCTCAGACCTAGCCTTCCCGGATTGCCATAGACAGATTTTCGGGAATTTTCCTGAGACGGCTGTATAATGCGAGGGGGTATTTTTTGTTTACCCGTTTGAGGTAAACCGTTATAATAAAACTTTAATTTTGAGATTATTTTGCATATGAACAACCCAGAGAAACAGAATCAGGTTTTTTTATCCGGAAATGAAGCGATCGCTTGGGGAGCCAGGGCGGCCGGCGTTAGATTCGCCTCCGCGTATCCCGGCACGCCATCGACCGAAATTTTAGAAACGCTGGGAACATTTGCCGGCCTGGAAGCGCAGTGGGCGGTGAATGAGAAAGTCGCGTATGAGGCGGCTTTTGGCGCCAGTCTCGCCGGGAAGCGTGCGTTGACGGCGTGCAAGCATGTCGGGCTTAACGTGGCGATGGATTCCCTGATGACAACGGCTTACAGCGGCGTTAATGCCGGGTTTGTGGCTGTGGTCGCGGATGACCCGGGTATGCATTCTTCCCAGAATGAACAGGACACGCGCCGAGCGGCCCTGTACGCGAAGGTCCCCCTGATTGAACCGAGCAGCCCGTCCGAAGCGTATAGGTATATTCAGGAGGCCTTTCGTGTGAGCGAGCCGTTTGATATCCCGGTGTTGCTTCGTCTGACAACACGGATTTCTCACACGAAGGAATCTTTTTATGTCACGCCTGGAAGCGAACCGGTCGCGCGAGTCCTCGTGAAGGATCCTGAAAAATACGTCATGATCCCCGCGCACGCCCGGCCCCGGCATCTCGACTTGGAAAAGCGCCTGTCGGCTTTGCAGGAATTTTCTGAAACAACCCCGCTGAACCGGATTGAACTTAAGGACCGCAAGGCCGGGTTCATTGTCAGCGGTGTGGCGGCTTTATATGTCAAAGAGGTCTTTCCGGAGGCGTCTTACCTGACGCTGGGGATGCCGTTCCCTTTCCCCGTCCGTAAAGCTCGGGACTTCGCCCGTCAGGTCGAAAAGCTTTATGTGGTTGAAGAGCTGGAGCCTTTTATGGAGGAAATCCTCCAACAGGAGGGGATCGCTGTCACCGGTAAGAAAGCGTCGTGGCGTTGCGGCGAACTCAGTCCGCAGGCCGTCAAGGATATCGTTGCGGGAAAGGATCGGGCCGTGGCCGCGCAAAAGGCGCGCCGTCCGCTGCTTTGTCCGGGATGCCCTCACCGCCCGGCATTTTTCTCTTTAAAAAAGGCCGGCGTTTATGTGACCGGCGATATCGGGTGCTACACGCTGGGAGCCCTTGAGCCGCTGGCCGCGCTGCACACGCAGATTTGCATGGGCGCCAGCATCCCGTTTTTTGAAGGCGTGGGGAAAATGCAGGCGGACAAGCCCGTTGTGGCGGTGATCGGGGATTCGACGTTTATCCATACCGGTATCAATGGGCTGATGAGCGCCGCTTACAACGGCGCCCAAGGCGTGATCGTGATCATGGATAATTCGATCACGGCCATGACCGGCGGCCAGCAGAACCCGGCGACCGGGGTCACCCTGCAGGGAAAGGTCACCAAAAAATTATCGCTTGAAAGACTGTGCTCCGCCGCCGGCGCCGACTATGTGGATGTGGTCGATCCCTATGAGGTAGAAAAATTTCAGTCCCTGCTTCAGGAACGGCTGCAGCAGAAAGCCCTGTCTGTGATCATCGCGCGCCATCCCTGCAAGATGATCGACCGGTCGCGCGGCCCGGCCGTCGTGATCGACAGCCGTCAATGCAGGAGATGCCGTCAATGCCTGCTGCTGGATTGTCCGGCGATTATCGCAGGATCCGACGGAGCGGTCAGCATTAGTGAAACCTTGTGCGTGGGATGCGGCCTGTGTCTTAAGGTCTGTAAATTTAATGCCATCGTCCCCAGAGGAGAGTAATGGAAAACGCCCCTAAAACAGTGAATGTGGTGTTGTGCGGGATCGGCGGGCAGGGGGTGCTGACCGCCGCTGAGGTGTGCGCCCTGGCCGCGATGGCCGATGGTTATCATGTCAAGAAATCAGAGGTGAAGGGGATGGCCCAGCGCGGGGGGTCGGTTGAGTCGTATGTCCGTTTCGGGGAAAAGGTCGAATCGCCGCTGCCGTTGGCGGGCGATTGCGACGCGCTTGTCTGCCTGCATGAAACGGAACATCCGCGGCTTCAGGAACAACTGAAGCCTTCGGGGATTGATGTGACGCCTTATCTGGAAAAAGCGCATAAAGCGGTAGGGGAAGGGAAATTGTTCCTGAATACCTATATGATGGGTGTTTTATCGTCTTTTTTACCGATCTCTGAACAGAGCTGGCTGGACACACTGGATAAAAAATTCAAGAAAGAGCAACAGCAAAACAGGATGTTTTTTCTGCAGGGGCGGGAAGAAGGAGGCCGGCATGATTTTCAATAAAAACGCGGAATGCCTGGAGGAAAAATCGCTGAAAGAGCTTCAAGGCGGACGTTTGAAGACTTTTGTCAAAGAGGTCTACGGCAGGTCGGCCTTCTATCAGAAAAAGATGAAAGAGCTCGGTGTTTCTCCTCAGGATATCCGGTCTATTGAAGATATTGTGAAATTGCCGTTTACGGTGAAAGATGATCTGCGGGATTATTACCCGTTCGGTTTTTTTTCTGAAATGCCGGCGATCCGGGAAATTCATGTGTCCAGCGGCACAACGGGCAATCCGACGGTGGTTGGTTATTCCCAGGCGGATATTGATCTGTGGGCGGAGGTGATCGCGCGCTCCTTATGCTGCGCCGGCGCTTTGCCCGGGGATATGATCCAGGTGGCTTACGGGTACGGCCTGTTTACCGGAGGTCTGGGGCTTCATTACGGGAGTCTCAAACTCGGGTTAACGGTTATCCCCTGTTCCTCCGGCCAGACCAAGCGCCAGTTGAAGATCATGAATGATTTTAAGCCGAGGATTTTGGCCTGCACGCCGTCTTACGCGTTGTATATGGCGGAAACGGCGAAGGAACTGGGCCTCAGTTTGCGGGAGAGCAGTTGGGAGATCGGCATTTTTGGGGCTGAACCGTGGAGTGAGGCGATGCGCAAGGAGATTGAACGCCGGTGGGCCCTCAGCGCGATTGATATTTACGGTTTGTCGGAAATTATCGGGCCGGGGGTCGCCTGTGAATGCCATGTGAAGAAAGGGCTTCATGTCCCGTCGGACGTCTTTTATCCCGAGGTCATAGACCCCCAGACGCGGGAATCTCTTCCCCCCGGGTGCCCGGGAGAACTGGTTGTGACGCCCTTCACGAAAACCGGCATGCCGTTATTCCGCTACCGGACGAGGGACATTGTGACCATTGACTACGCCCCCTGTCCTTGCGGCCGGACATCGCCCCGTATCAGCAAGGTGCTGGGGCGGACGGATGATATGATTGTCGTCCGGGGCATTAATGTTTTCCCGTCTCAAGTCGAGGAGGTCCTTCTGGCCATAGAAGGGACACAGCCGCATTATCAACTGGTGGTTGAGCGGGGGGCGAATGGTTTGGACACGCTGGACGTCTTGGTCGAATTGGAAGAGTCCTTTTTTTCCGATGAGGTGAAGGAGCTTCAGAGTTTCAAACAGCGCGTGGCCAAAGAAATTGAATCTGTCCTGGGGATCAGAGCCGAGGTCCATTTGGTCGAACCCAAGACGATTGAACGGAGTGAAGGGAAATCTAAACGGGTCGTTGACAAGAGGCCGTTGTAAAGGAGGGGTGTATGAAGATTACCCAACTTTCGGTATTTTTAGAGAATAAGAAAGGGCGGCTTTATGACGTGGCCTCCGCGCTGGGCGGGGCCGGTATTGATATTAAGGCCTTGATTATAGCGGAAAGCGGGGAGTTCGGGGTGCTGCGTATGGTGGTGAGCGACCCCGGCCGGGCCGTTGAAGTGTTGAAAGAGCATGGCCTGGTCGCGTCGATTACGGATATCGTTGCTGTCGAAGTTAATGATCATCCCGGCGGCCTGGCGGCGGTTTTAAAGATCCTGGATGAATACGATATCAACGTGGAATATATGTACGCTTTCGTCGAAAAAAACACGGATAAGGCCGTTGTGGTTTTCCGGTTTGACGATTTGGATAAGGCGATCGCCACCTTAACAAAGAATCATGTCCGTGTTTTAGGGAAAAAAGATATTCAAGGATTATAACAAAGGAGAATCGCCCGTGCCTTCAGAGAGCCCTGCGTCGCGCGACCAATTCGCGAAACATTTGGAGATTGAAACCGTGTCCTGGCAGGAAGGGCACGCGAAGGTCCGCCTTGTTTTTAAGCCGTATTTTTTAAACGGCGCCGGCCTTGTCCATGGCGGCGTTATTTTTTCTTTGGCGGATTATGCCTTTGCCTTGGCTGCCAATTCCCCGTCTGAGTCCGGCCTGGCGGTTAACGCCAGCATTCATTTTATTAAAGCCGCGCGCGCCGGTGATGAGTTATTCGCCGAGGCCAAATTGATTTCCCGCAGCCGCCGTTTAGGGACTTATCAGATTACCGTGACGGACCAAAACGGCGTTGTCCTGGCGTTGGCGCAGTCTATGGCGTATTTAAAACAGGACCGGTCTTCTGACGCCAAGGCCTAGATTCCTCCCACAAAATCTGTGCCGATTTTCCCTCAGCCGATCAATATGAATGGACGGAAAGGGGATCCCGGAGTCAGTCCTTTTGATTGAACCCGGAGGGATCTGCTTTTAAAATGAAATTAAGGGCAACGGCTAAAGAATGACGTAAGAGTTGCTGAACGAGCGGTTTTTTGCTACGCTAGAGGCGTTATTGCCCAGTCATCTGATTTTTTCATCAACCGCTAACAGGAGGAGAGATATGCGCCAGGAATATGAAGGGCCCCATAACAGCGGCTGGGCCCGTTCTTCCGCAAAACTGCCCGGGAAACTGGAATCTTATCATGTTTTTTTCCGGCTGTTTTTGCCGGCCGCGGTTCTCTTTT
>JAGOJP010000110.1 GCA_017995055.1 Candidatus Omnitrophota bacterium
CGCGTCCATGTTTTTGGCAACCAATCCAATGAATATAAAAAAAGTTTTTTCTGAATCAGCTGTCTACGGTCCCCACGGCTCGCGGCAGACGGCCCCAGGAAAATCCCTTTCTGATCCTGGCCATCCATAATGGCGTCATACCGTTGCGCCGAAATGAAGTTTTTTTCACGGGCCTTTTCCGTGATCGGCACCCGCGGGAAATATTTCAGCTGGTTGAACAGGACCCGGTCGGGTTTAATATCGGCATAGGGCAGCAACGACTGGATATAACGTTCGTCGTTTTCAACGGGAACGCCGAATATGTTATCACAAATCAGTTCCATCTTCGCCTCCTTGATGAGCCGCATGGCCTTCAGCATCACCTCCGGGTTTACATCCCGGTTAAACCACTCTTTTCGAATAGCGTCATCCCAGGTTTGAACGCCCAGGGTCACGGAACAGCACCCGGCCTGTTTTAAGAGGCGGACATAATCACGGGAAATCATTTCCGGGCGGGCGGTCACGGTAAACGGTCTTTTGATGTCCCTGGCGTACCGGGTGGAAAACTTCTCCAGCCATTCCGGATCAGAACCGAAATTGTCGTCAAAAAAAGTGATGATATCGATTTTATACTGCGTTAGGCGCGGCGTTAATTCATTCATCAGGTTTTCGACGCTGCGGTGACGGAAATAGGCCCTGTTGTTTTGATACAACTGCCGTAGATAGGCGTGCCCGCAGTAGCTGCAGGCGTAAGGGCAGCCGCGCGAAGCGATCGTGCTGTATCCTTTGCGGAAATAGGGGTAATGGTCATAAAAAAGGGCGTGATCAGCGACTGGAAGGGTGTCCAGGTCGGCTAAAAGAGGCCGTAAGGAATTCTTGATAATCCGGCCGTTCGTTTTAAACCACAAATTTTTTATGGATGTATCCACCCCGCCCCGGGCCATGCTGTTAACCAGTTCCAGCGTGGGGTATTCCCCTTCACCGACACAAAGGATATCTACACCGGCATTTAAAATAACCCGCTCCGGCACGGATGTCGGATGGATCCCGCCGAAAATAATGGGGGTTTCCATGCGCTCCTTAATGCGCTGGGCCAGACGGGACGCCCATTGATAAGATTCCGTGTCTACGGAAAATCCGATCAGATCCGGGCGGTACATCATGAGTCCGTGAATAATTTTTTCCGTGGAATCAAAATACCGGCTCAGGCGGCTGATGTGCACATACACATTATTAAAAAGCTGGGGGTCGACAAAAAGTTCCACCTGATGGCCATGGGCCTTCAGGAGCCCTGAAATATATTCAACCCCCATCCTCTCGACGCAATCATTGACAAACGCGATCTTCATGGCCGATGTCCCCGGCATTTTCGGGCGGGACGGATTTTCTCCCAGATAAAATGCGCGTAACGGTTAAAGGCCCAGGCGCGCTGAAGCCGGGCGTTCATGTCAAAGGCCAGCAAATTACGCAGGATCACGATCATGGCGGGGCCGAACATCAGGGGGAAATACCGGTGCAGTCTCTTGCGGATGATAAACAAGCTCATCCGTTTGGGGATCAAATCAATCAGATAAAACAGGATCTGAAACCGGATCATGTCCGTGTTGACTTTATCGCCTCCGATGGTAAAAGACGTGACGTTCACCCCGTCCATCACTTCTTCGTACCGGGATGAGGTCAGGAGGTTATCCTGCTTCGCCAGCCGGGTAATCAGGGTGTTGGGATAATGCCGGAGCATATAAAAATAGATTCTCTTGGGCCGGATTTCCGCGTAACGGCGGGCGCTTTCCAGGATGTCGTCTTCCGTTTGCCCGGGAAGGTCAAAAATGCTATCAGTCATGATTTCAATCCCCGCATTTTTGACCAGCTGGATCGCGCGGGCCATCGTGTCATTGCCAACGTCCCGGCGCAGGACCTCTTTGCGGACGCGCTCATTCCACGATTGCACCCCCATGTCAATGGTATGGCACCCGGCCCGCTTCAAGTGCTTCAGGGTCTCTTCCGTGACATCCCTGGGATGCATGATGCACCAGAATTTAATTCCGATGTCCGCCTGATAGACAGGCGCGAACTCGCGCAGCCACTTCTGGTTATACCCAAAACAGTTGTCCATAAATGCGACAAATTTAATCTTATATTTTTCCTTGTTGGTCCTCAGTTCGTTCATGACATTTTCGACGCTGCGCTGCCGGATTCTCTTCCCTTTCCCTTTGTAAAGCTCCTGCAGGTAAGAAAAACAGCAGTAACTGCAGGCGTTCGGACAGCCACGCGAAGTCATGGTGACGTAAAGCCCGGTTCGCTTAAAATGAGGGCTGACGGAATAATATAAATCCGTATCCGGAAGAGGCAAGGCGTCCAGGTCATCAATAAGCGGCCGGAGTTCGTTTCTGATGATTTTACCGTCCCGCTTAAACCAGATATTCCGGATCGTGTCATCAGGCGCTCCCTTCTGCATGCTGTCGGCCAGTTCCAATAAAGGGAACTCTCCTTCCCCCAGGCACACCATGTCAAAACAATCGTTTTTCAGGACCCTTTCCGGGACAGACGTCGGGTGGATTCCGCCGGCGATAATCGGGACATCCATTTCTTCCTTGATCATCGTGGCGATCCGGTGGGCCCACTGGTAAAAATCCGTCACCACAGAAATGCCTATCAGGCCGGGCTGATAGGCTTTCAAACGCCGGACAAGTTCCTGCTTAGAATCAAGCCAGCGGCTCAATCGGGGGACACGGATCACATCATCATCGAACAACTGGGGATCCATGAACAATTTAACTTCATGGCCGTGCTGTTTAAGGACAGCCGAAATATATTGTATCCCCAACTGTTGGGATGAATCGTTAATAAAGGCGATTTTCATCGCGGCCCTGCTTTAGGTTTAAAAAACAACTGTTTCATAAAAAAAGTATACCGCGCCAGAGCGCTTTTCCGGTTCACTTGCGATTCAAAAGTGGATGTCGAAAAATTATTCAGGATCGAAATTACGGCCGGCGTGAACAAGACCGGGAAGCGCTTATAAAACCTTTTCCGGATCACTGTCTTGGCCCATCGAGCCGGTAAAATACGCACCAGCAAAAACAGAAGCAAATACTGCATAACATCCTGTTCTGTCATAGAGCCGTCTTTTGATAAGAATTTACCGTAATGGCCGTCCAGTATTTTTTCGTAGTCAGCCGGATTTAAACATCCGTCCTGCAGCGCCTGTTCCGTGATTTGGGTTTTTGGAAAATATTTCAGGATAAAAGCGTACGTCCGGCTGGGTTTTATGTCTGTGTAAATTTCCGCGGTCTTTAAAATATGCTCCTCTTTCTGCCCGGGATAGCCGAGGATATCGCCTGTCACAAGGTTGATGTTCGCCTTTTTGATTAGTTTCATCGTCCGAATCATCGTGTCGTTCGAAACGCGCCGGTTGAATATCCCGCGCCTCACGTCTTCATCCCAGGACTGCACCCCTATCTCGATTTCGCCGCATCCGGCCTGCGAGAGGTATTCCACCGCCTCTTCCATATGAGGGCTGGGGAACATCATGCAGTAAAATTTAATGCCGACTTTTTCCCGGTACTCCGCGGCAAATTGTTTTAGCCACACAAGGTCGGTCCCGAAACAATCATCCAGAAAGAAAACCGGATCGATCCGGTAACGCTTTTTAGCCCAAATCAATTCTTCAATAACTTTGTGGACGCTCCTCGACCGCCGCGGCGCCCCCAGCCCTTTGTACAAAGAGTGCAAATAAGAATTACAGCAATAACTGCAGGCGTGAGGGCAGCCCCGGCTAGTCGCGATATAATAACTTTTTGAAAAATGCGGGCTGACAGAATAATAAAGGTCTTTATCGGGAAACGGAAGAGCGTCTAAATCATCCATAAGCGGCCGTAAAGGATTTCGTATGATCTGCCCATTTTTTTTAAACCAAATATTTTTTATAGTGCTGTCAAGACTCCTTCGGGCCATGCTGTTGACCAGTTCGAGCATCGGGGCCTCCCCTTCCCCCAGGCAGATCATATCCACGGCGTCGTTCAGGATAACCCTTTCAGGGACGGATGTCGGATGAATACCTCCCATGATCACAGGCACATCCATTTCCATTTTTATGGCCTGGGCCATCCGGCTGGCCCAGGGATAGAAGCTTGAAACGACCGACAGGCTGATTATATCCGGCTGATAACCCTTCAGATCCCGCACGATCTTTTTTGTGTAATCAAAGCGGCGGTTGAGCCCCTTAAGAGTGATAAATTCATCATCAAATAAAAGCGGGTCAACGAAGAGACGGGTGTCATGCCCTGCGGCTTTCAGCACGGCGGAAATATATTCAACCCCCAGGTGCTCGCAGGAATCATTCACAAAAGCAATTTTCAGGCCTTGTTTTGTCATGGCGTATGGGTCACAGACTTATTCCGGTAGCGTTGCAGGTTCTCCCGGGTCACATCCAGCATTTTTTTAGCAACCATGGCCCCCTTGTTATAACGGTTCTGAAGCCGGGCCAGTTGCAGGACGCGTTCTCGAATCACGGCCGGGGGAACGTCGCCGGGAAGCCTTTCCGCCTTGGTCCCGGGGCGTTTTTCATAAGCGAAAATATCAACATGTTTAAACTGTATTTCCTGTAAAAATTTTTTGGTTAATTCGAAGTCGTCCTCTGTTTCTCCCGGGAACCCGGCGATGATATCAGTCGTGAACGCGATCGCCGGGGCGTTCTTTTTTAAGGTGAGTAACCGGGATCTCACGTCCTCAATGGTGTAATGCCGGCTCATGAATTCGAGGATGCGAGTGCTGCCTGACTGAATCGGTATTTGCAGATACAAGATTTTTTCCTGATTCCGGGTCAAAAGCGGCTCCAGGTCTTCATAATACCGCACGAACCAACGGGCGTTAAAATTCGACAGGACCACCCGGAAATCATGCCTCTCCCCGGCTTCAAAAAGGTCTTTCAATAAGGAGACGATATCCGTGTGCTGGTCAGCCCCGTAACATCCGACGTCCTCCGTTAATAAATAGAACTGTTTCTCCGCGGCCTTGAGCCCGGCGCGGAATTCATCAAGGATAGCAGCCGGGGGTTTACTATGCAAGGTCCCTGTCGAATGCTTTTTGGCGCAGTAACTGCAGTTCCCCAGACAGCCTTTGGATAACCTTAAATAATAAAAGCCGTTCCGGTTGCAGGATAAAAACGGATTGATGTGCGCCTTCATGACCGGTATATAACGAATCGCACCTTTCAACGCGGACACGCCACGCCGGAAGCTCGTTAGACCAGGCTTAAAATCCCGGAGGCCTTGTTGGACTATGGAACAGAGGCTTAACGCTTTCTTTAAAAACACACTGTGCGTAACTTCCGCCGCTGAAATTTTATTGGGTTCCGGGACATCCGCGAACCGGGTCTGCTCCGGAGGAACCAGGGTTTCAATCCGGGACAATGTGGTCGGGGTAAGCACGGGAATATCTTGGTAAGGAGATAATAATCCGGGATTGATCACCGAAAGGCACCCCATTATCAGAAAACGGGCCCGGGGAGACTTCTTCTTCAAGAAATAACGGATATAATCCAGGGAACTCGCATCTTCTTCCCTCCCGAAAGAGCAGGTGCTGATGATAACCAGCCCGGCCTGATGAACCCGCGTCACCGGGCGCCAGCCGTTTAACTTGAGATAATCGGAAATTTGCTGGCAGTCCAGCATCCGTTCCATACAGAATGTCGACGCACTTATAAAATAGGTTTTCATGAGGACGGGTTTCTTTTCATTGCACAGGCGTTTCCCGCGCCGTATCAAGGCCCGAAGGGCGGAACTTTTTTAAAAACGCCCTAAGGCCCGAAGTAAACTTGATTTTTATCGTTTTATAGGCATAAACCCGGTAACGGCACACGGTGATATGCAGCGCCCAGTTATAACGGTAAGGGATGCGCAGCCAATTAGAAAAAATAACCAGGATATAATACGGGAGCGGAATAAAATAACGGTACAGTTTTTTCTCAAGGATGTAATCATTGACCTTTTCCGGAAGATACAGCAGAAACGCAAAAAATGTCTGCAGTTGCCGGTCTTCACGGCTCAAATGATCCCCGCTTTGAATGAAGGTTTTGACATTAATCCCATTCTCCAGATTCTCGACATCCTGCGTGCTCAACAGTTTTTCGTTTTTGGAATATTCGACGATATCTGTGGCCGGATAATTCCGGAAGCCGAAACAATAAATTTTCATGATCCTGTTTTTATTATAAAATTTAATGAGGTCCAGGAGTTCCTCCTGCCCCTGGTGAGGAAGCCCCAGGATATTGTCCGTGATCACTTGGATCCCCGCGTCTTTTAGTATTTGAAGCGAGCGGATCAACTGTTCGTCTGAGACCTGACGGTTCAGGATCCGATTCCGGGTTTCCGAAGAGATGGATTGCACCCCCACCTCAATGTCATGGCACCCTGCCTTTTTCAGCAGGCGGGCTTTGGTTCCCGTCACGCTATTGGGGTGCGTAAAGCACGCGAACGGGGCGTGAATATGCCGGGAGTATTCTTCCGCGAACTCTTCAAACCAGGGTACGTCGTGAGTGAGGAAATCATCATCGTGGATACGGACCATTTTTATGCCGTATTTCTGTTTGGCCAGGGTCAACTCCCGGATCACGTTCCCGGCGCTGCGGAAGCGCAGGTACCGGCCTTTCTCATGATAAAATTTTTTCAAAAATGAATTACAGCAATAACTGCAGGCATACGCGCAGCCCCGGTTGGTCATCAGGAAATAGCAGCGAGAAAAATGAGGGCTGGCCTCATAAAAAAGATCTTTATCCGCAAACGGCAGTGCATCCAGATCCTCAATCAGGGGCCGCACGTCATTCCTGATAATTGCGCCGTTTTTCTTAAACCAAATGTTAGGAATCGCATAATCCCTGCGGCCTTTCTCCATGTTGTTAACGAGATCCAAGAGGGCGAACTCCCCTTCTCCCCGGCAGACCATATCCACGCAATCCTGCTGCAGGACCTTTTCGGGAACCGATGTCGCATGAATCCCTCCGAACAGGACCGGGACATCCATCACCGCCTTGACACGCCTGGCGAGGCGGCAGGCCCATTGGTAGAAATCCGTCACGACCGAAAATGCGACCAGGTCCGGCTGAAACTCCCGGACCCTCACCAGAAGTTCTTCCTGCTGATCAAAAAAACCGGCTAAAGGCGCGATCGTAAAGTTTTCATCGTTAAACAGTTGAGGATCGGCGAAAAGCTTAACGGTATGCCCATGCTGTTTTAGAACGGCCGAGATGTATTCAACACCCAGCCGTTCACAGGAATCATTGATAAAGGCGACTTTCATGGTTTTATGCCCGGTCTCCTCCCCGAGAGGCCCCCGGCGGGGTCCCCGCGGCAGAGGGAGATTGGAAACGTTTCATCTCGTCGATAATATAGGCCCCGTAACTCTCATGTTGCATGGCTTGAGTGATAATGCCCTGCCCGCAATTTAAAGC
>JAGOJP010000111.1 GCA_017995055.1 Candidatus Omnitrophota bacterium
GCGTATCCCGAAGTACCTTTTATCAGCAGGGAGGATTTGCCTGCGGAATATGAAAAAGGGGGAATCCCCTGTCCCGGTAGAGAAAATTATTTCTGAAGAAATCTTCTGAGCCAAGATCATTGATGATTTTGATGTCTTCTTTATTTCTTTTTGGGAAAGGACGCTATGAATCCTACGGTTGGCGACAGGGTCAAGGAGCCTTTAAATAAGGAAAGTTCTTTGTATTTTTTTTAAAGAACGCAGTCTATAAAATGTTTTTTTATAAAAAGGTTTCAAGATAAGATGTTTGTTCAGAATAATATTTCGGTATTCCTGGAAAAATTTCTTGGCCGAACCCTCAGTATTGTTTTTTTGGGGATAGCTGTTTTTGCGATATTTGTTTTTATGATTCAGCAAGTGACGTTAGAGATTATGGTTCAGGATGCTTATGCCCGCCTGGAAAAACGAGGAGAATATTTTTTGCAGTTTTTTTCGCGCACAGCTGTTATTCCGATTTTGAATTTTGATTATGATTTGCTGACCGTTTATGTCGAGGAGGCCTTGAAGGACCCGTCTATCGACCTCGTGAAGTATTTTGACAAGAACGGGAAGCCACTGACAGATATCCCGGGGAAAGAAGGCCAGTCTTTTTTCAAAGAATACTGTTCTCCGATTATCTATCAAGGGGGGAACCTGGGCTCTGTCTGTCTTCGACTGAACCGAAACACCATTATAGATATGGAGTTTAAGTTTTTGCAGGCCAGAAAACGTCTTTTGTTGGGGTTGATTTTGGCCTTATTCCTGGAGGGGGTCATGGTCAGCTTTTTTCTTTTTACCATGATCCGGGATCTGATCCTCCGCCGCCTTTCTCTGCTGGCTGACAGTTTTAAGAGGGTTGTGGCGGGGGACTTATGGGTGCGGATCCCAGCCGCCCCCAAGTCCGGGGATAAGAAGGATGACCTTGACCGGGTTATTGAAGGTTTTAACACCTTTGTGGCAAAGATATCGGCTATCATTACGGAGATCAGACTGACGACCCGAAAGTTTGTTGATTCTACCGAAGAAATCCGGTCGCACACGCAGCAGATTTCCGTTGGGGCGGAGGAACAGGCGGCCGGTTATTCCCAGATATCTACGTCTTTCCAGAGTAACGCCGATAATGCATCCTCTGCGAATACTAAGGCCCAGGAGAGTTTGCAGGAAGCCCAGAAAGTCGGCTATGATATGGAGCGGGTGATTAAGGCGATGGGGGCGATTGAAGCAAGCTCCAAACAGATTTCAGCGGCGGTCAACATCATTACCGAGATCGCGGAACAGACTAATTTATTGGCTTTAAACGCAGCCATTGAAGCGGCTCGCGCCCAGGTTCACGGCCGGGGGTTTGCGGTCGTCGCGGATGAGGTCCGGAAACTCGCCGAACGAAGCGCTTCGGCGGCCAAGCAGATCAGGGCGCTGATCCAGGAAAATAATAAGCAGGTTATCGAGGGCGTTTGTTTGGTAAAAAACGCGGGTGAGCATCTCCACTCTATTCTGGACAATACGACGAAAGTCGCTCAGCAAATTCAATCTATTTCCGAAGCCACTCAGCAGCAGGCGGTGACGGTGGAGCAGGTGTCGTCGGTTACGGAATCCAATTCGGATACCTGCCAGGGCTTGGCGAATTTGTCCAATGTTATCTTTTTGCAGGCGAACGTCCTGAAGACACTGGTGGACCAATTCAGGATCTCATCCGATGATCCTTTGCCGCCTCATAACGGGTCACCGGAAGCGGCTGTTGTTGAAAGTTCTGGATGAGAGGAGGGGATTATGAGCAAAATAAAGTTTGATAAAATGGTCGGTATAAGTGTGTTGGCTGGTCTTTTGGGGCTGGGGGTCTTTTTAAACGCCAGCGCTTATAATCTTCCTAAAAGGTTCCCTTTCAGCGATCAGAGAGCCCTCGAGGAATGGCAGGAAAAAATCTTTCGGGGCAAGGTCCTTTATTCCATCGAAAGTACCGGGCATGGGGAGGGATTTTTGCAGGCCCATAGCCTTAGCGCCAGCTCGGGATTAATTCACAGGATTAAACTGGATATCAGCCGTTACCCGATGATAAGCTGGCAATGGCGGGTTAAGACCTTTCCGGATAAAAAAATAAAGGATACAACCAAAGGCGGATGGGTTGAACAGGACGATTACGCGGCCCGGGTTTATGTGATTTTTTTGAGTTGGAATATTTCCCGGATTCAAAGCCTGGAATATGTTTGGGACGAGGCCCATCCGGAAGGGACTGTCCTGCCCAGCCCTTTTTCAAAAAATATAAAACTTGTTGTCGTGGAGTCGGGGCGGGAAAACCTTGACCGGTGGGTTCCAGAAGAACGTGATATTTATAAAGATTACCAGCGGGCCTTTGGCCGGCGGCCTCCCCGGACTGTCGGGGCCATCGCTTTAATGACGGATTCGGATAATTCCATGTCCAGCGCGGAAACTTTTTATAAAGACCTGAAAGTGGGGTACTCCAATGACTAAAAATTTTCATTTGCGAAAACGGATGTTTGCCAATGCTATGCATAAAGAAATCTTTTTTCTGGTTTTTGGTGCCGCGATCATCCCAACGATTATCGTTTCGGTTTCCCTGTATTATTTTATTTTTTACGTGACGGCGGAACAAATCGGTATCCCGGAAACCATCGCTTACCATATTGTGCCGGCCGCCAGCAAGGTTACCCAGATGCTTTTTCTGGTTATCCCCACCGTCATTATATTTATTTTAGTCTTGGCCTACCGGATTTCCCACAGCATTGTCGGCCCGTATGACAGGATCATTCGGGAAATGAACGAAAATTTAAACGGCCAACGCAGGGGGCCTATTTTTCTGCGCAAGAATGACCGTTTTGGGCCGCTGGTCTGCGCGATTAATAACATCCTTCAAAAGATGGAAAATCCTTAAGGCTGTGTTTGCTTATGTGTTTTTCCCGTTAGAAATAGCGGGAAGATGGGGGTGTCGCGCGGGTCCGTCTGTTGACTCATTCTCGTCGATAAAGAGAGGGATTTTTGAGGGCGGAAGAATAAAATAATAAATAATTGACAAAACAGAAAAAATAGTGCATAATTTCCCTCGAGTAAAGCAAGGAAAAGAGATCTTAGACCGCAAGGTAGAAGGTTGCTTACCTTGCGGTTTTTGTTTTTAGGTTATGCCATCATTTACTCAAGTTTTATCGAAAGGAGGCACTGAGTAATGGCAAAAGGAATAGTCAAATGGTTTAACAACCAAAAAGGTTACGGATTTATTACTCCTGAATCTGGCGAAGATGTATTTGTGCACCACAGCGAAATACAGGGTAATGGCTACAAGACCTTGGAGGAAGGACAGAAAGTCGAATTTGAAATCGCTAACGGTCCTAAAGGCGAACAAGCCAAGAATGTAGTTAAAATCTAACCCTGAACTTTTATAGATCCGGGTAAAAAGACAGAACTTCTTAAAATGAGTTCTGTCTTTTTTTTCTTCTGTTTTGGGAGCGGCCTTGAAGGCCGGGATGAAACGGGCCGAACTTGAGCCGGTCCCAAGGGTTCCGGTTTTTAATCCGTTTCAGAGAGGGGGGTGTTATGATGCTCTGCAGTGCCTGTTTATTGGGGGTGTGTTGCCGGTATGATGCCGAAAGCAAGCCGCATCAGGGGGTGGTGTCTTTGCTGGGGCGGGAGATTGTGATACCGGTTTGCCCGGAACAATGGGGCGGGCTCCCAACTCCCCGCCTTCCTTCGGAAATTCAGGGGCGGCGGGTCGTGGCCCAAGATGGGACAGATGTGACGCAGGCTTTTCAGCGGGGAGCGCAGGAAGTTTTGAAGATGGCGCGGCTTATGGGGATTAAAAAAGCTTTATTAAAACAACGGAGCCCGTCCTGTGGGTGCGGACAGGTGTATGACGGAAGTTTTTCCGGGAAAATTATCTCTGGCGACGGCGTCACCGCCTCCTTGCTGAAGTCCAGCGGCATTGAAATTTGGACGGAAGAGTCGTTCCCGTTTCCCCCGGATTCATCCCGGGCTTATTGATGGTCTTGCGTGTGTCGGGAATCCTGAGGGGCTGTCCTTGGCTACAACCACGCTTTCTTGAGAGCAGATTTTTCTTCCACCAAGAGTTTCATGTAGACGGTTTCCATCTCAATCATGTCAGAGTCTTTCTTGCGGAGCCATTCCGAAAGCCACGCGAACCGGACCGCAAGGATGAATTCAACCAGATAATGCCAGCTGATGTCTTGGAGGAACCGGGCGGCTTGGAGCCGTCGGATAAATTCAATAACCAGTTCTCCCTGTAAGCCGGATGGGTGTTCTATGCCGATACACCCGATCAGATTTGCGGTGTCATATTGTTCCGGCTTATAGCCGGCGAATTCCCAGTCAATCACGGCCTGAATGTCAGTCTCGCCCCAGATAATATTAAGGGGATGATAATCTCCATGACAAAATGCAACCGGAAACGTGTCATAAACGGGAAAGAATTTTTCTTCCAGAAACATCAGAACCGGCTCCAGGGAGAGGCCCAGGGAAGGATGATATTTAAGAATATTTTGAGACAGCTGTCTGATATAGTCTGGGAGCGAAAAAAATTGCCTGGGGTCAAAGAACGGCAGCGCGAGGCTTTTGTCCCTTAACGCGATGAGAAAATCAGCCAGCTTGGCCCCCCGCCATTTTTCATAGAGGTAGCGTTGCCTGTCTAACGGGGTTCCTGGGATAAACGGCGTGATTTGCCAGAATTGCCCCGCGTGCTTTAGAAGGAAGCGGTTTTGACACCCGGGGAGATAAGGTTGGATTTTGTTGAGTCCTTGTTGTTTTAAATAGGCCAGGGTGCTGGCCATCCGTGTCTTGGCTTCCAGGGATTCTGGCGGGATTTGTTCCAGGATATAACGCTCTCCGGCGGCATTTTCGAATACAGTCCGGAAGAGGCTCCTTTCCGGGCTCCCGTCAATATCGAGGCCGGGAAGGAGGGCTTTTATTTCTAATCCCCATTGCGTAGCGACATCTTGCAGGATTTGCCGGGAGGGGGCAGGTGAACGTCCCTCCGTGATTTGAACCGGCTGAAAGGACCCGGGGCAAGCCGAAGAGCCGGGGCCGGCAAAGGCCTGGAGAAAAGGCAGAGCGTAATCAACGCCTTTTTGACATTGATTCCCTGTGATTTTTATACAGTCCATGTTTTCGCCGTAAAGGCTGAGGTGACATCCGTTAGGGCAGGCCTGACAGATTATATTCTTCAGAACAGACTGTAAAGAAACAGGTTGCATAATGGCAATGGTTTGCTAAGAAGCATCCTCTTTTGACCCGGGATCAGCAATAAAATTTTGATAAGAGAAATCATAAAAGGCTTTCCTGTACTGCTGGCTGTCTTCCCAGCGTCCTTGTTCCAGGAGCAGATTAAAGGATCGGGCCGCGTAATCTTCCGCGCTTTTCATGTCGCCTTGCAGAATTTTAATAATGGCCAGGTTAAAATAAGCTTCAGCATATTTGGGGGCGAGGTGAATGGCTTGAAGTAAAATTTTTTCCGCCTGGGGAAATTTTTTTTGCGCCGTGTATGCCTCGGCCAGGCTGAAGTAATAAAGCGGCATTTCAGGTTGAATGGCCACTGCGCGTTGAAAAGCTTCTATGGCCTTGTGGGGCTGTCCGTCTTGCAGATACGCTTTCCCCAGTCCGTTGAAGAGATCGGCGCTTTGGGGGTTGGCCCGCACTTCCGCCTGGAAAAAGGTCAATTGCGTGCGCCAGTCGCGGTTCCGGAGAAAGGTCCGCACAAAATAGAAGGTCGTGATGATGAGAAGAAGGGCGATGGCCGTGTTCTGAACCTGGCCCCGGGGCATCATCCGTCCGAAAATGGGGACAGGGGCGGTTTTCTCGGGATCAAGCCCGAGGAAGACGCCATAAGCGATGAGTAAGCAAAAGGCCCAGGAGCCGGGGTAGAGGTACCGTTCCGCAAAAAAGGATTCTATGGGAACGATGTTGGCCGCCGGCAGAACGCTGATATAGAACCAGCCGATACAGAAAAAAATCAGCCGGTTGTTTTTATAAGCCCAGACCGTTGCCGCAGCGATCAACCCTAAAAACAGGATGGAACTGATGACTTGGGGGTCCAGGATAGATTGCTGCAGAACCGCCTGCTGGTCGAAGTCCCAGACGTCCACGGCAAAGATCCCTTTTGATATGACGTGTTTTACCGCCAGAGTAAACGGGAAAAACATGATCAGGCAGTTTTTGACTTGCACCTTCAGGATGACGAGCATCGTGAGATAAAAACTGCCGCCCAGATAATCCCCCCGGGAAATGTCTTTCAGGAGCCAGAATTTGATGGCGATATAAATGACGGTGATGATAAAGAACGGAAGAACGCGCAGCGTGGCGTGTTGAATCCTTCCCTTGTCCCGGGGCAGGGGAAAAGCGAGTTCATACAAAACCCAGAGCAGGGGGATGATCAGGCAAAGTTCATGCAGGAATGTGGACAAACATGAAAATAAGAGCGCCAGTTTATAATCCCGGTTTCCCCAGAGGAACGAGGCCGGACCTGTTTGGGGTGTGCAGGCCTGGCGGGCCCGGAGGTAGTAAAAGAAAGCGATGAATAAAAAAAGGACCCCGGTGGTATCCACGCTGCCGGTTTTTGTGGCGGCGGTTTCCGTGTGAATGGGATGCAGGCCGAAAAAGACGGCGGAGAGAAACGCGATCAGCCGGTTGGCCGTGACGAGGAAACTGAGGCGGTAAACATAGAAAGTGGAAAGCAGCAGAACGAAGATAGCGACCAGATGGTGCCCCAGCGGATCCGTGCCCCAGAGAGCGTAATTGAGGGCGTGCATGAGGGTTTTAAGCGGGGAGTACACGCCTTCTTCGCCCGGCGGCTGATTGTGCGGGCCGAAAAATTCCGGGAAATTACGCAGATCCTGAATCAACGGCCAGTCCACGATAAAGCTGAAATCGTCAATGATAAAGTCATGGGCCAGGCTGTTGCTGTAGGCGAGAAAAGTCAAAAGCAGGCATACAACAAGGGCCCGGAGCGGGTCATCGGCAATCCATTTAAGATTTTTAAAGAAGATGTGTCGCATAAGATGTTTTTGACTTGACTGTTTAGAATATAAATATCATATCGAAGGTTGATCCTTCGGGGGAATCCTTTTTCGTTTTTTTTCTCCAGAGTTTTAATTTCCTTTGCGGAAAATAAGGGCCGGTTCCGAAGAAACAGCTTGCTCGCCCCCCCGGTCTGGAACGGGATTTGAGTTTTGCCGGAGGCGGGGGAAAGAACGTGCGAGCCCGCGCGTCCGGGTGGCCGGGGGCATTGTGCGCCCGCATTTTGCCAGGATAAACCGGGTCATATGATAAAAATAGTATTTCGCGTAACCGATATGATCAGGATTTTTTCTCCATAACCCGC
>JAGOJP010000112.1 GCA_017995055.1 Candidatus Omnitrophota bacterium
ATAAAGGGACCTCACAACTGGCGGCCCGCGCAGACCAGGACCCCACCCAGACATTTAAGACCAAGGCCGTGGTCCCGAGGCTTTTCGGGGCCTCCGCCGGCACGGGGACAAGAAGCTACTTGCTGCAAGACTACCTGTATATTCCTGAATATAACTCTGTCAACAATCCCATCGGCATCGGGGTTTCCTTCTTCCTCCTGGGGCTGATCGGGCTGACGATCCACCTGTTCCATTTGTTCAGGAAAACAGGCGAGGAAGGGGGGCCGGACGTTAAATTCTATTCCTTGACCATCCTGTTTTGGCTCCTGTTTACCTTTTTGGGCACAAACAGCGAAACCTTTAACCTGCCGGTCGGCTTGTTCGCGTTTCGTTTCTGGATGCTTTTCGCGATCCCTTTATCCACACTGTGCGCCGACGCGCTATTATGGATGACATACATATTTAACACGCCGGGGAAAAGAAAAATACTGTTTCTGGCCATTGCGTTTTTATTTATAAACACCACGGGATATTATAAATACAAGGTCAACACCTCCTGGTGGTCTTACGGCGTGTACTGGACGTCCAATGACGAAATGAAGGCCTACGTGTGGATGCGGAAAAATCTCCCGGTGAACACAAAAGTTTTCGCCCCCGTTGATAACATGTTCGTGCTCGGGCACGACATGTTATGCGAGCCGTGGACAAAAGAATACAAAGAGAATCTCCTGAACGCGGAGAGCTTGTCCATGGACGATCTTTATCAAAGGTTAAGCCGGCTGGGATATGAATATATCCTCCTCGGGCCCAGGGAAAGAAGAGTCTACGGCCCCGAGAAGACGAAAGAGTTCTTTAAAAAATTAACGGGGGATGCCCGTTTCCGGTCTGTTTACAGCAAGGGAAAAGATGTCAGGATTTTCCAACTGATCCGGGGGTAACGGAAGACGTGGCTTCCCCGCTGACAACTCTCCGCATTAAAAATAACACATGTCATTCGGGAAGCTGACCGTCATATTGACATAAAATATTTTAAACAGACAATACGCGCTCAGCAGGAGCGCGGCAAGCCCCCCCATATGTTTCAACCTGACGTGAGGGGATGCCAAAGCCCCCTGGATGACCTGCACCCATAAGGCAGCGCCCAGGATCAATAAAAGCGGGGTCGCGGCCAGGACATAGCGGGTTTGATAATTTTTCCACAAAGAAAAAAAGACCAGGATAACGCCGGAGAAAAGCTTAATGATCAGCGGGCCTTTTCGGTCCCTGGTATTCAACCTGAAGAAAAAAGCTAAAAACGACACACAGTAAAATAAAGAAAATTCAGGCAACCTTTTTAAGTAAAAAAAACTGGATTCCCCGGAGAAATGCCCGGGATCCCAATAGGTAGCCGGCCTGTAATTCAAGGCGAAAACGGGGAAGAGAATTCCCCCCCCAACGATCAAACCCAGCCCTAACACCACAGATTTTCTTCCTTTATAGTTTTGTAGCCATGGGGATACCCCCCGGAACTTCTCCTGGATATTGTTTCCTTTAAGCATCAGGCCCGCGATCATTAAAAATAGTATTCCGACGAAAAAACCGCTGACGGATACAGATCTCACTGTGATCGTGGATAAATTATGAAGATCCAGGATTTGGCTGAAAAACGCGCGGCCGTAAACGCCATAATTCCAGATCAGCCAGGGAGACAACAACCCCAAAGGAAAAGCGAAACAAAGCAACACAGCCTTTTGCCGTAATAACTTCCTCTGAAACAGCGCGCAATACAATCCGGCACTTAAAAGCGTTAAGATGCCGGTATATTTAGTTAAAAGCGCGCATCCGGCGGCAAGACCGAAACCGGCATAATCAAGAGTATCCTGATATTTAATCCCGCGCAGAAAAAAGAACACAGCCAGCAGCATAAAAAAGCTGGCTGTCGTGTCCATCCATATCTTTTGCGACGTTATGATATTCACCGGGTCCAGCCAGACAAGGAATGCCGCCGCCAGCCCAACCGTTTCGTCAAAGACAAACGCTCCGATCCAATATGTCAGGACAATCATCAGAACCCCGAAGAATGCCGATACAAAAGCAGCGGAAGAATAATGTTCTCCAAAAAGCCTCAAACTCAAGCTGACACAGGCCGAGAAGAAAGGGGGGTGCTTAAAAAGAGGCTGGGTAAAGTATTTCGGCAGAGGGGCAAAATGCGGGCGGATCTCCAAAAGCAGACGCGCAAAGTTCCTTGTGTGGTAGGCAGGAAAATGGTTTTTAAGCTGGGCTCCTAAGTGGTAAAACACCAGCTCATCAATCGTCCGGGTCGTGCTTCTGCGATAATTGTTTGTGCGGATAAAAAATCCTGAAACCACCAAGATAAGCAATACGGCATAGATAACCCAAGAATTTACGCGGGCAGGCATAATCAATATGTCCTTACAGGGGCCCCGGAGGGACTTCGCTTAACGGGAAAGAAGCGGGCAAGCGGATACAATCCGCCTGCCCGCTTCACGCCATTATAAATGTCTTTGCACCGGCGCCT
Organism: Candidatus Omnitrophota bacterium; assembly: GCA_017995055.1. Taxonomy (GTDB): domain Bacteria; phylum Omnitrophota; class Gorgyraeia; order Zapsychrales; family JANLHA01; genus JAGOJP01. The sequence continues at coordinate 2,498 of JAGOJP010000112.1, forward strand.
TGATTTCTTCAAACTCCAGCTTTAAATCCGCTGGTTTTTTCCGGCCAAAACAAACCCCGATGCGTTCGTGAAAGGAAACAACATCCAGATCGACATAACGCTGCTTAATAGCCTCCGCTGTCTTCATGTACTGAATCTTTTTGCCGGACACGCCCGCAACCGTGACCCCGGTAATATTGTTCTTCAAAAGGAGGACCGCGGCTCCGCCGGCTTCTTTCCCGAAATTCACGTCATAAGCCGAAGAATGCCCGCAACGGACCAGATGCCCAGGGGTGACGGCACGGACTTCCGGAATCTCATATAGGCCTTTAACGTACATTTTTTCATTTTTCATGAATGTTTCAATCTCCGGATCGGCCTTCAGTCTTTTGATAAGTTCCTGGCACACGTATTTCCCGGCCCCAGCCAGCTTTTTATGGCCAAAAGCATCGATCCCGGCGGATTCATCCACCAGTTCTTCACCATTGGCGTTTTTCAAACCCTCCGCCACAATAATCAAATAGGTTCCGGCTTTGACATCGCTTTGGGAAACGCGGGCCATAAACCGTTTTTTCATGTGCCGGTAGAGGACGTCAAAATCAACCGGGACCTCCGGGATTAAAACCGCATCCGCTTCCGAAGCGATCCCCCCGCGGAAAGCCGTGTGCCCGGCATAGCGCCCGAAAACCTCCATGACAATAACCCGGTTATGCGTCCGGCCCGTGGTCTTGACCTCCTCAGCGAAATTCGCAATCCGGCTGATCGTGGAATCCCCGCCGACCGAATAGGTTTGCAGATCCAGATCCATCGTCTTGGGCGCATGCACGCAGGGGATGCCCTGCTGGCTCAAATCCACCATAACGCTTCCGGAATCGTCGCCGCCGCTGATCACAAGGCCGTCGATAGAGAACTTTTTCAAGCCTTGCTTGATTTTATCATATTTTTTATCATCATCGATCTTCTTGATCTTCACCCGGGAATGTCCGGCTTCGGACCCGGCCAAATTGGAATCCACATTGTCCACGCGCTCCGGAGTCAACTCGACCAGGCTGTCAAAATCCATCAAATTGTAAAGCCCGGCGTAACCGTTCGGGATCACATAACATTCCATTCCGTTTTTGTGCGCCATCTGCGCTACCCCTTTGACAACCGCGTTTAAGCCCCCGCAATCCCCGCCGCTGGTGATAATCCCAATCTTTTTCATTTGAACTCCTTTTCATATAATTTAATATTAAATGCCATCATATTTAGCTTAATAAATTACCACAGGCCTGATGACAAATCAATGGCAAATCTTTCCGAAACGCCCTCACAGGCTTAAGGCGCTGCTTCCTGGGCCTCCGCAAGCAAAACCCGGGCATGACGAACAGCGATGTCGCCTTTTTTATCGCCGCTCATCATATGGGCGAGCTCTTCAATGCGGGTTTCCTGCTCAAGGATATTGATCCTGGTCACGGCGCGGCCGTCCTGGACCTGTTTAAGCACTCTGAAATGCCTGTCGGCAAAAGCAGCGATCTGGGGAAGATGGGTGATCAGGATAATCTGGCGGTGCCGGGATAAAACCTTCAATTTCTGCCCGATGACCGCGCCCAGGCGCCCGCCGATCTGCGCGTCAATCTCATCAAAAATCAAGACCGGAACCGGGTCAACATCCATCAGCGCTCTTTTAAGAGCCAGCATGACCCTGGCCGCCTCCCCGGACGAAATGATTTGCGCCAAAGGTTTGCAGGGTTCGCCGATGTTAGGGCTAATATAAAAAGCCACCTCGTCAACGCCGCGCGGAAGAAAGCCGCGTTCAGAAAGCCTGACCTCGAAGGCCACATGCGACATCCCTAAATCCTTCAATTCCCGTTCGACCACCGTTTTAAGCCTCTGGGCGCTTTTCTTGCGGCATTCCGTACACTGCCCCGCCAGAGCCGACAAGTGTTTCTCCGTCTTTTGCAACTGTTGCCTGATCTCCCGGTCGTTATGCTCCCAGTCCATCAAATCCTGATACTGACTTTGTATTTTTTGATAATAATTCCGGACGTCTGCCAAGGAGGGGCCGTATTTCCTCTTCAGGGATTCATAGATATCATAGAGGTTCTTAACGCTTTCGGCTTGAGTCGGCTCAAAGGAAAGAGAATCGGCATAAGCCTTCAAATCCGCCAATAACTGCCCGCTGTTTTCCTGCAATTGGCTGAAGCCCCGCTCAAAAGGCCTGGTCGTTTCATCCCAATGCGTCAAAATCCTTAACGGGCCGAAACCCCGCCTTAAAACCATATCGATGCCAAAGGCCTCATTTTCGAAAAGATCCACCAGCATGGCGGCATTTTCATAAAGTTTTTCCGCATTTGTAACTCGGGTCAAATCCTGGCAGACCTTTTCATAAACAGCGTCGTCAAGCGCAACGGCGTTCAGGTCTTCAAGCTGGGAAGCCAGCCTGTCACAATCCCGGGTCCGGGACTCGGCCAATTGCTGAAGTTCGCTGAGCCGAGCCTTCAAAGAGGAATACTCACGGAAGGTCCGTTCATATTGTTCCTTGACTCCGCCAAAGTCCGTCAACTGATCCAAAATGACCTGATGGGAGTCTTCAGACAACAGCATCTGACGGTCGTGCGGCCCGTGCAGGTCAATGAGACATCGGCCGATATCTTTCAGTTGGCTTATCGTCACAGATACCCCGTTCACCTTGATTTTAGCGCGCCCTTCCGGAGAAGTCTGCCGGGAAATAATCAGAGTCCCGTCTTCTTCCGGCGAAAAATCTTGCAGAGACGGGGCCACTTGAAACAGGGTGGGGGAAACAGAAAAAACCGCTTCCACCTGGCAAGGCTTTTGGATATCCCTGACTTGAGCCTGATGAAGCCGCTCCCCCAAAACAAAACGCAGGCCGTCTATGATAATTGATTTTCCGGCGCCGGTTGACCCGGTTAATATATTCAGCCCGCGGCAAAATTCAATCTCAAGCGTATCAATAAGGCCAAAATTATGAATAGCAATTCGTTCCAGCATCTGTTTATTAATTTTTTGTCCTAAAGTTAAATAGTGAGGAAAGAGAGGAACCTCTGATTTTTATGGCCTTATCATAGCAAAATATTACGGATTTTTAAAGATTTTTGACTTTTCATAACGCCTCAATATCCAAGATTAATTCTTTGCACTTCCTCATCTATAAGTTATAATTGACTCAACATTGACTTGAAAGAATGGAAAGGAAAATATTATGTCCGCAAGAATATTTATTGCCGATGATAATCCGGAAACCCTCAAGCAACTCACCCAGTTTTTCGAATCAAAACAATATGATATCCTCTCCGCCCACAACGGGAAAGAGGCCCTGGAAATCCTGAACATTAATAATGCTCCCCACCTGCTCATTATTGACTCGGATATGCCCGACATGGACGGGCTGGAAGTCTGTCAGAGACTCCGGGAAGACACCCGGTTAAAAAACAAGCCCCTGATTATCTTAAAAGAAGCGTGGGTTGAAGAAGGCCCTTTCCGGCGGCTGGGGGTCGAAGAATTTCAAAGTAAACCTCTGGATATCCCCAAACTCTACCAAACATCCTCAATCCTGTTAAAATACGGCAGCCGTTCCCGGATTCCCGGGAAAACACCCGGGATCAACAAAGGAATGATTGCCGTCATTATTATTATTCTGGTGGTCTTACTCCTGTCGGTCATTCTCCTGGGGACAGAAAACCTTAAATTCTGGATCAAATAAGGACGATATCTCCAGGCAAGAGAGCCCCTGATTGTAATGCCGACCCCTAAAAAAATATTATCTATCATTCTCCTGAGTTGTATGGCTGTCCTCAGCATCCGGCCGCTGCCGGCTATTTTCAAAAAAGCCTGGAATAATGTCTGTTTAGCGCAGGCCCAGCACTGGGATTTTGACATCTTACAAAGAAATTACCACTTTATCTTCCAGGCTTCTCACGAGGCGCAAAACATCATCCCGCCTGATGAAAAAATAACCGTGTCTTTCAATAAAAATTCCATTCAATGGATTGCGGCGCGTTACGCGTTATATCCGCACGAAATCGCCGCAGGGGCAGAGTATTCTCTTCTTCCTCCGGGAGAACAAGCCATCCGTGAGGGGGCAACTTTATACCCGCTTGCTGGCGGTGTCCAATTGTCCACCACGGCCCCGATACAGGAGAAACCCTCCCGGCATAAAAACATGGCAACCCGCCCTCACGCGTTTTATCCCATTCTTCTTCTCCTGTTGTCTCTATCCCTTAATGGCGTACTGGGATATTTCCTGCTTCAGATCCTGAAAATTCATCATAAAGAAGCCGGAAAAATTTGGTTTTGGGGGACAAGTTGTCTGGTCGGAAACGCTCTTCATTCCATGTCCGTCTGGATTCTGCTTCTTTTTCCCCTCCCTTTAAACCAGGGTCTCCTCCTGGGAACATGGCTAAGTTGGATAATCGTCTTGCTCCTCTTGGGAGCCAGCCCACAAAAACGGATAAAACTGAATCGCCTCGCCCCAGCGCAAGAAGAAAAGGGAGGGACAAAAAGGCCAGTCTTCCCCTGGGCCGGATTTAGCGTAATATTAATAATAACGGCTATGGTTATAGTAATAGCCCTCACGCCACTTTCAGATTGGGATGGACTTTCCAAATGGATATTGAAAGCCAAAGTTCTATTTTTAAAACAAACCTTTGATTTCCGCTACACGCACCAGAACTACTATCCGCTCTTATGGCCGATCACCGTAGCCACACAATTTATGTTAACGGGGAAAGTCATCGATATGGCCGCCCAATGGATGTCCGCAGTGTACTTTATATTGTGCACAACCCAAATTTGGGGGGGGCTTACGATTTTAAATATCCCGCGGCAACCGCGCTATTATATCC
>JAGOJP010000113.1 GCA_017995055.1 Candidatus Omnitrophota bacterium
CTAGTATACCTAACAATCTTTTTTTTTTCAACATATTATTTTATAAAGACTTTCAGCCGGTTTTCGGGTGTCCACCCGGGGAAAAAGGCCAAAATTCAAGCCAGCCATGATCAAAACACGTTGAAAAACCGCAGACCCCCCCCATCCGTCCTGCCCCTATAAAATGACATCCGGTCAAATGCATAATAAAAGGGATAAACCCCAAAGCAAACTCCGGACTCAATGAACTGCAGCAAGCTGAGGGGAATTTACCCTAAGAGATTCAACCACCCTCCTTCGGCTCGTTCGCTTAACTCACTCGCTAGAAGGATCAATTCGCATGTCTAATTTACACTCCCTGGGGTCGTGTATTCAAAATCAGCATCCTTCGCCTCGTTCGCTTGGGCTCACTCGCTTGAAGGATCAATTCGCATGTCTAATTTACACTCCCTGGGGTCGTGTATTCAAAATCAGCATCCTTCGGCTCATTCGCCTGGGCTCACTCGCCTGAAGGATCAATTCGCATGTCTAATTTACACTCCCTGGGGTCGTGTATTCAAAATCAGCATCCTTCGCCTCGTTCGCTTGGGCTCACTCGCTTGAAGGATCAATTCGCATGTCTAATTTACACTCCCTGGGGTCGTGTATTCAAAATCAGCATCCTTCGGCTCGTTCGCCTGGGCTCACTCGCCTGAAGGATCAATTCGCATGTCTAATTTACACTCCCTGGGGTCGTGTAAATTAAATGCTCATTGAATAAAATCGGCCCGCCAGGGCCCCGGGCCGGATTTTACCCCAAAAAAGTCTTTTAAACCGCAGCAACCTGTGCCAAGATAGCAGTACCATCCTGAAAATAAAAAATCTATGCGGTAAAAAAGGCCTGAGCGGAAACCGGCCAGCGCATCATCCATCTGCCAGAAGGACACATTATGAAAATCGGATTCGATTTAGGGTCAAGGAACATCCATTATGTTGTCCTTGAAAATAACAACATCATCGCCCAGGAAAGCGTCGAACACCAGGGCGACATTTTTGGAAAAATTCAGGGCTTAGTCCAGGCCACCCGGCAACGCTTCGGCGCCGCCGAAAGTTACGGGATCACCGGCAACATCGCCGCAAACACCTTCCGCCTTATTGATCCGGTTCTCGCCAGTATCCGCGCCAACCAGTTCTTAAAAACCGGCTGCCGTCACATTCTCTCGATCGGGTGTGAAACCTTCACCCTCATTTTCCTGGACGAAGAAGGGAATTACATCGAACATTCCCTCAGCTCCGACTGCGCCTCCGGCACCGGCAGTTTTCTGGACCAACAGGCCAAACGGCTTGGGTCTTCAATAAATGATTTCGCGGAAAAAGCGTTTCACTTCCAGGGGAAAACCCCGGCCATCGCAACCCGATGTTCCGTCTTCGCCAAATCCGACATTATTCATTCCCAGGCCGAAGGTTTTTCCAAAGAGGCGATCGCGGCCGGGATCTGCGAAGGAGTTGTCCGGAGCATTCTCGCCTACACCCTGGGCGGTCGCAAACCAGACGGGCCAATTCTTTTAATAGGCGGGGTCAGCCGCAACAAAAAAATCATAACGGAAATACAAAAAACGCTTGAAGTCCCGGTGACGGTTCCGGACGGGGCCTTGACATTCAACGCCCTGGGGGCCGCCCTGATGGGAGACGAAACGGATCAGCGCCTTTTAGCCGGGTTATCCCATATCCGCGTGAACCGGCAATGCCGGGAAAAGCTCGAAATCAAATTGACCCGGTATCCGGACTTTAACCAGGACAAGACCTTCATGAACGACGGCGTGGAGGTCACTCTGTACAACACCCTCGAGGGGGGAGCCCGGGACGCGTTTCTCGGTATCGACGTGGGCTCGACCAGCACAAAATGCATTCTCCTGAATGAACGCCAGGACGTGCTTTGCGGGCTCTACACCAGCACGTCCGGAGACCCGGTGGCGGCCGTCGCCAAACTGTTCAAAGAGCTCTCCCGGCTTTTCGTGGCGAAGGCCCTGCCTATCCGGGGGGCGGCGGTCACCGGGTCCGGCCGCCGGATCATCAAGGAAGTGATCGGAGCCGATCTCGCCGTAAACGAAATCACCGCCCATGCCCGGGGGGCGACATTTCTGGACCCGAACGTGGACACGATCATTGAGATCGGCGGGCAGGACTCCAAATTCACGCTTTTAAAAAACGGCTACGTCGCCGCCGCGGTCATGAATTATGTCTGCGCGGCGGGCACCGGCTCCTTCATCGAGGAGCAGGCCAAAAAACTGGATGTCCCGCTCGCCGCGGTTTCCGAAATGGCCCTGGGGCAGGAAGCGCCCTTGACGTCCAGCCGCTGCACAGTCTATATGGAACGCGACCTGAACACGTATATCGCCGAAGGATGGAGCAAACCGCAAATCCTGGCGTCCGTTCTCTTCAGTGTGCGGGACAATTATCTCTCCAAAGTGGCCGGGCGGACCCTCTTAGGGGACACCATTTACTTCCAGGGAGCCACGGCAAGGAACAAAGCGCTCGTCGCGGCGTTCGAAAACGAAATCGGCAAGCCGATTTTTGTTTCCAAATACTGCCATTTAACCGGCGCCCTGGGCGCGGCCATTATCCTGATGGACCAGGGAACGCCCGCCTCCCGCTTCCGGGGCCTCAACTTGAATTTCAGCACCAGCACCGAATTGTGCGGCCTGTGCGCGAACCACTGCTCCCTCACGATATTCGACGTCAACGGGACGCGCGTGGCCTGGGGCATGAAGTGCGGGCGGGACTATAACGAGCGCCGGCCGGGCCAGGTCCGCCCCCTCTCCCGCTTGGAACAGGATTATCAAAATATCTTCGAATCCCTGCCCTGCGCCCCGGCCAAAAACGCGAAAACAGTCGGGCTTCCTTTAAGCGTTTACATGAAAGAATACGCCGCGCTCTTTATTGATTTTTTTGAGAACCTTGGCCTCAATATTGTCCTGGAACGCAACGCGGCCGGGTGCCTTGAGCAGGGCCAAGCCATCGCCCGCGCGGATTTCTGCTCGCCCATGCTTGTCACGCACGGGCTGGTCAAAACCCTGGCGGGGCGAAAAATCGACCTTCTCTTTTTCCCGGCGTTCATCAACGCGCAAAGCCGTCTGGACGCCCTGCCGGCGGAAGAGCATTTCCTTCAAAAAAACCGGGACGGCTATTTTTGTTTCTATTCACAATACGCGCCGACGATCATGAACAATCTGGTGACTCTCGATATCAAGGATATCCTGGTTTCGCCTAAAATCAAAATAAATAACCGCCCGCAGAAAGATGTCGCGCGGGATATAGCCCGGTCGCTGGCGGGCCATATCCCGAATCCGGAAATGGACATAATCAACGCTTTCCTAAAAGCGTCTGAAAACGACGCAAAACGAAAAATCCAATGGCGGGAAGCCGGGAGCCGGATCCTGAATTCCGGCGGGGACCGCATCAAAATTCTGCTCCTAGGGCGGCCCTACGTTATCTTCGACCGCGCGCTGAACAGCGGGATTCCCGGCAAGCTGGAAGCGCTGGGCTGCGAACTGATCCACCAGTCTATGCTCGAGCTTTCCCGTGAGCCGGGCCCGTTCTCTTCCCGCTATCTTGACCGGATGCACTGGCATTACGGCCAGCAGATCCTGCTCGCCGCGGAAACAGCCCTGATAAAAGACAATATCTATCCCGTGTTCTTAACGAATTTCCACTGCAGTCCGGACGCCTACATCGTGACCTACTTCAAAGAGATGATGGAAACCGCCGGCAAACCCTATCTGATCATACAGCTCGACGAACATTGCAGCGACATCGGGTATCAGACCCGGATCGAAGCCGGGCTGGACGCCTTCCGCAACGACTTTCAGCGCCGTAAAATCCAGCCGCCGCCAGCGCCGCGCCGGGGAAGTCCGTCCGCCCTGTCCGCTCCCGTTTATGAACCCCGCATCACGAAGAATGACATCATCTATTTCCCTTACCTCAGCCCCCTTCTGGATGAAATACTCATCGCGTCCTTGGCCGCGAAAGGATACCGGGCCGAAATCCTGCCCTTTGACCCGGCCATGATTCAGCTCGGGTACAAATATGTTTCGGGGGGGGAATGCCTGCCGAACGTCGCGGTGGTGGGATCGATCGTCGATCTCTTTCAAAAAAACCGTCTCGACACCGCCAACGGTGTTTTATATCTGGGGGACTCGTGTGTGGCGTGTAATTTCCATCAATACACCTCCCTGATCTGGGCCGCCTGCCGGAAAGCAGGCATAAAAAACCTGCGGATCTATTCACCGAAAATGGGGGTCCCGGGCCAGGGGCTGCCCCAGGACTTATCCCTGGACATAACCGCGTCCAGCGTGTTGGGGTCGCTCCTGTATAAACTGTATTTCCGGGTACATCCCTACGAGCAGGAATCCGGAGCGGCTCAGCGCGCCCTGGACCAGGCCATGATGATTATCAAGGACCATCTCAACAAAAAACTCCCTCTGTGGGAAATCCCCGCCCAAAAATTCGGCGGGCCCATCAGCGAATTTTATATCCGGCATGTCCTAAAGGCCGGCCGGGCCGCAAACGGTGAAGGGCCAGCGCCGGAGGAAAATCCGGGGCAACAAGGGTCGTTCCTAAACAAAGCCAAAGAATTCCTGCACCCCAGTAAAAACCTGCTCAACGCGGCGAAAAAAATCCGGGCGCTCTTTGAGAACGTTCCTATCGCCGGGAAAAGAAGACCGAGGGTCGGCCTTCTGGGAGACCTTTATGTAAAATATAATCCCATCCTTAACCAGGATATTTACAGCCTAATTGAAGAACTCGGAGGAGAGATTCTGATCCCGTCCTACATGGAAACCGGGGCGCATTTCATGGACGCGGCCGCCCGGGAAAGCGGGGCGGACAGAATGCCGCTGGTCAAATTAACGCTGTATGAAAAAAGTTTTGAAGATGTTTTCCAGGGACTTCTGGACGAAGTGTTTGAACCGCCGGTCGAAGAATGTGTCGCGCTCATGCGCGCGTACGGAATACAGCATTTCATCCCCGGGGAAACCACGCTCAACGTCTGCCGGCTGCTCTATTACGTCAAGCACAAACTCGTTGACGCCGTCATCCACGTGAACCCCGTCCTCTGCTGCCCGGGCTCCGTGACCTCCTCAATCTACCGCAAGATGCAGAAAGATTTTGACATTCCGATCGTCGACATTTTTTACGACGGCACCAACCGGCCCAACCGGATGATCATCCCCGCTATGCACACGCTGAAACATCCGCGCTAAGCCAAAACACCTGCCACCACATATCCAATACCGAGATCCCGGTCATCCCCCATCCCCAAAAATATTCTTTTCCCGGGAACCTGACCCCCGAGACAATCATTTCCCTACCGAAAAGGCTGGCTCCTGCCCCTCCTCCAGCACGAGGCTCCTCACCAAATCTTCAAAAACCCGGCGGCCTTCCTCGAATTTCTCCACACTATTGGTGTACTGGAAAGAGAAGATCGCGCCGCTGATTAAAAACTGGTACCACGCGGTCTTTCGGGTGCGGGCCTTGTCCCCCATCTCGATATAAGACGCCTTCAGGCCGTTAATATCAACCGCTTTCGGCTCCGGGATGTCCATCTCCCCGCCGACCTCTTTTTCCATAATCTTGTTCACATACCGGGAAAAATCCAGGGCGGTCGTGATCCCATCCGGCAGATTATCCCGCGTCACCGCTATGGAAGGAAGCAGGCCGGCCGTATCCTGGGCGTAAAGAAAAATCACGTACGTGCCGTTGGGCATGCGGGCGTTCCTGGCCCGCTGCCAGTTCAGAGGCGGATGGATGGTCATGCGGACCGATTGGTAACGGATCTCATCCGGCTCGCCGTCGCGGCCCGGGATCCCCACCCCGAGGTTCGCGACCGCCTGGATCACATCATATAAAGTCCTGAACCCTTCAAAAGTAGCGTCTTCCGGCATGTCGCCGCCGTAATAATTATCCCGGGCGTATTCCAGGGTCTGTTTCAGGTCGAGCGCGGCCCGGTCATCCGGAGTCCTTTCCAGCGCCCGGCCAACCATCGCGTAACTCTTTTTAAGATTGCCGGAATAATAATACCCCATCGCCGCCACCAGGATCGCGTCCCGGTTGGCCGCGGCTTCCGGATTTGCGGCAAGAGCTTTTTCGGCGTACTCCACAGCCAAATCCCCCTTGCCTATCCCGACATACGCGGCGGCCAGATAAAGCAAAGCATCCAGGTTGCCCGGTTCTTTCTTCAAGACCTCCAAATTTTCCTGTTCCATGGGAACGAGTCCCCCATCCGCCTCTGCTTTCCCCGCCGGCGCGGAGCCTCCCTGGGCCTCTTTCTGACGGGCAATATATGCGGCCATCTTTTCGCCGATACCCGTATATTGCGCGTCCATTGTCTCGGCTGCCTTAAACTCGGCCGAGGCCTTATCCTTCTGGCCCATTTCAGCGTAAATCATCCCGCGGAAAAAACGGAGAGAAGCATCTTCCGGCGCAAGCTCAACGGCCTTGTTTATATCGGCCAGGGCCGGATCAAAAGCTTTCTGAAAAATATAAACCGCGGCCCGGGCGCCGTACCATTGCGCGTTCTGGGGGTCGAGTTGAATGACTTTCGTCCTGTCCTCCAGCGCCTCATCAAGGCGGCCGGTCTCGGCATACAGGGTCCCCCGGGTTAAATACGCATTAAGGTAAGCGGGATTCAATTCGACCGCCCGGCTGTAATCAGCCAAAGCCTCCGGGGACTTCCCCATCAACGAAAAGGTCAACCCGCGATTGTAATAAAGCGTCGCCTCCTCCGGCTTCAGGTCAATCGCCCGCTGATAATCTTGCAGGGCCTTTTCAAATTCCCTTTTCATCGCGTAACAGCCGCCGCGATGATGATACCCGCCAAAAAAATCCGGATGCTGTTCAATCACCTGACTGAACAGTTGAATGGCCTGATCATACTGCCCGGATTTTTCAGCGGACACGCCTTTCTCAAACAACGGCCCTCCCGCGGACGGCCCGGGAGGCGCACCCGCGGCAACCGGAGACGATACCGCCGTCCCCTGCTCCTGCTGTATCAAGGCCTGGAGATGCCGCGCGGAGTATTCCTGCACGATAATGGCCAAACCAACGGCAAACATGATAAAGGACAAAATTTTAACCAGCTTCATGACTCGGGTCAGGCACACCACGCCGAAAAGCAGCACCGCGGCGTGAAAAAGGATAAAAGAAATATCGTTCATGGTCTCTCCTTGCTTTTGCGATCCATTCATCCCCCCCGGCCTAGGGTCGGCCTGGAAATCCGGGCCAGGCCGATCAATGCTCCCGGAACCGGAACGTCCCCCAAAAGG
>JAGOJP010000009.1 GCA_017995055.1 Candidatus Omnitrophota bacterium
ATTGGATCACCGATCTGCACCGCCCCGGAAGAAACCACTTCCGAGTCCTTGGTCAACTCGGCGGAAGAAAACGTGGCCCCGTGAATGCCGTCCCGCCCTGTCCGGCCTCCCGCGACGACAATAAGGTCCCCTTTCAGCGCCCTTTTAAATTCTTTGCCCTTCGGAATAATCCCGACATTGCCGCAGTACACCAACGGATTCCCGACAAACCCGTCGTCAAAGACGATCGCCCCATTCACCGTCGGGATCCCCATTTTGTTGCCGTAATCGCGCACCCCAGACACCACCCCCTTCATAATCCGTTTGGGATGGAGCGTCCCGGCCGGGAGTTCTTCCCGAGGGAAATCAGGGGGAGCAAAACAAAAAATGTCCGTGTTGCAGACTGGCTTGGCGCCCAGCCCGGTGCCTAACACATCCCGGATGACCCCGCCGATACCGGTATTCGCCCCCCCGAAAGGTTCCAGCGCGGAAGGATGATTATGTGTTTCCACTTTAAAACACACATTCGTTTCTTTATCAAAACGAATCACTCCGGCGTTATCATGAAAAACCGAAACGCACCAGGGTTTGGCCAAATTTCTCGTGGCTTTGGCAATCGTCGACTTCAACAAATTATTGATCACCCGTACTTTTTTCCGGCCGCGCTCCTCGAACTCATACCGGATTTTACCTCGAAACGTTTTGTGATGGCAATGCTCACTCCACGTCTGGGCAATCGTTTCCAGTTCGCAGTCGGTCGGGTTACGCCCGAGAGCCAGAAAATATTTCTGGATGGTCCGCATTTCCTCCCGGTTCAAAAACAGCTGGCCGTCGGCGCTGAGCTTCAACAGCTCTCTGCCGGAGGCCGAAAGAATCGGGACCGTGTAAACCTCTGCCGGGAACGATGGAACCGCCGGGGCGTCCCCGTAAGAAAACTGAGGGGACTGAACGGCATGCTGAATCAATTTATTGGACAGGACTTTCTCGATAATCAAAGCGACCTGGCGCTTCGACAGGCTCCCGTATAAATAATATTTCTTCGCCGTCTTCACCCATTCCACAGGCCCCAGGCCCAGGTCCTTTATCCCCTTCATCGTCGAGGCCTCGGCCGGATCCATCACCCCTGGATTATGGGCCACCTCAATTTCCGTGCAGGCCGATGATGACGGGCTGTTCACGGCGCGCTCTAAAAGGCTGCACGAATAATCCTGGGTCACCGGGTCCGCCAAAAGCCGGGAAGCGACAGTGACGACTTGTTCTTCTGATAAAGGAGCCTTCATCGTATAAAACTGGGAAACGTCTACACGGCTTAACGAGGTTATCCCCAAGTCGGCAATATCACGCAACAGGCCAAGCCCCGCCGGGCCTGTCATTCCTGGTTTTTCTTTAATCTCAATACGCCAAATTATCGAGGATAACATGGTATTATGAAAAAAGTTGTCTTCGCTGTGCGCTGTTCCCCTGGGGGGTTTCCAAAGGGCAAAGCCATGAAGCGGAGGAACTTGGTTAATTGTTCAGAAACAAGGGAAGGTCTTAACAAAAACACGCTCTAACGGCTGACCCGGCACAAAACTTCCTGGTAAGCCTCTTCAATCTCGCCCAGGTCTTTCCGGAAACGGTCTTTATCCAGCTTACGCCCCGACCCCACTTCCCACAGCCGGCAGGTGTCCGGTGAAATTTCGTCCGCGAGGATGATTTGTCCTTTATAACGGCCGAACTCCAGCTTAAAATCAACCAACGTGATGTTTAAGGATTTAAAAAACCTCGTCATGACATCGTTAATCCGAAACGTTAAGTCCTGAATAACCGTCATTTCCTCATCCGTGGCCAAACCCAAAGCCCGGATATGATATTCATTGATCATGGGGTCATTTAAACGGTCTTCCTTGTAGCTAAACTCCAGGGTCGGGCACCGCAAAGGCATCCCTTCCTCCAGTCCCAGAAGGCGGCAAAGGCTGCCGGCGGCGACGTTGCGGACAATCACTTCCAAAGGAACGATTTCCACCCGTTTAACAAGCATCTCCCGGTCGCTGAGAAGTTTCTCAAAATGCGTGGGAATGCCTTCCGACTGCAGGAGCTCAAAAACTTTAGCGGAAATCTTGTTATTGACCACCCCTTTATCGCGGATTGTCCCTTTCTTGGCCGCGTTAAACGCCGTTGCATCATCTTTAAAATACTGGATGATATAATCCGGGGAATCGGTCTCATAAAGAATTTTAGCCTTCCCTTCGTAAATCTTTTTTCCTTTTTCCATTGGAATAAGCCCTCAATATAAATTATTGAAAAACCAGTGATCCTTATTTTAAGCCAACGCGTTTATAGATCATATCCCGGTACCGGGCATAGTACTTAATATCAAAACACGCGTCAATCTCCGCGGTGCTGAGATGTTTACGCACTCTGCGGTCCCGGTAAAGGACGTCTTTGAACTCGGAGGTTTCTTTCCAGACCTGCATAGCACAATACTGAATAATTTCATAAGCGTCTTCCCGGGTCAGCCCCTTTTTCATGAGTTCCAGGAGGACCCGCTGGGAATAAATCAGGCCCTTGGTCTTACTGAGGCTGATGACCATATTTTTGGGATAGACCAGCAGGCCGTCAATAATAGGGATCAATTTATGCAGCATATAATGCAAAGCAATCGTGCTGTCCGGCAGGATGACCCTCTCTACGGAGGAATGGCTGATATCCCTTTCATGCCAAAGGCAAATATTTTCAAAAGCGGCCTGCGCATTCGCGCGAAGGATTCGGGAAAGCCCGGAAATCCTTTCGCAGGTCACGGGATTCCGTTTATGCGGCATGGCGGACGAACCGATTTGTCCCTTAAAAAACGGCTCCTCAACTTCGAGCACTTCTGTTTTCTGAAGCAGGCGGATTTCGGTCGCAAACTTATTCAGGGACGAGCCCACTAGTGCGAGCGTCGTCACAAATTGGCAATGAACGTCGCGCTGAATAATCTGCGTGGCGATATTCGCCGGCTTCAGCGCCAGCTTCTCGCATACATATTCCTCGACAGAAGGGTCAATATTGGCAAACGTACCGACCGCACCCGACAACTTGCCAATGCGCATCGCTTCCCTGGCCTGTTCCATACGCTCAATATTCCGTTTCGTTTCATCATACCAGACAGCCAGTTTCAAACCAAACGTAATGGGTTCGGCATGCACGCCATGAGTCCGGGCGATACAAAAGGTGTCTTTATATTTCTTCGCCTTGACTTTTAACGCAGTCAAAAGTTTTTTCAAATCACCGATCAGGATATCGCTGGCTTCAACGCACTGCACAGAAAGCGAGGTATCCAAAAGATCCGAGGAGGTCAAACCCATGTGCAAATACCGGGCTTCCGGACCGAGATACTGCCCGACATTATTGATAAAAGCGACAATATCGTGCTTTGTCCTTTCTTCCAAGCGCTGAACCTCATCGATATCAAATTTAGCGTTTTTCTTTATTTTTTCCATGGCTTTCTTCGGAATAATCCCAAGTTTCGTCAATGCTTCACAAGCTAAAACTTCTATTTGAAGCATGATAGAAAATTTGTGTTCATCCGTCCAAATATTCCCCATCTTGGATAAAGTATAACGATCTATCATAAAATTACTCCTTTTTTTTGGATTATAAACGCATGTAATATAGCAAATTATGGTTTATTGGTCAATGAGTTTCGCAACAAAATTTAGTATATATAATATTAATATTTATATTAATATTTTATAAATACTTATTTTATTTAACCTTTTTGTCATTAAAGTGAAATTAAAATATAAAGGAAGGTTTGCGCACAAGCCGGTACATTCTCTGAATTTGCATAAAATTATCTTTATGAAATTTCAGTCCGACATCCCAAAGCCGGGGGGACTTTTCTTCAACCCACATGACACGGCCATTCAAAGACAGAGGGCTTCCGCCGTCAGGCAGCTTAACCAGCAGAGACACGCTGTCCTTCACGTACACACGCTCTGAAGTGGAAAATTTCGCTCCCTGGGCAGAAGCGTCGCGGAGGAAAACATTGGTTCCGTAATCCTGCGGAGAATGTTGGTACTTGACAGGGAACCGCACTGGAAAACGTTCGAACAACCGGTTATCGTTTTCCAAAGGGCACATAAGATTCTTCTTCATAAGGCTCGATTATTTGGAATACCGGGAAGGTTCCATTTTGAAATAATTCTTTAACCGGGACCGGGATCCGGAACCGACTTCTTCGCAGAAAGACATCCCCACCCGGTAATAATCCGCATGCTGGGCTTTCTCAACCCACCTGACTTCTCCCAACACCAGTACCGGCTGTTCCTCCGGGCCCAGGTCTATTTGCACGACGATCTTCTCATGGACAGGTATCGCCTTATTAGAAATCAACCCCACGCCACCCTGACAAATATCCACCGTGCGGATCCCCTCAAAAACACCCCCCTCTTTCCCGTCAACAGGAACGGCGCACAACTGTCTCGACATCCTTCTTTGTTCGGTTTTTTTTCTCATAAGGTTTTCCTTGTGACCGCGGTCATTAAACTTCATATCTAAATTAATTTTATGCTTTACCTTCGCAATAATCAATATAATTATTGGATAATTTCAGGGAACACGCGAAGGATTCCCCGTCCCGAAAACTTTTAAAAATTTTTCTAAGAGCCCGCCGCTTGCATGGCCTTCGCGCCGGGTGTTATTCCAATAAATTTATTTATAAAATATTGAACCCGCCATAGTTCCATGTTATATTCGAGCCGAGGATTATCTTTATGGAAGAACCGGACAAAACAGCCCCGGACCGGGAGAGCAACCGGCTCGCGGAAGAACGCCAGCGCCTTGAGGAAGAATACAAAAAGCGCGGGGCGCAATCTATTTCCTACAAGGATTATATTGCGCAAAGGGAGAAGAAAAGAAACCGGAAAAAAATCACGATCCCTTTGCATATCAAATTTATCCTGGGAACCCCGTTTCTTATCCTCTTCGGTTATGGCATTTTTTTTATCCCCTGGATTATTTACGTCGTGCTTACGCACCCGGAAGAAAAAGCGGCCGACAGAAAAAAAGACGAAACAAGCATTGCGGACAAGAAAGACCGCACGACGAAGGAGAGAACGTCCCGGCGGTAAAAAACTTTAATGGATGCGGGTATTCTCACAGAAGGGGGAAACGATGACATACACAGATTACGGTATCGTGTTGGCGGGACTCATACTTTTCTTCAGCGGGTACAGAAACGGGCTATGCCGCACCCTCAGCGGCCCGGTGGCCTTCCTCCTCTGTTGCGTCGGAGCCGTCATCTATTACGATATCACAGGGAACATCCTCTACGCATTGATGATCGCCTCTATCGGAACGCTCCTGCTGTCCATGGCCTTCCGGCTGGTCCTGATGATCGGGAAATCCACCATCGGGAAAACCGGAAACGACACAACGATTCTCTTAAGCCGCATTCTGGGCGGGCTTGTGAACCTCGCCTGGAGAGGGAGCCTCCTGTTCGGGATTCTTTTTCTGGTCACCCTTATCCCTTTTAACGCGCTGAATCTGGGGACGATTAAAAACGACATCAACGGATCGGTTTCCTTCTCTATCCTGAACCGATTTGTTTTAAACCGTATCCCCCAGACCAAAAAGATCAAACAGGCTTTCCGTGTCCTCGAAAATCCCAAAAAGCTGCAGACCTTATCCAT
This sequence comes from Candidatus Omnitrophota bacterium, assembly GCA_017995055.1. Lineage (GTDB taxonomy): Bacteria > Omnitrophota > Gorgyraeia > Zapsychrales > JANLHA01 > JAGOJP01. Next base: position 5,634 of record JAGOJP010000009.1, read on the forward strand.
GGACCCGGAGTACAAAGCCCTTTTATCCGACCCCAAAGTAAAAGACATCACGGAAGATCAGGAAATACAGAAGTTGATAAATAAACAAGATTACCTAAAACTGCTTTCACACCCGAAGATCAAATCTCTTATGAAGGATGACACGCTATTAGAGAAAATAGCGCGGTTAAGCGAATCTTTGACGCGGGAAACCCCTGGGGGGAAGACAGCCCCTTAATATCCGCAGCAATCCTGATGCCATTTCCGGAACGGGCGGGCTTATTTCCCGATGCAGAATTCCGAAAAAATTTTATCCAGCAATTCCTCACTGGCGTCCCGTCCTGTAATCTGATCCAGCGCCCGGACGGCGGCCTTAATATTTTCCGAAACAAATTCCCAGGACAACCCCGACTTCAGATGAGCACACGCCTCCAGCAAAAAACCTTCGGCCTGATGAAGCGATTCCACATGCCGCGTGTTGCTGACTACGACGTTCCGGCAATAATGCGCCTCATCCGGGACAGCGGCCTGCGACATCCTTTCCCCAAGCAACGAAACCCCTTCTCCGGTAAGGGCAGAAACACAGACAACAGCCCGATCCGGGAAAAACTGTCTCACGCCGGGATCATTCTGGCGCGGCAGATCGCATTTATTCACGACAACCAGGACATTTTTATCCTGAACAGCCGGGATCAACTCCTGGTCTTCCGCCGTCAGCTCCGCAGAACCGTCGACGACAAACAAAATCAAATCTGCGCTTTCCACGCAGAGACGGCTGCGCCGGACAGCCTCCTCTTCCAGGGAATTTCGAGGGCAAAGGATTCCGGCCGTATCAACAAGTTGAAAAGGAATTCCATTGATCGAGACGGTTTCCTCGATGGTGTCCCGCGTGGTCCCTTCAACAGGGCTGACAATCGCCCTCGGCTGCCGCAGAAGCCGGTTCAAAAGCGATGATTTCCCGACATTCGGCTTTCCGCAAATGACCGCTTTCACCCCGTCTTTCAAAACGCGCCCCTGGGTTGATGTGGCGGCCAACTCCCGGATTTCTCCGCAGACCTGTTCTATCGAGACCAGCGGGCCGTCCGGGTGATGGACACGGTCCGGCTGCGGGATATCCTCTTCCGGAAAATTCACTGCGGCCTCCAGCCGGGCATAAACATCCATCAGCTGTTCCCGGATTGTTCCCAAAGCAACAGTCAGGTCCCCTTTCAATTGCTGCGCGCTGACTTTCACAAACGCTTCGGTTTTGGAACGGATAATATCCAGGACCGCTTCCGCCTGTGTCAAATCAATCCGGCCCTTTAAAAACGCCCTCTTCGTGAATTCGCCCGGTTCCGCCAGGCGTGCCCCGTGCTCAACGGCCAGCCGTAAAACCGTCTGTAAGATAACCGCGCCGCCATGACAATTCAGCTCCACCGTGTCTTCACCGGTATAAGACCGCGGCCCGCGCATCACGACAACAAGCGCTTCATCAATAAGCTCGAAAGAATCTCCCTCTCCCGGCCCGCGCTGAACCACATGCCCGAAATGGACAGTATGACTCGCGCATTCAGACGGGAGCTTGCCGCGTGGAATGCGAAAAATTTTGTCCGCAACAGCCAAGGCCCGGGGCCCGCTTAAGCGGACAATGCAGATTCCGCCCTGACCGGGAGGCGTCGCGATTGCTGCAATCGTGTCATCAAATTTATATAAAGGATCCATGTCTTCCCCGTCTCTTCAGGAAACCTTGTCCGCGGACTTCCCGGCGAATGACGGGAAAAATTCTTTTCCCGCTTCCGCCGCAACAAAAACCGACCCCGCCACCACAATAACGTCGTCCTTCCCGGCCCGGGTCAAAGCCATCGCCACCCCCTCCTGGACATGGCGCGAAACAGTAAACGGTTGCCCCCGGAAAATATCCCGGATTTTCAGATCATCCAGATCGGCGGCCCGGGGATGCCCGGCCTTTGTTATAATAACCTCACGCGCGACACTCGCCAAATGCCGGCATATTCCGTGCAGATCTTTATCCCGGGATATCCCTAAAACCAAAATAACCTGCTTTCCCGGGAAACATTCGCGTACCGTTTCCGCCAGGGCCCGGGCCGAATCCGAATTATGGGCCACATCCAAAACAACGATGGGATCAGACCTCACAATCTGAAACCTCCCCGGCCAAAGCGTTGCGGCGATGCCTTTCTGCACCGCTTGCGCGGGAATCTTTAATCGCGACGTCTCTGTCAGACATTCTATCATCCCGACAGCCAAAGCGGCGTTTTCTCTCTGATGGGTTCCCATCAGCCCGGTCGTGACCGTATAATCCGCCCTTCTCCCCCGCACCCCAAAGTCCTGCCGGTCCCCTCTTTTGTCCGCCTCCAAAACTCCAAAATCCTTCCCGGAAAAAAACGCTTTACAGCCGATATCCTTGATCCGCTGCCGTATAACCGCCTCGGCCGCAGGGGGCTGGTTTGCCACGACCACGTTCTGCCCCGCTGTTTTTATAATTCCCGCCTTTTCACGGGCAATGGACGCCAGCGAAGCTCCCAGGATCTGGGTATGATCCATGCTCACCGGGGTCAGACCGCATACGGCAGAATCCACGACATTGGTCGCGTCCAGCCTCCCGCCCATCCCTGTTTCCAGGACAACACAATCCACCCGTTTGATTTTAAAATACAACAAAGCCGCCAAGGTCAGGACTTCAAAATACGTCAAACGCCCCAGGGCACCTTCTTTCCGCACCGGCTCCAGAACCGGCCGCATCCTCTCAAAAATTCCGCAAAACTCCTCTTCACGGATGCACCCTTCAAACAACTCCGGCTGCCCGGTCCCGCTTCCCGGGCTCAAAATCCGGATCCGTTCTTTCACATCCCACCAATGCGGAGACGTATATAAACCTGCCGTATACCCGGCTTCTCTTAAAATATACGCCGCATAAGCGCACGTTGACCCCTTCCCTTTGGTGCCGGCGACATGGACAAAAACCATATCCTTATGCGGGTCCCCCAAAAGACCGAGGACATGCTCGACTCGTTTCAGCTTAAATACTTCCGAAGAAAAAGCGGTGGGCGCTAATTTTTCCAGGTTTAAAAAAGAATCAAGATAAATTCTGACGTCCTGGGGGGTCATGGGGCAAGGAAATCAATGTTTGAAATGACGGACGCTGGTCATCACCATGGCTATATTATATCTGTCCGCGGCTTCAATCACGTCCTGATCCGCAATGGAACCCCCGGTCTGAATAATCGCCTTGATGCCCGCCTTGGCAGCGGCTTCGATGTTGTCCGTCTTGGGAATAAACGCGTCGGAAACCAGGCAGGCCCCTTTCGCGTCCGCCCCGGCCTTACGGATGGCCAGATGCACGCTCTCCACGCGGGATGTCTGCCCGCAACCGACCCCAACGGTGTGCTGCCCTTTGACAAGAAGGATGGCGTTGGATTTGACGTGCCGGATCACTTTCCAGCCGAAAAGCAGGGAGGCCAGCTGAAGTTTTGTCGGGTTCCGGCGAGAAACCACTTTCAGCTGCGCCGCAGTCAATTTTTTTTCATCTTTCGTCTGGACCAGCAACCCGCCGTCCACCTGACGGAAATCCCAGGGATATTGTTCCAGGTCACTCCCTTTTAATTTTATAATACGGAGGTTCTTTTTCCGGGTTAAAATATTTAAAGCTTCCCGGGCAAAATCCGGAGCGACAACACATTCCATAAACCCGCTCTTTTCAATCAGTCCGGCCGTCTGCGCATCCACTTTTTTGTTCAACCCGATGATCCCCCCGAAGGCAGATAACGGGTCGCATTTCCAGGCTTTTCTATACGCTGAAGAGAGGCTGGCGTCTTCCGCCACGCCGGTGGGATTGTTATGTTTGATCACAACCGCCGCGGGCGAAGAAAAATCCCTGACCACCTGAACGGCCGCGTGCAGGTCCATGTAATTATTGAAAGACAATTCCTTGCCGTGGAGCTGCTGCAACAAAGCCAGGCCGGCCGGTTCCGGTGCCCTCTGATAAAACGCCGCTTCCTGATGAGGATTCTCCCCGTAGCGCAAGTCCCCGACCTTGTTAAACCGCAGCGTCAAATTGCGGGGAAGGCCGCTCAACTCCCCGCTGCGCATCCTTTGATTCAAGAAATCATAAATCACCTCATCATACTGGGCGGTGTGCCGGAACACCTCCACCGCCAGGGTCTTCAAGACAGCCTCGGAAAGCAGGCCATTGTTCCTCTGAAGCTCATCTAAAATTTCCCTGTACCGGGCCGGATTGCAGACAACGGCCACGCTTCTAAAATTTTTAGCCGCGGCTCTCAGCATGGTCGGGCCGCCCACATCTATATTCTCCAGCGCTTCATCCAAAGAAACATTCTTTTTTTGAATAACTTTTTCAAAAGGATACAAATTGACCACCACCAGATCAATCAGGCCGATGTTCTGCTGCCGCAGTTGATCTATGTGCTGCGGGTTATCGCGCACCGCCAGAAGGCCGCCGTGAACAGCCGGATTCAATGTCTTAACCCGGCCGTCGAGAATTTCAGGATAACCGGTATAATCCGACACTTCCACCACCGGAACCTGCGCGTTCGTCAACGTCCGGGCCGTGCCTCCGGTGGAAATAATTTCAACCCCCAGACCATGCAGTCCTCTGGCAAATTCAACGAGTCCGGACTTATCCGACACGCTTAGCAGTGCTCTTTTAACTTTTATCATTCCTCAAAATCCCTCGAACTGGTGTCAACAACGGCAGGATACTGCGGATACCCGTTCCCTCTTTATCGTCTTCCCGGCCCCGGCATCAGACCTGCCGCCGGCTCCAGGAATCCCTCCCGCCGTCCCTGCTTCTTAATTTAGGGAAGACGGACGCACAAAAAATTCAACCCGGCATGCTCTGCCGGGTTGAAAACAATCAAGGCTTTTTGCGGCGCCTCTTTTCAGAGGGTTTAGAATAATAACGCCTCTCTTTCAACTCCACCAAAAACCCTTCTTTTTGGCATTGCTTCTTAAATATTCGTATCGCTTTCTCGAAACTGTTCTTATCATTGATTTTAACTTCAACCATAAAAAATATTCACCACCTTCCGGCTCTCTTTAAAGGTTTTAATCTCACCTGACAAGTAGGAGTATTATATTACACATTCCGAATTTGTAAAGCGGAACTTCTGGGAGACTGCCCTCAAATAGCGCTTGCGCCCTGCTCTCCGGTCCGGATCCGGTACAAGTTATTCAGGTCAACAACGGCAATTTTCCCGTCTCCGGTCGCCCCCATACGGGCATGTTTGAAAATAAGATCAACGAGCTTTTCAATCTGAAATTCATCCACGTAAACTTCCAATTTGACTTTCTCCTGCAGCCCGTTGCGATGACGGCCAAACCCCCGGGCTTCCAAAACCGTCACCCCCCCAAACCCGGACTTCTCCAGAGCGTCACAAACTTCCTGAAATTTCTCTTTGCGGATAACTGCTTCCACCTTTTTCATAAATCACCTCTTTCTAAAAACGCGGAGTCCGCGGCCCGGGAAAGGCCTACAGGCGGAGGCCTATCTCCGCTGAATAAACCATTCTCAAATCCAGGCATCCCACAATCCCCAACACGTATGATAAAACGATTTTTATTAACCCCGCAGCAAACTCTTTTCTCAACCGGCGCTATCTTAACACATCTTTGGGATTTGTCAATTTTGTCGTTGCTCCGCCGGGACAATCTCTCTCCGCGGGACAAAGACCGGATATTTTTCAAAGGGATTTTTCTTAAAAAGGGTACTCGAATATTGCTCCGGCGTAGTTCTTGAGGACATAACGCCCGTTTTCACTGCGGACAATATAATTGGGATTCAGGGGAATTTTTCCGCCCCCGCCGGGGACATCCAAGACAAATTTGGGCACGGCATAGCCGCTGGTAAAGCCCTGCAATTGTTCCATAATTTTAAGCCCGCCCTGGATTGTCGAGCGGAAATGGCGGGTTCCCACGACCGGGTCACACTGATATATATAATACGGCCGCACCCGGATTTTCAGCAAGGCGTGCATAAGGGCTTTCATCGTGGCCGGGTCGTCATTAATCCCTTTTAAAAGCACGGTCTGGCTACCGAGAGGGATCCCGATATCCGCCAGAGCGCCACAGGCCTCCCGGGCCGCGGGGGTAAGCTCTTGGGGATGGTTACAGTGGATGCTGATCCATAACGGGGAATGTTTTTTTAATATCCTCAACAACGACGGGGTGATCCGCTGGGGAAGGCTCACCGGCGCCCGGGTGCCGATGCGGACAAACTCGACATGAGGGATAGACTTGATTCTTTGAAGCAAATATTCCAACAGGCTGTCGTTCAGGAGGAGGGGATCACCCCCGGACACCAGGACATCCCGCACCTCCCTATGGTCCCGGATATAATGAAGGGCCTCGTCGTAGGTGGAGGAATTAAAACGGCGCCGCCCCTCTTTCAGAAGACGGGAACGCGTGCAGTGGCGGCAATACATCGCGCACTGGTCACTCACCAGAAACAGCACCCGGTCAGGATACCGGTGCACCAGCCCCTGGACCGGCGAGTCCTTGTCCTCTCCGCAGGGATCCACCAGTTCTCCCGGGCTGATGATCAATTCATCCCGCGTGGGAACACACTGGCGCCGGATAGGGCACTCCGGATCATCGGGATTGATCAGCGTGGCGAAATACGGAGGAATCGCCATGGTCAATTTCTGGCCGCAATGATCTATCCCTTCCCGTTCCTCCGGGGTCAAGGTCATGATAGCTTCCAGGGCTTCCCGCGTTTTAAAGCAATTTTTTAACTGCCAGCGCCAGTCCTTCCATTCCTCATCCGATACGCCCGGGAAGGAGGCACGCACACGCGCCTCCTGGTCGCTTAACCCCGGCTCTTCCCAGAGAGAATCCGTTAGGGGAATCTGGTATTCCTTCATGAGCTATCTTTCCCTCGTCATTATATAGCCACAATCCTTTCGTTTCCAACCGAGCCCCTGATCCCGTAGCGTTCCAAAGCGCAACGTAAAATAGACTGAACCACGGCATCATATGTCTTCCCCATCACCCGGGGGAAAACATCAAACACATCATTCTTCCCTAAAGAAGGGAGCGGATTAACTTCCAACACATACGGATTTCCGGAAGGATCAACCCGGAAATCGATCCGGCCGAAGTCACGGCATCCGACGGACAAAAAAGCGCGGACCGCCAAAGCCTGGATCGTCTGCGCCAAACCCGCCGGTATTCGGGCCGGACAAAGGTACCTCACGATACTCTCATCCACAACCATGTCATAGGTAAAAAAACGGTCGTCCAACTCTTCCTCCTCGCCAATGCTGACCTGAACAACCGGGGCCGCCTCCGGCGGATTGTTTCCCAGGACCGCGACGGTGAATTCCTGCCCGCGGATAAACTCCTCGACCAAAACAGGCTGATGATAGGTCGAAAAAACAAAATCAGCCTGTCGGATCAGGGCGTCCCTGTTTTCCACCCGGGACGCCGCTGTCAGACTCTTGGATGACCCTTCCGCAGAAGCCTTGACAATCAGAGGAAAGTTCAATGGGCACGGCTCCGGGATATCCCCTCCCCCCCGGACGACAAAAAAGCGGGGCGTGGGGATACCGTCGGCCAGAAAACATTTTTTGGCCATCACCTTGTCCAGGGTCAACGCCATTGTCAGCCCATCAGAGCCGACATACGGGATATCCTGAGCCTCAAGCAGAACCGGAACCTGGGCTTCCCGGTTCCGCCCCCGCAACCCTTCACAAATATTAAATACAATATCAACATCCAACACATCCAAGCGTGTCATCAGCTGCCTCAGGTTGCCGATACGCACAACGTCATGCCCGCCGGCAGCCAGCGCTCCGGCGACATCCTCGACCGTCTTGGGCGAGTCAAACTCCGCGCTGGCATCCCGCGGGTCTCCGTCCGCCCGGACCCAGTCAGATTTCAAATCGTATGTGAACCCCACCTTCATAACACGTGTTTTCCTTTCTTGCAAAAAAAAGACAGGAACCGTCGCGGATTTAGATTCCTGTCTTTTTTAAGTCTTTATAGTCAATGGGATTCCCCTCCCTGGACAAACCCTAATGAAAAGCCCCAACGATATCATTCTGGCCATGCTGTTCTTGTTGCCGAACTAACATAATTCAATCCTTTTTCATATAAATCTAATTAGGTGTTATCATACCTGCACGGGCATGTCAAGGGTTCTCACCATATTTTTTTAAAAGCGCCCCGCAGCCTTTCTTCAAAAACCGGCCCAAGCCCCTGTGAAAAACACCTTTTTTAGACGAGAAAAACCGCCCGGCTTGACAAAAGCGCTAAAAGACCCAGGTGGCGATCCTGAAATAGATCAACAAGGAAAAAACGTCAACGATACTGGAAATAAACGGACCGGACATGAGCGCGGGATCCAAGTTTATTTTTTTAAAAAGCATCGGCAGCACCGCGCCCAACGTGGTTGCCAAGCACACATTGGCGATCATGGCGACCCCCACCGTGATCCCCAGTTTCGGATCGCCATGCGTGATAAACAACGCCCGCAAAGAAACCAGGACGGCCAAGACAGCCCCCATCAGGACTCCAACGCCCAACTCCTTGCGGATGACCTCCAACAGATCATTTAAATTAATATTCCCCGTCGCCATCCCCCGGATCACGACCGTGGACGACTGCGTCCCCGCGTTCCCGCCGGCGCCCAGCAGCAGCGTGGTAAAAAAACTCAAGGCTACCACACGCTCGATTATCTCCGCGTTCTGCTGCAATATCCACGCAGACACAAATCCCACAAAAACCAGGAGCAACAGCCATATCACCCGCTGTTTCGCGACGTGCAAAGAACTGGCTTTCAGATAATCGATATATTCCCCGGCCGCGCCGTATTTATAAATATCTTCCGTGGTTTCCTCAATGACGACGTCCACGACGTCGTCAACGGTCACGATCCCCACCAGCTGGTTCAAATCGTTGACGATCGGGATAGCCAAAAAATCATAATCATTCAGCTTCTTGGCCACCGCCTCCTTATCTTCATTAACATTGGCGCTGATCAGGTTCCGGAGCATAATATCGGCCACCATCTTGTGCGAGGGGGCGACGATCATGTCCTTCAAGGTCACAAAACCAAGCAGTTTGCGTTCGCTGTCAATCACGTAAATATAATAAATCGTTTCCCGGTCAAACGCCTGCTGCTTGATTTTCTCAATGGCGTCTCGGACCGTAATGTCCGGCGGCAAAAACGCGTAATCCGTGGTAAGAATCGATCCGGCAGTCCCTTCCTGGTATTCCATCAAATTTTTGATATCCAGGCGTTCCGCCCTGGCGACCAGCGGCAGGATTTCTTCCCGTTTGACCTCGGGGAGGAATTTCACAAAATCCGCCCGGTCGTCCGGGGCCATTTCCTCCAGGATATCCGCCATCCATTCCCGGGAAAAGCAATTAAAAATTTCCTCCCGGCGTTCATCTTCAAAATATTCAAAGACGTCAATCCCCCGGGGGACCCCTAAAGCCTTGATACATTCCGTAATCCCGTAATTATCCATGTCTTCACAAAGCACGAAGATATCATACGGATGCATGTCCGAGAAAAATTCCCGCAGCTTCTGTTCTTTATCCGGCATCTTCAGGATTTCCTGAATCTGCGGCGTTATTAGAGACATACGTGTTGCCATATCGAATATCCTTCAACGGCTTTTCGTTACGCCCTTCCGGGCACACAGATGATTCACCGGGCACTGCGAGCAAAAAGGGGACACCGGCTTGCAGACATTCTGCCCCCAGGTCACAAGCAAAGCATTATACTCCGCCCAATAAAGCCTGGGCAATTTTTCTCTCAAGGCCCATTCGGTCTGATGCGGGTCCTGCGTTTTCACATAGCCCAGCCGGTTAGAAATCCTGTGAACATGGGTGTCCACACACATCGCCGGGATATGAAAGCCTTCTATCAAAACCAAATTGGCCGTTTTGCGCCCAACGCCTTTAAAGGACATCAAGTCCTCCAGCGTGCGGGGAACCTCTCCGTTAAACCGCTCCAGGATCTCCCGGCTGACCCGCTGGACGGTCCGGGCTTTGGTCCGGTAGAAACCCACCGGATAAATAGCGTCCTCAATGGCCTCGATTTTTAAACGCGCCATGTCCGCAGGCGTTTTGGCCAGGTTAAACAAACGCTCGGACGCCGGCAACGTGGTTTCGTCTTTTGTGCGCAGGCTCAACAAACAGGAAATCAGAACTAAATACGGATCCCGCCATTTTTTCCCGACCAAGGTGACCGAAGGGTCAGGTAAATCTCTCATGGCCCGCCGGATCAAGGCGATCACCTGATGGATATTACGGTTCGTTACAGACATACGTTAAGATTTCGCCCACAATTTCCTGGGAATGCCGATATCCGCCACAATCACCCGCCCGGTCCACGGGGCCGTTGCTTTGTTTAAAAAAGCTTTTTTTAAAACACAGAAAGTCACTGTTTCCCAGGCCCGAACACACGCGCCGTAAACAGCCCCCGTTGTCCCGTCCAGCCCGGAAGGGATGTCGACCGCAAGCACCCTGGGGCGCGCCTCATTCAGCGCGGCAATAACCTGGGCGTAAACCCCGCCGACAGTCCGGTTTAACCCGACTCCAAAAATAGCATCAACAATAAGATCCGCGCTTTGGATGTTTCTTCTAAAACCCGCCGTGACGCCCCGTATTTCCTTTCCTCCATACCCACAATTTTTTAAAACCCGGTAATACACGGCCGCGTCGTTTTTCAACCGTCCGACTTCCCCGACGACAAACAGGCTGACCTCGACCCCGGCGTTGCTTAAATGACGGGCGGCCACAAACCCGTCACCCCCATTATTCCCAAGGCCACAAACAACCGCGACCCGCGGAGAGGAAACGGATTTAAGCAGTCGCAGCGCCTCGGCGGCAACCGCCCTCCCCGCATTTTCCATTAAGGCTAACGACGGAACGCCATAGCGTTCAATCGCCCTGCGATCCAGCGCCTGAACCTGCCGGACAGTGAACGCCCCGATCTCCCCAGACTTCATCTCGGCACTCCCCTAAAATTCTCTTTTAAAAACAGGAATACGGTTCTTTCCCCTGCAGACATCACGCACTTATAAATTTAAAAGGATATAACCTGAACGAGCGGGACATTCAAAAAATATATAGGTTCAGTATAAGCCAAAGACCGGCCATTGGAAAGGAAAATTCATAAATTTCCGTCTAAAATCCGGAATTTCTCAAAAATTTTCACAATATCCCATCTCCACCAGCAGGGAACTATCTTCACGCCAGTTACGCTTGCTTTTCACAAAGAGCTCCAGGAAAACCTTGCCGTCCATCAAATCCTCCAATTCCTGGCGGGCCAGAGTCCCCACTTCTTTAAGGATCTTCCCGTTTTTCCCTATGACGATATTTTTTTGGGAATCCCTCTCCACCAGAATCTGCGCCCGGATATGCATCACCTTGTGCCGCTTGGGCTCCATATCTTCGATCAAAACGGCCAGGGAATGAGGGACTTCCTGCCGCATGATCTGAAAAAATTTTTCCCGGATAATGTCCGCGACAGCCATGCGCTGCGGGACATCGCAGACCACGTCCTCGGGATAAAGCGCAGGCCCGGGAGGCAGGACGTCAAAAAGCGTATCCAGCAGTTTCGGCGTGTTCATGCCGGTCTTGCCCGAAAGCGGCAAAATCACGAAACGGTCCATTTGAGTGACGGGCGTCCCCGTGACCTTCTCCCACAAGGAGATATATTCCGGGATAAACTTATCCGTCACGTCAACCTTATTTAATCCCAAAACCACCGGGACTTTCCGCAGGGCCAATTTCTGAACAATGGTTTCCTCCTCGGGCCCGACAGGATCGCCGCAATCCACCAGATGAATGACGCCGTCCGTTTCCAGCGGCGTTCCCAAGGCGGCCTTATTCATAAACTGATCCAGCTTATCCCGGTTTTTATGAATCCCGGGCGTATCAATAAAAATAATCTGGCCCCGGGCTTCAGTATAAATACCGCGGACCTGATTCCGCGTCGTCTGCGGAACGTTGGAAACGATAGCCACCTTCTCCCCCACGATGTGATTCAGCAAGGTGGACTTCCCCACATTCGGCCGGCCTACGATCGACACGGTCCCGCAACGGGACAGCGGAGGCAAAGGCCCTGGTGATCCCGCCGGTGACTCTTCTTTTTTTGCTTTACGTCCCATGTCTGTATTTGAGCGTCACAATAACGACGCAAGTAAACAACACAAAATTGATAATGTTAAATGTCCTCCAGACAATATCCGCGGAACGGAATCCGGAGGGCGCCATGACAACGATGCACACCCAAACCCCCAGCGCCCAGGCCAGACTGATGTCCCTGGACGACTGGCGGCGGATAATTTTCAATATCAACGGAATATTCCATAACGGCAACGCCACCGCCGCCACCAATCCCACTTTTTCAACAAAACCCAATTCCATAAAGCCCCCCTCCTGCCGGTCTGATGGCCCCCTACACCCCGGGATCCGCGAACTTCACAAACGTCCGCATGCGCTGATGAACGGTGGACATGGTTAACGGCGCGGTTTTGGCCATCCCGAAACCTTCCACGTTAAAAGAAGCAATGGTGGTCGCGTAAATAACCGCTTTCTTGAGGGTGTTCTCATTGATCTTCCGGGCCTTGCATAAATACCCCATCAGACCGCCGGCGAACGTGTCCCCGGCGCCCGTCGGATCCACCACGCGGTCAACCGGATAGGCCGGGAAGGAAAACATAAAATTATCGCAGTAAAACAACACGCCATGTTCCCCTTTCTTCACGACAATCAGTTCCGGCCCCAGCTTCCGCAAAGAGCGGGCCGCCTGAATCAGATTCGTCTGGCCGCTGATCGCCCGGGCCTCCCCATCGTTGGCGACAAAAAGGTTGACCTTTTTCATCAGGGCTTTTAAAGACGCCAGTTTGTGGGTGATCCAGAGGTTCATGCTGTCCAATCCCACCAGGCCGGGATTGCTCATGGCTTTTAAAAGGCTCCCTTGAATATCCGGATCGATGTTGGCTAAAAACACGTTCTGGATCGAGCGCTGATGCGCGGCCACGGCCGGCTGAAACCCCGTCAGGACTCCCAATTCGGTCGCCAGAGTCAGGGCGGAATTCAGGTCTTCCTTTTTATACTCCCCCTCCCAGCGGAAACTTTTTCCATCCCCGGTTTGGAGGGACGTGAGATCTATGCCCTTGTTGCGCAGAAACTGGATATGCCGTTTAGGAAAATCCCGGCCAATAATCGCGGCCAGATGCACATCCGTAAAAAGCCGCGCGCTCATGGCAAAATGAGCCGCAGACCCGCCTAATAAATCTTTTTTCACCCCCGCCGGAGTTTTAATATTATCCAGCGCCACCGTGCCTAGAACCAGAAGGCTCATAAACCAACTCCTTATGCCGTAGAATGTTTTATCTTGGATTTAAAGACCTGCCGCTGCTCAGGATTTTGAACGGGAGTATTATAACAGGCGGACATAATTTTGCAACAGAAGGCTGCTGCGGGGACAATGACCGTCACGCCCCCCCCGCCATGCCGGGGATATCCAAAGCAGGGTTAGGCCGGGCCAGAAAATATCCCTGCCCGGCATCCACGCCCAGGAACTGGACCTGGCTCATTTCTGTTTCCGTCTCGATCCCTTCCGCGATAGTCATCATGCCATTTTTAGAGGAGAACTGGATAACCGCTTCAACGATATCCTGCTTCAAGAGATCTTTTTCAATGGAACGCACAAGCGAGGCGTCGATCTTCAGGAAATCGGGTTTAATTTCAGCGACCATATTCAAACTGGCATAACCGCACCCGACGTCATCCACCGCAATCTGAATATCCATATCCTTAAACTCGCTCAACTTATTATAAAAATAGCCGTAATCATTAATCGCGATCCGCTCTGTCAGCTCCATGACGATGTTCCGGGGGTCGATTCCGGCCTGTTTCAGGACATCCCGTTTAAACTCCCCGCACTCGATCAGATAAGGGCTGCAGTTCAAGAAAAGGTTTTCAGCGCGGCCGGATTGTTTCCACTGGGCAAAGGCCTTTTTCCAGCAATGCATTTCCAACTCAAAATATTTTCCGCAGGATAGCGCCAGTTTAAAAAGGAATTCCGGATTATTCAGCCGGCTGTTCTGCGGGGGACGGCTCAGGACCTCAAACCCGATCGGCTGACGGGAGCGGAAAAGAAAAATGGGCTGAAAAAAAATCGTGATCAGATCCTCGCGCATGATTTTATCCAGCTCCGCGATCAAGGATTCCCGCTCTTCTTCAAGCTGCTCCGCGAAACGCACACGCCTGAGAATAACGTCAACCCGGGCCACCAGTTCGGCCGGGAGAAACGGCTTGGTGATATAATCGTCAGCACCGACGTACAGCCCCTGGAGTTTATCCTGGCTCGAGTCACGGCCGCTGACGATAATAATCGGGATGCCCCGGAACCGTTTATCCCCCCTGACCATCCGGCAGATATCCAGCCCCTCCATATCAGGAAGATTACGGTCAAGCAGAATAATATCCGGATGCATCTTGATCATTTCAACCGCCTCTTCTCCGGTCCGGGCCAGATCCACATCAAATTTGCGGTCCTTGAACAATTCGCTCACCAGCACTCCGATATTAATATCATCTTCCACGATCAGGATACGGCGATGAAACATATGCGCCTCCTTTTGAGCAGCGTCTCTATCTTAAACTTTTCTTCCCCGGATAAGTGCCTGACAAAGGGCTAAAAAACCATAAGACATTCCGCCCGCTATCCGGTCAGATCAAAAGCCATTGGCCCTTGCCCTATTGTACCCTGTTTCTTTTCCGGGAAAAAGCACGGAATGACACATTTTTATTCCCCGATCACCTTAATTAAAACTCGTTTGCGCCGGTGGCCGTCAAATTCTCCATAAAAAATCTGCTCCCACGGACCGAAATCCAGCTTTCCTTGCGTGACCGCCACAACGACCTCCCTGCCCATAACCTGCCGTTTAAGATGGGCGTCCCCGTTATCTTCCCCGGTCCGGTTGTGCCGATAATGAGAAACCGGTTCATGCGGGGCCAGCCGTTCCAGCCACTCATCATAATCCTGCAGCAAGCCGGGCTCATCATCATTCATATAAACACTGGCGGTGATATGCATGGCATTCACCAGGCACAGACCTTCTTTAATGCCACTCTTATCAACCGCTAATTGGACTTTATCAGTAATGTTAAGGTAAGCCCGCCGGGAGTTGACATTAAACCACAGTTCTTCTCGATAACTTTTCATAAGACACACCTCCAGGTTACATCGTCCCGCAAAAGGCATCTCACAGATCAACACTTCTTGCGAAGGCACGTCATGATTTCAGGATCCGTCCCCTTCCCGTTTTTTAGGGATAAAATGAGGCGGGCACATAAAACGGAACACTCCGGCGATTCTTTGGGCTTCTTCCAGTTTAGCCTGGTTTTCAGCACGCATTGTTGCCAGCTTACCCCCGAAGACATCCGCGAAATACGCCTGGGCCGCTTTTTTCCTGTCGTCCTCTGTGGCGTATTCTTGGCGGAGCCTCCCCAATTCCCCATAATCGAGCCAGATGCCGCCGCAGGCGCCGCACTCGTCAATCTCCACGTTCCTTTGGACGCTGAAAAAATGTTTCATCATTTTTATGCCTTCGCATTTCGGGCATGCTTTTATCTGGGACGCATCCCTCTTAATATTTTTATCCCGGGGAATATCCAAAAGCGCTTCGCCCGCCGCTTCCTGCTGCTCATCCACCTTACGCAATTCAAAGTTATCAAACCAGATTCCCCCACACCCTCCCTTGCACACGTCGACCGTGAGGTCCTTCACGGCCATTTTTTGCAGTTCTCGATTACATGCCGGGCATTTCATGAAAACTCCTTTCTGGATAGGCTGCTTTTCCTCGTTCTGCGGGCCACACGCGGCCGTTTGTCCCTTCCCGGGCCTCTTGCCGGACAGCCGCTTTTATAATATGAAATCCGTGGAAAGGAAAGAAGAATTTCTATCCGTCACAATAGACGTTATGATCTTTTTATTTACGTCGCTGTCTTAAGCCGCAACCAGCGTAATTTTCAGGGCATCAGACACCGATACAGTGCCCTCGGCCGAATCCTTCCTGCCCGTGAACGGGAATATATCCGGGCCGTGAGGAACATTCCCGCGTGCCTGATCCGGTCTTCGACTTCTTGATCATACCACAACAGAAGTATTCCCGTTGTTCCGTGAGCGAACCGAGGCGCCACTTTTCCGGGATAATCTCTTCCATTCAAAAACGGATAAAAAATCATCCATACCACTCCAAGGCTGTCTTCAACGCCCCTCCGCACCCGAGAGCATTCCCGAAATCAATCGTGAGCCAAAGCAACGTGTATGTCCCCGCCGCTAAATTCGCACGGGCACTCGCGTCCTTGTTGACGCGCGAAACATACAGGCAGGCCAGCTCCCGGACCTTGTGCGTATCAATCAGCCCGGAGCTGGAAGGAAACCGCAAGTTCATTTTCTGCCAGGCCCGCTTTAAAGCGGACAGTTCGTTTACGCACGCCGAATTCCAGATATCCTTCTCCCCGGGAAGCAGCGCCTCGAAGGCTTCCGACAAACACATCCCCACTTTCGCCAGGACAGCCACCTTACTTCCTTCCAGCCGTTCCCCTATGACAAAAAGTTGATCAAGGTGCAGCACCTCTCTCGCATGCCGCGCGAAATCCTGGTATAAAGTGCCCTCTATCTTCTCTTCCTGTCCCGAGGCAGAAGCATGTTCCGCCAAATACTTCAAGGCCAGGGCCGCCTCGTTTTTCGTTTTGGGATCCCTCGCGCATTGGCTTATGTATGTGGCGAGCGCGACGGGGGTATGACCGGAATCGCCGATGATGTCTCCGGAGGCGCCCTTCTCCAGCAGGATGCGTACAACGTCCGCGTTTAAAACGTGTTCGCTGTAACCATGCTCCAAAGCCATCACCAACGCTGTCTCTCCGGTCGTCGCCCGGCAATTCACATCAACCCCCTTGTCGATCATCATCTGAATGAGGTTGGCGTATCCGCGATGCGCCGCGTTATGAAACGCGTTGAATTGCGGTGCGCAATGCTCCAGGGCCGCGATATCGGCCTTCTGGACGATAGATTCGAGCTCCTGAACATTTCTCCAATCCGCATCTTTAAACGCATCGGTGCAGACGGTCTCATAAACCGCCCGTAATTCCTTTCCATCTTTCGTCAGAGACCAGGCGCGCCCTTCCTCCAAAGCCTCTACGATCCTCCAGAAATTATTCAAGGTTTCCTTATACCGGTAATCCGTGCCGTTCTCCCGCGCCAGTTGAAAAGCACTCCGGCCCTCACTGTCCTTGACATGAGGATCGGCGCCGGCCCGCAACAAACGGATGACCGCCTCGGCGTTTACGCGAGACGCGGCCATTAAAAGCGGCGAGGCATAATGATGGCTCCACAGTTCTTCGTACCCCTGGGCATTGACATCAGCGCCCGCCGCTATCAAGGCGTCCAGGATTTCCAGGAAAGCGGCATCACTGCCCCGGCAATCCTCGGTGAGGGCCAGGGCGGCCCGCTGCAGAGGATAATTTCCCTCAACATCCAAAGAATTCACATTCGCGCCGCTGGCGATACATTCCCGGACAGCCGCCGCATCGGCTTTCCTGACCGCTTGATGGAGCGCCGCGTTCAATTTTTCCTTGGGGTCTTCAACGAGCAGGTCTGCGGCCGGCGCCCAACGCGCTTTCCTGGCCAAATCATAGGGAGTCGCTCCGGACTTGGTTTTGGCCCGCCTGTCAGCGCCGTTCTGCAAAAAAATTTCGATAACAGCAGCGGCCTCACGCGTTTCTTGGACAGCTTTATGTAAAGGGCGGAATCCGTCTTTATCTTCCGCCTCAAGGTCAGCCCCGTGAGCCAACAGGCATCGCACCGAAGATAGACGGCCAAAAACCGCCGCCCAATGTAATGGCCGCACTTTTTCAAAGTCCTCGGCTTCCACATCAGCCCCCTTCTCCACTAAATATTCAACCATCGGGGCATGACCTTTCAACAGGGCGTGGTGAAGGGGCGTACGCCCATACATGTCTTTTATGTTCTTATCCGCGCCCTTTTCCAGAAGGACTTTAACCTCTTCCAGGTTCCCGCCCTCGACCGCCTCCAGGAACTTTTCCACCGCGCCGCAAACAGTGCAGCGTGATCCCTTCCATTGATGCCCGCGCGTTTTGCCGCAAACCTCGCACGCGCATCCCCTCCAAGCATGGCCGTCATCCCTTGTTTTACCGCATTGGGAGCACCGGCAACCGGCCCACGGGTGAGCCTTTTTCCGGGTGACTCCGCATCGGGAACATTGTTCGCAATCTGAGGCCCAGTCATGACCAAACAGACATTTTAAACTCATTCCTTCTCTCCTTTTTCCGTCTTGCGATGGACGGCATAAGAACAGCGGCCTTGGGGCCATCGCCTGAAACAACTATATTCTGTATCACCATTTCTTTAAATATTCCTCGATATCCTGCCGGTGCTGCGCCACGTAACGGCAGCTGGGCTCCTCCCCGCACCGCCGGCATTTGAGGTCATAGGCGGAATTGAGGGCGCCACATCCCGGGCAGGCATATTTTCCCCTGACTTCCCGAAGCCACTGTTGATAGCCGGCACTCTTAATCCGCTGAAGATTATCCCAGAGCTCGATCCGGTGCGGCATGGCGGCCTGAAACTGCATCAGGTCATCGCAGGGATAGTCGTCGCATTCGCTGCAGAAGTCGATGCCCCGCTGCGCCGCGCAGGCGAACATCTTGCATTGTGCGCAGTAAGGCAGCCTTTTTCCCGACCGGCATCCATAACACCGGCTCTCTTCTTCCGACCAAGAAACTCGAGCCGCGAGCTTTTTAAGCCTTTCCGGTTCTTCCGTGGCGGCGATAAACCACGAGCACGCTTCACAGTAAAGGCCGCACACGGCAGCTCTTGTTTTATCCGGCTCATCCCTATTATTTTTTTCTCCCGGCATGGCGGCATCCCTCCTTGTTACGGGCCCATTGTTATCCCTTCGCTTTTGCGAGGGCCTGATGCAACTCTCCCTCCCACGACCCCCTGATCATAGCGAGGATAATGACCTTAATAATCGCATAGCCCCCGACCCCCGCCGCCCCGCCGACACCGAAGAACACCGGGACAAATTCACCGACAAGGGTGGTGCAAATGACCGTCACGATAATTGAAAATACTACAATGGATATGGCGAAAATGATCATTTTAGCGAAGAAACTGGGAATGAAGTAAACGATCCTGGTCAAATTCATCTGTTGACCGGCGTCATCGAAGAACAGGAACGCGCCATGCCAGAGCCCGTCCCGCACTTGAATGTTCAAGGGCTTCTTATCCGAAAACGTCATCTCGGCCTGAGGCGGGAGGTGTGTTTTGAAGCAAGCCCCTATCGCCGCCAGCGACTTTCCCTGAAACACAAGGGACCCGACGTCGACCAGGGGAACAGCGCGCCGGCGCGAGAAGAAATTGCCCGCACCCGGGAGAAACAGAAAAACCGTGATGACCCCAAACACAGCCAAGCCGGGAAGGAGAGCCGCTTTCATCGGAACAGTAGCCAGGCCCAACAAAAGCATTGTGGAGGTCCATATCACATATAGAAGCCGGCCCCATCCATATCCTTTCAGCATGGCCCAGCCGGCGAAAGACGTGATCAACAGGCCGATATACATCCTGGCAAATTGAAAATACAGGGAAGCGCTCATAACGTCATGAATCTTATACTGGATGATCGCGATGGTGGTCGAAATCAGGCCCAGCGCTCCCGCGACAATAAGATACCAGCCGATGATGGCGACAGATAAAGGCCGTATCTTCGCTGCCTGCGTCATGGCGGCCGCCGGTTGCTGTTGAGGCGCCGATGTTCCCGGTCCCGGGACACACGAAACCGGCGGTGCCGGCATCGTGGCCGCAAAAGCAGCCGGGTTGCGCTGCCCCAGAGGGGTTGGCCGGCAAGGGACTTTTCCCTTCTTCACCCAGGCGTCGTAATCCGAAGCCGCCACCGCCAGATCCAGCCCGCGGCGCCTGGCGGCCTGCTCACAGACGACAATGGGGACGCAATTCTTCCTTACCGCATCAATGCTGTTGATGCCCGACGTCATCATGAAGCCCTGCAAAGCGGACAAGGACGGACATTTCCTCCTCGTTTCCGCAACCTCCGGCTTGATCCACAGATACCCCTTTGCCGGAGGCATCTTCGTATTCGGGCACGGGCACTCGTTATCGGAGCAGAACACCTGCCCCGGGAAGGGAGGGAACTCCATCATAAGCTCCTCCCTGTTCCCCTTGTTTTCATCCGATGAGGGGCTGGGCGAGACCTCTTCTTTTTCCAGGGTCCATCCGGTCGCATCGTTATGGCGCGGGCACGCGTCAAAACGTTCTCCGGCCTTAAACCTTTTTCGCGTGACCGCCTGATTCGGGTCCAGGCCCATACCGACGCATATGCCGTCGAACATTTTGATATCAACCCCTGCCTGACTGGCGAAATCATCCAAGGTTTTGCGGACAGCCGCATCTCCCTGCTCACACATCGTGCAGTAATAAAGACCGGTTTTCGGGACTTCTGTGCCCGGGGCTAAATTTATTGTGTTCATCTTATATCCTTTGCGTATTGAATGTTTCATGGGAAGCGGTTATCCCGTTTCCCATGCCTTTATGCCGCCCTTCTCCCCCCTTAAAAATTCTGATCCTTGACCCTTCCCTCGGGACATCCGTCGCGCCGGCCAGCCCTCCTTCCCCGCCGCGCATTCATGTTCTCGGCTTACTTTCCGCAGCCAGCCCGGGAACTCATCCCGCCGCGGATTCTTATCATAAAATATCCTCCCATGGATTTCTTCCCTCTGCGCGCCGGATATCTGGCTGGATATTTCCGGAGGCAACGGGTCCCGGGTCAGGTCCGCCGCCACAGGCGCGGCCCCAATAACCCCAAGGACCACACACAGGATCAACTTCATGTCGCCCCTTCTCTGATAGGTCAAACATGCTTCCTTTATTTTTTTGTGCAAATATATGTGGCCTGAAAACCCTTATCATATGTTGTCTCATCAATATAAAATCCGCTTTTTTGAATAATCCCTTCCATAATCCAGTCGTACGTACTGAATTCTTTTTTGATGTGGAGGACCGCTTCCTGAGCCAGTCTTGGATCGGCGATCGCTTCCACAGAAGCCAGCCATCCGTCGATTTGATGTTGAATATCCCCGGCGCCGGAAGGGAACACGATATCAAACAAAAAAAATCTGCCTCCGGGTTTCAGCATGGCGCAGCACCGGGTGAGCGCGATTTGTTTCCAGAAATCAGGAAGATGGTGCAGCACAGCCACGCAGACAGCGGCATCGGCCAATTCAGCGCCGTGTTCGTACGTCAGCAATCCGCCGTGACAAAACACGATATTGGCGATCCCCTCTTTCTCCGCCTGCTTCCTCGTGTAGTCCAGCATGGCCGCAGATATATCCACCGCATAGATAACCCGGCACTTCCAAGCGGCGTAAAGCGCGAACGCGCCCGTCCCGGCCCCCAGGTCAATCACGGCACTGGTGGAATCTAAAGATAACCGGCGCATAATGCCTTCGCTGGCTTGGGCATAATCCCGGAATTTTTTATGCATGGAGTCATACGCCAGCACTTCTTCCGGCCGGCAAAAGTCCACTCCCGAAAAGTTCAACTCATCAAATTGCCACTTAGGATGCATATCCTCCTCCTAACCCTTTCCGTCCGTTGTCTCACCCCGGGGCCGCCGACGAGGCCGAAGGAAAGGCCTCCGCCTGCCTGTCAGCCGCGCAGCGTCTTCATCCTTTTTATATAAAGAAAGGCCAGCCCCAAATCAACAACCTCTATGACAATAATCGCCACACCCAAAATAAACAAAAGATTCGAGGCGCCATAGGTTGAATAACCATAATAGGCAAAAATCGCACCCACAACGGCTAAAAGGGCCGGCCGGACCAAAAGCCGGGGATTGATCATTTCACAACTCATCCTGTTATTATCAAAAGACGTGATCAGGGCGTTAACGTCCTTTTCGCACCTATCCTTGCAGGCCATCCCCCGGCCCAGGTCAGCGACGCATGCCGGGCATAAGGCCCTGCCGCAAGCCCTGCAAACAGCCACCGCATCTTTGTCATGATGATG
Source organism: Candidatus Omnitrophota bacterium (assembly GCA_017995055.1). Taxonomy (GTDB): domain Bacteria; phylum Omnitrophota; class Gorgyraeia; order Zapsychrales; family JANLHA01; genus JAGOJP01. Next base: position 27,703 of record JAGOJP010000009.1, read on the forward strand.
GTAACATTTCATTCTTCCCTCCTTTTCTCAAACAGGTCCCGGCCCGGCGCGGCATCCCGGCGATCCCCAACCCATCAATATTCCTTTCACAAAAAAAAAGTCGAGGTTCTTCAGGGCCACAACGACGGACGCCACAAACAGGAGAACCGTCTGGATGGCCTTGCTGTCCGGATGCGTCCGGGAAATTCTTTTAAAGAGTCCCGCAGTAATATGAAAAACCGCAGCCGCCAGAATGCTGCGGCGCCTTTTGTAATATCAGGACAACCCAGCCCGTTACCCTGCGTCTGCTTTCATATGAAACACTTTTTCCGCTAATTTATGATCGTTATGCCAAACCTGAAAAATCCATGTCCCTTCAACGATATCGGTGTCGCCGCCGATAAAATAACCCTCATACACTTCGGCGCCCGCGGGCACATCTCTAGACGTTACGGATTTGTGATAAATCTTGTTATTGTCAGCATCTCTGATTCCCGGCTCCGGGTAAATGACGACTGTCTTTATTTTAAAAGACCGCTCTTCTACGGCATCAAGGACATAGGATATCCCGAATTCCATCCCGATCTTCGCGTTAATGGTGTCCGCCGTCTCCACGTGGCGCACCAAGGCCTTTTCTTCATAGGATGAATACGGGAGTCCGGCCTTGTATTTTTTCCCCGCGGCGGTTGTTTCGTAAAGGCCATATTTTACTATTGTCGCGGTCATCATAAATTTCCCCTTGTCTGTTTTTCCTTTGCCGCCGGAGCCAAGCGGAGAAGACGTCCGTCCTCGCCCGAGGCCGCTCTTCCGGAGGCCGGGCCTCAAGCCGTTTTTTAACGGGCGGACGTTGGCTGACGGACAACCTCCCAATCCTCTATGCCGCCGTCTATTTTCACAAATAAAGGATGCGTTTCAATTTCTTTCAAAGACCGCAGGTGCTGGTACCGGTTAGGATCACGCATTTGTAATTTGCCCAATAACCATTTAAACTCGTATTCCACCTGCCCCACCGTGACGCTTATGCGTCCGCATTCACGTTGATCCGGCAGTTTTTTCTTGTCAAAATTATAATTTCTTTTATCCACTTCTGCCGCAACATGCCAGAGATAATAAGCGATCGCTATTTCGCCATGACCGGTTCTTCTGAACCTTAATAATTGCGGATGGTTCCTGTACCCCTGTGTTTGACCACGCAAAACATTCTGCGCCAGGAGCCCTTCTCTCCATAACGCGACCAATCCTTTTGAATCTAAATAACCCGGATGGATTGACCACAGTCTCATGCCGCACCTTTTGCCGCGGGACGGCGCAAGCGCCGTGTTGGGCCCGGCCGCCCTCGAGGAACAAGACGGGGCCGCGGGCGCGGCCGGAGATAAAACGTTTATTTATCTTTCCAGTTCCACCATTTCAGGAGTTCGGGATCATGCTTTTTACGCGACGCATAATAAACCGCGGCCCGGAAAACGTATAAAACGCACCGATCGATATGCTGCTTCCTGAGTTTGCACAGGTTGTCATACATGGCTTCGGGATTTTCATTGTTTAATTCCTGCAAGCGGGAAAAGCCTAAATCCGCGATATCCTGAGCCATACTCGGCCCAACGCCGGGAATTTCTTGAAAGTCCTTTATCGCGTTCTTGGGCATCATCCTTGAATTTTTATTTTTTATTTTTCTCATAACGCGATCACGTCAGAGGAGACTCGAACCCCCGCCGGAGACGCCGAGAAGGGGCCGCCGTCCTGGTTGCCGGCACAACAGGATTTATTGAATTCTCTTATAATCAAAAACTTTTCCATCTTTCGTGAGGACCTGGTAAGCCAGCCCATATTCATTAAAATTATAATAATACACTTTCCATCCGTCTTGGAATGTTGCGGTTTCCCGGGCGGGAGCGCCGAATTTTTATTTTAACTCATCCGCGGGCACCCCGGCTTTTATTTCCCTCTCAAACCCGGCCTGCTCCACCAGGTCTTCAAAAGTCCTTTCTCCCTGGGTCACATAAACATTCAACTTAAAATCTTCTTTTAAAAAATTATTCTTAAAGGCCATCACAAAATCCTGCGCGCTACTTGGGAAGAACATAAAAAGCATCGTTTCCTCGTAGCCTTCTTGTCCGTCAAGAATCGCCAAATTGGAATACAAATAAGCCGAACGGAGACACGGGAAATCGAGCTGTGAAGGAGTTTCAAAAACAATTTTCTTTTTGCTTTTTATTATTATTTTCAAAACGGTTTCCTGAAACGTTTTTATATTTAAATCATACTGAGTGACGATATCCGGATCATCCGTATCAAGCGCCAAGACATAGTCGGGCTTGATATCCGATTTTTTTCTCACATCGGAAACCTGCGGGAAATCTCCCCGGGAAAGCCGGCCGGTTGTCGGCGCCTCCGTCGTCTTAATCGGAGCGCAAGACATCTGAACCAGACAAACAAAGATAACAATCATTTTCCGCATTTTTTGATACCTCCTCACACAAGGGACTCCGCGGGGCGTGAGGCGTGCCGAAGGAGGCCGACCCCGCGTCTCCCCCCTCACCCAAGCCCCGTAAAATCCGGCTCACGCCGATTTCAATCTATATCTTTTCCCTGCCCGCGATGACAACTCCGCCAGGGCTTCCGCCACCACTTTTTCATTAAGTTCCGGAACATCAAGAACGATGTCGAATATTCCGTCCTCGTCCAACTTAACGCCCGGGACAGCCGGCCCGTCGACAAGTTTTTCCCGAAGCGTGTATATCGCAACAACAACCCGCCCGTTCTTATCGATGAGGTCGTCCCACTGGCATGGATACTGGCCGGTCGGCTTAAGAAGCATGGTAAAAGTCTCCCACAGATACCTCTTCAATCCCTATCCTCTGCGCGGCCCGCAGAAGATAGGATGCCCAGCGTTCTTCCGGCTTCCCCCTCCGGATGAAGGGCGCAGCCGCGGATAGAATAGGGTGAAAGAAGTTTTGAGAAGTTTAATTTATTTTTCCTATGATGACCACGTAATTTTTCCCGTACTCCTGGGCGCATTTAGGACACGTCGTGTACCACATATACCATTTATTGATGTTTAATTTTTTATTTTTAATAAGGGCTGCAAAATCTTTGCACCATTTTCCGGTGTCTTTAAAGGGGCCTTCATAGACTTTGCTGAAAAATTGACCGGAAAGAGTCGTGTTTTTTGTTCCCGGGATCTCTTTGTCGACCGCGACATACAAATCCATATTCCAGGGGGAGGTGTGATCCGACAAGCCCATCCCATCAGGCGTTTTCGCGCCGGCTTTTTCAATCTTTGCCATCATCCCTTTCACGACCGTCCCGAAATTAACCGGCATGTGGAACAGAGTAAAAACCTTGTCTTGAATAAATTTTTTGTCTTTCCATTCCAATGTTTTCCCGTCCCATAGAGCCGGGTCAAACCTGGGGCAGCATGTTTGTTTTTCCATTGTCTCTCCTTATTTTTTCTAACATCCCGGCTCACCGGCGCAACTCTCGGTCCGGCCCGGCGAAGCGAATGAAGTGGCCATCTTTTTCGTCCCGCTTTTATTCAATGAGCATTGAGTTTACACGACCCAAGGGAGTGTAAACTAGAAATGCGAATTGATCCTTCAGCGAATGAGCAAAAGCGAACGAGTCGAAGGATGTTGGTTGACGACCCCGCAGCTTGCTGCGGTTAATTGAATCCAGAGCTTACTCTGGGGTTTATCCTTTTGATTTATTCTAAATACCTTTCGAGCGGCACATCGCAATGGGGACACTTCGAATACCCCACGGGATAGGAAGTCCACGGAAGCGAAGGGCAACAATCATCACAATACAAGACCCCGCACTTGGGGCATTTATGCGCCTGCAATAACATTTTCCCCGTAAAGGGAGATTTAAATGGTTTAAGGGCGGCTTTTTTGCATCTTCCGCATTTTGGCCCAAAGAATTTATTAATGATGTTTTTTGTTTTCATTATATTGCCAGATACGGCGCATCCCCAGCGGACAAGGAAGCAGGGCGGCATTGCCGCTCCGGGTTAATGCGGCTTTTAAAACACATTATTCGAAACCACACCCTCCGACCAAACACACCCGGTAACGGCCTTTATCTTTAAACGCATAAAGGCTCGCATCAAGAAAATTCGTCCCTTTATAATGAGTAACCACCCGCACGCGGTTTTCGTCAACGAATATTTGATGGACCACTTTCAGAAAACCCCGGCCATAGGCCCGCCAAATCAATTCAGCCGCCGCTTCTTTCGCGTCTTTAAATGCCATGTCAAACATAACGTTGGTTCTCCAACGATCTTCCCCGTCCCGAGATAAACCTTCCAGGGCGCGTTGAATCCGTTTCATACGAAACCAGGCGAAGGGGTTAAATTTCACAAGGCTGGCGGCTTCTTTTAACATGGGGGAGCTGCGCAAATAGTTTTCCGCTTTTTCCCGCTCGTTAGGACTCCTTAAATGCCACTGTCCTTTAAGGTCTTTGAACGACACCCGTTGGTCAAAAATCTTCCCCTGGTCATAGGTGTTCAGCCGTAACACTTTCCCATCACAAGACATTTCGGTTGCGAACATATATTGCCCGCCGAAGAAATCCCCTTTTTCATGCCAGGCCAACACTGAGGCCACGTCCTCCAGAGTGTCAAAAACAATATGAATATCAGAGCCGTCCACATCCCAATATTTTTGATCCAGGGGAGAAAGGCCTTCCAGGTGATTATAAATAGCCTTCCGCTTTCGGCTAAATTCCGGATCTTCCGATTCAAATTTTTTGACAGCATCCCCAATATCATGCCGGCGCAAATAAGCCTGCGCTGTTTCTGTCCCGATAAAATCGTCTGAGATCCTTGTCATCCGCGCTTCCTCATTCCCGTCACCGCGTGTCCTGACGCCTGAATTCCACGCCCCGCGCGGCTTTTCGCGCCGGCCGCCGGAACGAATCGTCACGGCTCAAAATTCAAACCCCACCTGTTTAACAAAATCTTTTTTTTCTTCAGGAGACATCTTTTCATAAAAATACCGTATCGTATACCCTCCAACAAGCTTTCGGCCATCGACATACTTCCAATCGCTGATGTCTGAAATATTGAAAGAAACGGCCTGCCCGATCTTCACAAGGCGAGTTGATTCCGCCTCATTCGCGATAACTCCGTCAAGAATCCCGTGGGTCTCTTTCAAAACCTCAATCCACATATGCTCCGCGTCTCCGGAGGGAGTCAGATATGGTTTCTTAACATAAAATTCTTTCGTTCCCGGCTTCTGTTCGTGAAACGCGCGGACGAAATCGGCAGAGGTCGCCTGAGCTTGAGCAATAGCGGCATTCATGGCGGTATCATCGGATTCGACATATACATAATTGTCCCCTTCCTTGTTGCGCGAGCAACCGGGACACACAAGAATGGAACCCGCCATTATTATCAGTATCAGTAACCGCATTCGGGTTTCTTTTTCAGCTCCCTAAACTGAGCCGAACGCAAAAAATAAGCGGCGTAAGCGAGCGCCAAAAGGTGCGAGCTTATGCCGCTTGTTTACCTTGCCAGACGATTTATCTGTTTTCCAGATATGGTATATCTATTTTATCTTTTTCCCGGCTTACGGCCTTTTTATTATTTATCAAACTAGTTTTATTCGACCCCGGCATCCGTTGCTCTTGGATAGCCATAAGCCGCCATTGCGTAAGCGCCTATAACAAGTAATTTTACATCATTTTTTAATAAAATTTGCAACATTTCTTTGTGGGCTTCGTTCAACATGTTCCTTGCCTTTCAAAGACCACAGGTCTGCGGTTAGCTCCCAGACAAATAATATCCTTTCTTGGGAAGAGGCGTCGACAAAACAATCGTCCGGTTGAGTATTGTCTTCGATGACACTATCCGTCTCTCCATTTTCATAACGGCATTATATCACAGGCTCTATTATTGCGTCTCACGCCGCGAACTCCGCGGGGTTCCGGAGGCGGCCGCGGGGGCCGGGAAAAACCAGGGGAGGGACAGCATGAAAACCGCCGCCCGGGGCAGCTCGTGCCAACCCCATCAAAACGGGTATAATTTAACGAGCTCACGAAACAGCCCCAACGTAATCTTATCCCCATCAATCGTTTTTAAACCGCAATCATTATTTCCATCAACGCACGACCAACATTGTTTATTATGGCCGTCCCATCTGTTGGCGGGCCAGGGCCGCCTTGTTACGCGCCATTCTGGCCGACTCTATCGCTCTTCTTCCGTTTTCGGTCGACGGGGAAGACATTCCCTCCCAAATCGCTGCCGCCTTTTCAAAAAAATAAACTGCATTGTCCCACTGCTGCTTGTTCGCGCAGGAATCTGCCTGCCTATAATTCCCCATCGCCTCGTTATATGTTGCCAAATCATCAGCATGTTGCTGCTTGCCCGCCAAAGCACGCTTATTGCTTTCTATATTATTCCTGCACATTTGCATATTATACCTAGAAACACTCGCAATCTTGGGGCATTGGCAGTTTTTCATTTGCGAGGCGCTTTCATAATATTTTTCCGCTTCCTGAAAAAACCTGATGGCCTCGGAATTCTTCCCCTGTTCTGTAGCGCGGGCGCCCGAGTCAAAGACCTTCCTCGCCCTGTCCACCATATCATCGCATCGGTCGGCATAAACAAAAAAAGGGGTCAGAAAAACCAGGGAACACCCCGCCCAAAGCACAAAAACATATTTTTGTATGTTCATCTTGTCCCCCTCCTGCCGGGATGCCGCGCCTTTATTTTAATAGGATTAAAGAGTTATTAACAAATCGTGCTCTTGAAGATTGAATTCCCTCATTTCAAAACCATCCGGAGGATGGACATCCGCAATAGCATATATTTTTAATTTTATGCCTCTGGGCAACGTCCTGGATCGCGCGCAGATGGACGCCGTCGCGCGCGTCCGGCTTGTTGGCGCATATC
>JAGOJP010000114.1 GCA_017995055.1 Candidatus Omnitrophota bacterium
CAAGTTTAACAGCCTGACAGCTTCGGTTTTGAAGTCTTTTGGATATCGGCCTCGTTTACTCATCAGACACCTCCTATCGGTTATTGTACCCGATTTTTGGTGTCCGTTAAAGTGGGGTTATCTCAGAGTGTCCCCTGTTATATTTTTTAACAAGCATTCTTACGTTTGTTTATTAGGGGGCGGGTTTTCGACGGCGATAACGGCATACGGCGCTTTTAAGAATCTTTTTCGGATTCCGGGGGGAGTATGATAATATAATTGCGAAAAGTAAAAATGCCGATAATGATTTCCTCCTGTTTTTCAGTTGGATATTCCAAAGGACCGCGCTTAATGAAAATTATTTTTTTAGGGGCCACGAAGAATGTGACCGGCTCGAAATTTATCGTTCAGACCGCGTCCTCCCGCGTTATGATTGACGCCGGGCTTTTCCAGGAACGGGAATTCCTGGGGCGGAACTGGGAGGCGTTCCCGGTGGATCCGGCCGGTCTTCAGGCCGTTCTACTGACGCACGCGCATATTGATCATTGCGGGTATCTGCCGCGTCTTTCGGCGCAAGGGTTTAAAGGCCGGGTTATCTGTTCCGGCCCGACGGCGGATATCGCCAGGATCAGCCTGATTGATTCCGCTCATCTGCAGGAAGCCGACGCGGCGTATAAGAAAAAACGGCATCAGCAAGAAGGCCGCCGCGGGCCTTATCCGGAAATCCCCTTGTATACCCTTAAAGATGTTGAGGACATTTTTCCCCTTTTTCACCCGGTCAGGTACGGGGAGGAATTCACGGTGACGCCCGAGATCAAAGCGGTTTTTTATGACGCTGGCCATATTCTGGGAGCCGGGATGATTGAACTGCGCGTTCAAGAGCCGGGCGGCCCGGAAAAACGTATTGTTTTCTCCGGAGATATCGGGCGCTGGAACCGCCCGATTCTCGGCGACCCGCATCTTTTTAAGCAAGCGGATTATGCGGTCATGGAAGCGACGTACGGCGACCGCGATCATGAGGAGGGGGAGGACACTTTAGGGAAGCTGGCGGAGATTATTATCAGCACGAAGAAAGCCGGCGGCCATGTTGTCATTCCGACATTCGCAATCGGGCGGGCCCAGGAACTGTTGTACGACTTGAATGAATTGGTTCTTCAGAACCGTATCCCCGCCCTTCCCATGTATCTGGACAGCCCCATGGCGGTTAATATCACCAGGGTTTTTGAGAAATTCCCGGATTATTACGACGCGCAGGCGCGGGCGCGGCTGAGCAAACAAAGAGCTCTTTTTGAAATCCCGGCGCTGAAATTCACGTCTTCCGTGCAGGAGTCGAAGGATATTAATCAGGCAAAGGGCGGCGCGGTGATTATGGCCTCCTCAGGGATGTGCACGGGCGGGCGCGTGAAACATCATCTGTCCCGGAACATCATCCGGCCTGAAAGCACGATTCTGTTCGTCGGATACCAGGCTAAGGGGACGCTGGGCCGGATGATTCTGGAAAGGCCGAAACAGGTCAGGATTTTTGGGCATCTTCATCAGGTGAGAGCGAGGATCGAAAAGCTGAATGGTTTGTCCGCCCACGCGGGCCAAACCGACCTTTTGCGCTGGGCAACGCATTTCCAGCCGTTCCCCAGGAAGATCTTTGTGGTGCATTCTGAAGAAGAAACCGCGCGGCATTTTGCCGGAGCCCTCCGGCAGCATACCGGCGGTGAAGTGGTGATCCCGGATTATCTGGATGAGGCAGAGTTGTAATCCGATCCTTATCCTTCCGTTAAAGGATAAGACCCAATGGTGATGGCCGCCCCCTTTTTGAACTCGCTTCCCTTGCTGCTCGGCATGCTGCCGATTTGAATCATCGCGCCTCGTTTTTTCGCGATTTGCTGGGATTTTTCCGCTTTGGCTTTCTCTGGGTTCTGGGGCAACACCCCGGCTTGGCCTATCCCCGCGGAAAGCACCATAATAAGAATAAGCGCGGTTGTTTTTAATGTTGACATGAATATCTCCTTTCTTGCCGCTGTGATGTTCATATAAAAAAAGGCCTATTCCTTCATATTAAGGAATAGGCCTGCACTTTGTTCGACTTCTTCGGCAGCCAGGCTATCCTTCTTGAAGGACCCTATAGCTTTGCGCCACCGGTTTACACCGGTTTTGCCTTTATCGTTAAGCCTTCTTGTAGCTAATAGAAGTATAAAATATTATGTTAATTTTTGCCAGGGGAGGGGCCGTGAATCAAAAAATAGGGTCTCACAGGCAACATTAAATTATGAAACAACGGGGCGCGGCGTGTGTGAAGAATTTTTATTGACGAAATCAGGCCTGTCCTGCTAATATGCATCCTGTCGGCTGATGAGCGCGGCGCGCCTGGGCGGAAAGGCCCTGGCGGTCAATTCGGACAATAAAAGCGAAAACCCCTTAGAAATAACGACCCCGCAGAGCTGAAAAGGAGAGAGCATGACAGTTGAGATTAACAGTGTGATCATCGGGGGCAATCTGGCCAGAGACGTGGTTTTAAAAGAGGTGGGCGCCGGGAGGAAAGTGGCCTCTTTTGTCATCGCCACCAACAGGACTTTTTTGATGGGCGGGGAGAAAAAGAAGGAAACCGCTTTTTTGGATGTCGATGTCTGGGGCCAGATGGCGGAAAATTGCGGGAAATATCTTAAAAAAGGAAGCCCGGTTGTGGTGACCGGCCGACTGAAACAGGACCAGTGGACCACAGAATCCGGTGAAAAGCGTAGCCGGATCAAGATTGTGGCCAGTAATGTGCAGTTTTTGCCCTCTTCCCAACCAAAGGCGGCAGGGCAGGACCCCGCCGTGGCTATGGAAGCAACTGCTTGGGAAGAATAAGGTTGTGAGTTAAAAATATTTGCTTTTTATATTTTCGTAATATATAATTTAATTGTCTCTACCCCTTTCCCTGAAGAATATAATATCCCTTTCTCTTGTTGTTCCCAAGTTTTTATTTTAACTCTTGAGAAACGTTATGCGTGTTTCCTGCAAAGAATTTTCTGTTGATGCCGGCCGCATTCATAAAACCAGCGGCTTGTTCCGGCGCATTGTTTCCGGAAGCATGGCAGGCATTTTTTTATTCACCTCAGTTTTGTCCCCCGCGACAGGGTGGGCCAGAGAAGCCGGGCCGGCCCTGCCTCTGCCGCAGCCCGGCGCTATCCTGTCTGTCAGCGAAAAGTTTGCCCCGGCCATCATGCGGGGCCTGACCGTTTATCCGGAGAATCCTTTACAATTCGATTTCATTATTGATACCGGGGATAAAGATTTGGACGGCCCGGCGTTTGAAGAAGAATCCCGCCGCCTGATCAAATATTTCCTGGCCGCGCTCACAGTCCCGGAAAAGGAACTGTGGGTTAACCTGTCCCCCTACGAAGGGCACCGGATTATTCCCGAAGGGCTGGGCGTCACGGAGATGGGCCGGGACATGCTGGCGCAGGATTATCTTCTGAAACAGCTCACCGCGTCATTGATTTATCCTGAAAAAGAGATGGGCCAGGCATTCTGGCAAAAAATTTACCGCAAGGCGTATGAGCTTTACGGTACGACGAACATCCCGGTCAACACGTTTAACAAGGTGTGGATCGTGCCGGATAAGGCGGTGGTGTATGAACATGACGGCAGCGCGTTTGTGGTGGAGCGGCACCTGAAGGTGATGCTGGAGAAGGATTATCTGGCGCTGCGCAATAACCTGGGGAATGAGAAATTCGGCATGAAGGACCAGCCCCGGGACCAGGCGCAGGAGCTGAACGATGTCTCGTCGCAAATCGTCCGGGAGATTCTTCTGCCGGCTATCGAGCAGGAGGTGAATGAGGGGGAGACGTTCGCGAACCTCCGGCAGATTTATAATTCCATGATTTTGGCGACGTGGTACAAGAAGAACCTGCGGTCGGGCCTGCTGGGCCGGGTGTATATGGACCAGAACAAGGTGAAGGGGATCGATTTGGAGGACAAGGCGGTTAAGGAGCGGATTTACGCGCAGTATCTGGAGACGTTCAAGAAGGGGGTCTATAACTATATCCGGGAGGATTATGACGAGACCACGCGCCGGAAGGTCCCCCGGAAGTATTTCTCCGGAGGCCTGGGCGTGGGGGTGGTGACGGAGGACAAGCTGGAAGTGTTGCGGGGCGGTTTGCGGGCCTTGCCGGAATCCGTGAGCTCGGCCATCACCCGTCCTGAATCCAGCCGCGGCGAGGACCGGCGGGTGACCATCGAGCTGGTGGAGAACGCGGTGGAAGATGGAGGGCTGAGCCCTGTTATTGATTCCCTGGAGTTTTCTTCTCCAATTCAAGAGCAGGAGGGACAGCCCCGCTTAAAGAGCCGGCGGCAGTTTTTGAAAGAGATATTTCTTATAGCCGGTGGCCTGGCCTTGACGGGCAGCCTTCCCGGGGCAGCCGCAGCCTTGACCGGGGGGCAAGAACAAGTTGTCAGCCAAGTGCCTCGGGGGAGTGAACTTGAGGTATTATTGAAGCAGTTGAATCCGGATAATTATGAGGAACAGGTTCAGCGTTTGTTGGATGAGAGACGCTCTTTGGATTGGAGTGAGATTACTGCCAAACAAATCATAGATGGGCGTATTAAGGAGATTTATGCCAAAAGAGTTGACGCGGCTAAACGCTTACTTGAGTTGGAGGATAGGCGAACGGTTCCGGGATTCATAGAAGCTTATCGTACGGGCAGGTTGTTATTTTATAAGCGTTCAAACTCTTTAGATGAATATTTGGAAGATTTATTGGTTTATTCTAGCAAAGCTTTCGCCATGTTTGGGAGTAAAGAAGCTGTTCCGGCGTTGTTGGAAGGAATGGGAGCTGGGGGTCTAAAGATAGAAACATTGCAAATAACCATGAATACATTACTTCTATTGGAGGCCGAGAAAGAAGCTGTCGGGGTATTGTTTGATGTTTATTACCAAACATTGAGCTACCCGACTTATGAACATTTTTTTGAAAATGTGATCGACATTAGAAATGCAGAAATAATTCCATTGCTTCTTGAAAAATTGTCTGAGCCGTCCTTTTCATATATGAGTGTATATCAGGTCTTGGAAAGAATGAGGGTTGCCCTGCGATGGCTTAGCCGGATGGGGAAAGATGCAGAAGACGCTGCCCCGGTAATTGCAGAGTTTTTGAATAGATTTAAATTCAGGAAAAGCGATGTGCGTTTGGATATCTTGGAAACCTTGTCTGTCTTGGGTCCTTATGCTTATAAGGCTGTTCCTGTCTTAATTAAATGCTTGAGTAATAGTAATGGATATTTTGCAGGAAAGGTCGCGGAAACTCTTGGTGCTATTGGTGATCTAAGAGCCATCCCGGCTTTAGTGGAAACGTTGCATTATGAAGGAACGGCAGCCAGAAGCGGGGCTCTAAAGGCTTTAAAAGCATTTCCTCAAAACGCGCATCCGGTTCTTCAGTGGGACGACACTAAAGATTTCCCGGACTTAGAAAGTTTAGTTAGTATTTATTTGAAAGAAACGGCATCTATGAAAAGAATTATTGCCCTTTTTCTTGCCGCCCCCTTTTTCAAAGACAGGGCTGTAGTCTTTTTGAAAAAGAAAATAGCTGCCGAAAATGACCAGACGTTAAAAGAAGAATACATATCATTGGTCACAGCTATAAGATACCAGACAATTGAAAGATGGATTGATAATAATAAGGTAGAAACCATTATAGCGGGTGGGGCCGCTGGGGTGCTTGTTATCGGTGGCGTCAAAGTCACTTTTGGAGCCTGGCGTAAATATACTTTAAGAGGCAATTTATATGATTTAGTTCATGGGAACGATAAACGTTCGACTTATGATATTATATCAAATATTATAAGTTACAAATCGCGTGCTGTTTCCCGTATTATTTCTAATTTCTTGGAGGATGATGAATTAAAGGAAAACGATGCCTTTAGATATCCCGAGGCGCGCCTTCTAGATTTCTTGGAACATGGCGTGACTGCGGATGTTATTCAAAAATTTTCGCTATTGGAAAAAGAGCATTTTTCTAAACTTCCAGATTATTTGCAAAGAAGATTGCTGGATAGGGCTATTGAAAATAAGCAGAAAGAAGACCTTCTTTCTTTAAAAAAATATTATGCGTCTCAGCCGGACACCCTTTATGAGGTGGACGAAGCATTGGTTAAGTTAGAGGGGGACTACGAAGACGTTTTAAACTTTTATATTAAGAATTTAGAAAATATATCTATCTATAACAGAGAAAGAGCCGTCTTAAGGTTAGGCGAGATTGGCGACCTGAGGGCCGTTCCTATTATAGAGAAGTATTTATCCATTGTGGAAGCCGGGCAATTGGTGGAAGAAAGGGGTTATTGGGACAGCCTTAATGAAGCGTTGGTGAAATTAAAAGGGACGAAGGAAGAGCAAATAAAATTTTATCTTGAAAGCCTAGTAGAAAGAGGCGATCGAGCAAAGCGTCGGGCCATTCGCATGTTGGCAGAGTGGCGAGTCGAAGAAGTCATCCCTTTTCTTTGGGAGTTGTTTGCCGATTATAGCTCAAATTCTTTTTTGATTGATGAAAGTATTACAGCCCTTGTTAAATTGGGTTATTTTGAACAGGCCAAGCAGAAATTAAGAGATATTATTGATCCTCTTGAGAGAGAGATTGATGCCGAGCCAGATTTTTTGTTTGTTAGCGAAGAAGTTGATCCTAGTATTGGGCAAGGGCCGGAAAATCAATTATGGGGTCAAGGAATATATACCCGAACAACAGAGATTCCGAATGAGCATAAAACAGATCTTATTTCTAAAAAATCTCCATATCAGAAACGTCTAGATCTTCTGTTGTCAGTAAATCAAACTTATAATCAAGAAAATGTGTCGTCTCCCGTGTCTTGGGATCAGGATTTAACCGAGAATTATACAGTAAAACAATCCCAAGGCCTGCTGCGTTATTCCCTGGCGGACATGCGTTCCCGGAAAACCGGCCGGTTTACTCTTTTTTACGGCGAGGGACTCGCCGGTTCCATGAACCCACATTCCGAAGAGAATAACCTTCCCGTTAACGTGGTCAGGCCGTTTGACCCTGAGCAATTTAATTTTAATAAAGACTTTGTGGCCCCGCAGCAGTTATTCCCGATGACTTTGGCGGGATATCCGGCCAGGGTCAATATCAATATTAACCCGGAAGGGCCGTATCATTTTGTCCTTCTGCCTGAACCCGAAGCGAATTTGCCGCAG
>JAGOJP010000115.1 GCA_017995055.1 Candidatus Omnitrophota bacterium
TCCCCCTTCTTTGTATAAACCAGGGCCAGGGATCCGGTCCAACGCCAGGAATTTTATTATGCGCGTGATGTTCGCCGCGATCGCTTACGAACAACTCGGCATCAGCATGCTTTCTGCCCTAGCAAAACAACGCGGCCATGACGTCCAACTTGCCTTCAGCATGGCACTATTTAATGACCGGCAGAATTCCTGATTTACACAAAACATGTCCTCTTTCATATATACCGCACATTGAGGGGAAATCTGGGCTTTCGCAAACCCCGCAGGATGCGGTGGCTCACCCCAGACCCGAGAGCGGTGTGCGGTCACGCCGCGGATGGCGCCGGGCAGGAAGACAACTGTGATTGCTGACAGGTTTTCTCAGGGATATCATGACGGATAGAGGAGGCCATTAAAAATGCGCCCCGCCCATACAACGGTCAGCGGGAGGCAACAATCCGTTCCCTCCTCGCCGTTAAGAAGCCGGACACACGAAGAGAATCAGCCGCCATATTCAGACATCGCGGAAAAAAGAGTGTCATACGTAAGCGGCCCGACAAAAGAAGTGGCGCCGGCTGCCAAGCATTGAGTCCGGATTTTCTCCATCTGCGACTCTTTCATTTTCTGTTTTGCAGAGGCTTCCGGCTGATTCGCGTAGACCAATATCGTCAGGTTCTTCAAAAGCGGGTAACTACGCAATGTCTGGACAGTCTTATGCGCGGGGATATCCGGACGCAGGGCATCAACAAAAAGAATGTCCGGGGGCGCTTTCAACGCTTCATTGAGCAACTCTTCTTGTTGCCCCACTGTTTTAATCTCAATATGAGAATCCGGAGCCTGGATCAACTTAAGCAAATCCTGAATAAACTGGCTCTGCTCGACCTGAATCATAATCCGGCGGCTGATTCCCTGCGCCTTGACCGCTTCAATTGTTTTTTGAAGGCTGGTGCGCTTCAATATCCGTTCGACCGTGTCCAGCAAAGTCTGTCCGTCGAACGGTTTAGCCAAAAAATCAGACGCCCCCAGTTCTCTAAAAGTCTTCTCGTGATTCGCGTAAGCGCTAAACACCACGATAGGCGTATTGGCATTTTTTTTCGACTCCCTCAATTTCTTAAAAAAATTGTAGCCGTCCAGCCCGGGCATGACAATGTCTGTAAAAATAATATCGATATCCTGCACCAGGGCGATATCAAACCCATCCTGACCGTCAAAAGCAATGAAGGGCATATAATCCGCCCGTTCCAGCTTCCGGCTCATAAACTGCACCACATCCCGTTCATCATCCACCACCAAAATCTTTTTTTTCATACTCCCGCCCTCCCTAAAAATATAAACGCCTAATCCCTTTAATAGCAGGATTAGGCGTTAGTTTCCTCGCGATGTTGTGATTCGGTAGCCAGGCTATCCTAACTATTATAGGATCCTTCTGCTTTGCGTCCCCATCTTACGATGGGTTTGCCTTTTCGTCATTTTATCTTAAAAACCATTATAATTTACTTAAAATATAAAACAATTTTCCCCAAAAAACAAGAGCCGATTCCAAAACCGAAACGGCCCTTGTTCCAATTTTCAAATCTCGATTACCGTCTCACACGGCCGAGCTTCCCCTGAATGTCTCCGTAAATATCTTCTAAAAGGCGGGTGTCATACCCCAAAATCCAGCCCCTGTCATCCAGCCAATTAGACTCGCATTTGACCTGAACAGTATCCCAGTCCGGGGTCCCTTTGACCTTAACAACGACCCGGGAACGGTAACGGTCAACAACCTGCTGCCCGGAAAAATAGGAATATTTCCAAGACGAACGGATATAGCCCGCATCCCGTTCTAGGACTTCCAAATCATATTTCTGGCTCAACGTATCAACCAGGACTTCCCATATTTTATCGTTTCCCAAATCTTCTCTGATTTCAACCGTCTTCCATATCCCGGGCTCATCCTGCGTCCGCATAAACGTCTTCGGAGCTGTCGTACATCCAGCTAAAAGCAGGACAAAGACTAATCCCACACCGATGTGCCATTTTTTCATGTTCTTCTCCTTTGTGTCTCGACTCTGATTTTACCGGGGCCGTGAACTTCCCTGCCATTTTTTATTAACTATAAATTTTTACTATAAACGACATTACCCGATTTGTCAATATACCCGCCCGTAACCTCCCAGTCAAAACTTTACCAATTCTCCAATTGCCTCCACGAATTTAATGCAGTATAGTATCCCTATGGAAAAACACCGGACGGCTATTTTAGCAAGAACTTTCGATATCCTCCATTCCGCCCTTCTCTGCATTGTGCTGGCGTGCGTGATCAATTCTCTTTACGTGGACCCCCCTGATTTTATCCGAGCGGTGCCTTTTTTACAGATTTTGTATGTCTTGGGATTAATCGCTCTTAAAATATATCTGTTAAGCGGGATTTACGGGAACCTGGTTGCCTTAACTTCCCAGGAAGAACCGGCCATTGACAGAAAATCCTTTTTCGGGGACTCCCGGAAATACTGGAAGCTTTATTTAACATGCGTGGGCCTGCATTTTATGGCCAATATCCTTCTGGGTGTCACGTTCGACCATTTTAATGTGAGCTGGAAATTCGAAAATTTTTTCTTTGATTTCCCGTTGCTTTACTTTCTCGGGTTTCTTATCATACGGGATAAATATTCCAAAATCACCCGGTTGCGGCATTCAAAAATTCAAATCGGACCCCGGCAAGCATGCGGCGTGATCTTCTTGTTCATCCTCAACGCCGTCATCATCAATTTAAACCATATCCTGCCCCTGAAAAACAATTGGCTATCTAATGAGCTGATATTTCTTTACACTTATATTCTTTTTTTTACATTCGTTTATTTTATCACCCTTATCTTAAGCGCTTATCCAGAAATCGAGCAGTTCTATGACAAGCCCCGTGAAATATATCTTGTCAACCCGATATCCGGAGGCATTATTCTCGGTTCCTTTTTTTTCCGGTTTTATCCGCCGATTTTTGTGACGTTGAAGGCCCTGACCCCGCCGGGTTATTGTTTTAGGGAGTTCAACAAAGTCACTTGGAAAAAACGGTTTTTAAAAAGCGGAAAACTCGTTGCGATCACATGCTTCACGTCCAACAGTTATGAGGCCTATAAAATCGCCAAAGAATTCCGGCGGTGCGGCTCAACAGTTATTATGGGGGGCCCCCATGTCACGCATCTCCCGGATGAAGCCCTGCAATTCTGCGACGCGGTGGTGATCGGGGAGGCGGAAAATGTCTGGGAGGATATCGTCCATGACTATGAACAAGGCGCGTTAAAACGCGTTTACGAGGGAGCCCCGTCCGATGATTACTATCAAGGGGTCCACACCGCACTCCTGAACTCTCCCCCGGATGTCATCGAAAACTTTCTTGAAACAACACGGGGATGCAAATACCACTGCCATTTCTGTTCTATCCCTCGCCTCGCCAAAGGTCACCTCCGCAACAAGCCTATCGAGCAGATCGTGGAGTTGATAAAAAAAATCAACCCGTCCAAGGGGCATTTTCTGCTTTTTATCGACAACAACATTATTTCCGACCGCGAATATGCTAAAAAGCTTTTCGAAGCCATGATCCCGTTGAAAATAATGTGGTGCAGTCAGTGCTCCATTGACATTGCCAAAGATGACGAGTTGCTGGCCTTGGCCCGGGAAAGCGGCTGCGCCCAGTTATTGATCGGCTATGAAATCACCGGTTATGCCGATGATAAAAGTAAAAAAGGCAAGATGGCTTTGGCGGATCAATACATCACGCTCACCCGAAAAATGAAACGGCTGGGGATATCCATTAAAGCCCATTTTATTATAGGCTTTGATTCTGACACCTACATGACCTTATGGGATTTGTGGCGTTTCTGTTTTCAGCTGAAGCCCTATGTCACAGTCGTTTCTGTGTTAACGCCTTTACCAGGATCACAGCTGTTTCACAGCATGCTGAAAGAAAACCGGATCGCGAATTATAACTGGCGTTATTACGGCCTGAACAATCTTGTTTTCAAGCATCCCCAATTCCGGCACACCCCGTTTCAGCTCATGTTCCCGGTGCTGTTTACCCTGTACCTGGCGACCACATGCTCTTTCGGGCAGTTCGTCACAGCCATCATACTTCTGGACGCTTACTTTTTCGATCTCCGGCATTTTCTCTTCTAGGCATCCCAGGCGCGGGTACGGCCCCCTAGCGGAAATTCCGGTAAAAAAGAGGCTGATTCACGACAAACGAAACCCCGAAAAAAAGCGCGAAGAAGGCAACCTGCCTTAAAATAAAAATATTTATGCTGGTAATATAAGCGACCAGGAAAAAAGAAAATACGATGGTAAACCGGTAGATTCTATCCAAGTGATACATCGTGTCAACGAGAGAAGGAATTTCGTGCCTTTCACTATATATTTCCCCGATCTGATACAACGTGGTCTTGGCAAGGGTTTCCGGGGGAAAATCCCGTTCAATAAAATACAGGCTGATGTCGGCAATGTGAGTCTTCTTGACTGTTAACGTCCTAAAAAAAAGGAACAAGCCGGCCAACGCCGGCACGGCAACAGCATAACTCTTCATCTCGAACGCCAAAGAACAGAAAGCACCCATGCCGATGCCAAGGCACCACAGCAGAATTTCACACCGCCGTATGGACCGATAGGCGGATTGGAGGCCCGGCAGGCCGTCACTCCTCGTTTTAAACGACGGCTGCAGAATCAGGAATAAAAACCACCGGCTGACGTATTTGTCAACCAAAATGGTGCTTCTTAACCCTTCCTTTGTGCAAAGGGGTATCATCATGTTCCGGTCTCCGTGTGCGTAAGTTGCCTTTTGCGGCATCAAGAATATTCTTAAAAAACCGGGATTTATTATAAAACAATCCTTCGTAAACCGCCATCGTATTCTATGGAATTAAAGGTCACCTGGCGCTTCCTTCTTTCTGGCAGATTACGTGAGTCAAGCTGTCGCGAAAAAGTTGCCTAAAAATTCTGGCATAACACCTGGTGCACTTTTTTCATCAGCAAATCTTTTCGGGCATGCCCCGGCAGTCCGCAAGCCTTTTTCATCCTTTCCTCTCCCCGCTTCTCGTGGCCCGCGCTGCCGACTGGCGCCGTGTCAGTGTTCCGAACTTTTTAAAAAGACTGGAAAAATTTATTTAATATGAGTATAATGAAAAATATTTAATTTTTTAACCTGCGATTAACCGTCAATTATTCCATTATGGATTCCAGAATTATCTCGGTATTCAGCAACAAAGGTGGGGTGGGGAAAACTTTTTTCGCCGTTAATCTGGCAACCTCCCTGGCCGTTTCCGGGAGAAGGGTTCTTCTTTTGGATTTTGATATCCAGGCCGGTGACGACATGCCGCGGATGTTAGGCTTTTCCCCCCAGCAGTCTCTCGTTCAGCTTTTTAAAGAGTGCCCAACCCCCGAGGCCCTCACCGTTAATGCCATCAGGAAATTTGTCACGTCGCATTCATCCGGACTTGATTTCCTGCCGGCGATTCTCTCTCCCCAGGAAATCAGCACCCTCGCAGGCCAAAATCTCAATCCATTCTTTAAAACGGCTTCTCAACTTTATGATTACATCATCATTGATTTGGGCCAGTCATTCAACGAAACCATGCTCGGGGTTTTGGATCATTCCAGTTTAATCCTGCTTCTGGCCACCCCGGATATTTTAGCCGTCTACCAGCTCCGCTGGTGCATCAAAATTCTTGAAGACATGCACTTCCCGCTTCAAATGGTGAAACTGGTCCTGAACCGCTCTGAAAGCCAAGGCGGTGTCGCCTGGCAGGAAGTCAGAGATGCGGTCGATATCGATATTATCGGACGCATTCCTTCCGATGGAATCGGTGTGGGCAAGGCGCTGGAACACGGGGTTCCTTCGGTGATGGACAGCCCTAAAAGCCCGGTGGCCGACTCGTTCCGGAAAATCATCAATGAATTAAAAAAATCAGATTTATATCTCCAAATCAAGGAAACCGAACGAAGCCACATTCCCACAGATAAATTTGAAGAGCCGAAAGAATTCTGGGATCAAATCGGCAGCGAGAATAAGCCGGATGAGGCAAAAATCCAGGAAGCCGCCGCGCTGAAGGAGCTGTTAGCCTTGAAACGCAGAATCCAGAACCGGTTAGTCTCTAAATTAAACCTGGAATCACTGACGCCGGAGCATTTCACCGACCCGGTCAAAGCGCAGGAACTCAAGGAAATGGGGAAAAAAATCGTCAGCTCCATCCTGCTGGAAGAAACCGGGGCATTCATTTCATCCCACGAAGAACGGGCAAAAATCGTCAACGAGATCGTGAATGAAACATTCGGGCTTGGTGTCCTGGAAGTCGTCATGGAAGACCCGGCTGTATCCGACATCATGGTCAACAGCTGCAATGAAATTTACATTGAAAAAGAAGGGCAATTGGTTCTCACAGATCACAGGTTCGTGTCAGACCAGCAGTTGCGGGCCATCATTAACCGGATCATCGCCCCTTTGGGCCGCCGTATCGACGAATCCAACCCCATGGTCGACGCCCGTCTTCCGGACGGGTCCCGCTTTAACGCGATTATCCCGCCCCTGTGTTTAACTGGAGCGGCCGTCACGATCAGGAAATTCGGAGCTGAAAAACTCTCTATTGATGACATCGTGGAAAAATTTCAAACCTTGTCCGTCCCGATCCGCGACTTTCTCTACGCATGCGTTCTGGGACGCATGAATATCATCATTTCCGGCGGAACAGGCTCGGGGAAAACGACTCTATTGAACGTCCTATCCGAATTCATCCCGGATGGAGAACGCATCATTACCATTGAGGACGCGGCCGAATTGCAGCTAAAAAAAGAGCACTGGTGCCGCCTGGAATCCAGGCCGGCCAACGTGGAAGGCGTCGGAGAAGTAACCCTGCGGGATCTGTTCGTCAACACCCTTCGTATGCGCCCGGACCGGATCGTCATCGGGGAATGCCGCGGGCCGGAAGTCCTGGACATGCTGCAGGCCATGAACACCGGACACGACGGATCCATGACCACCCTGCACGCCAACTCCACACGGGACGTTTTGATCCGGATGAGTTCCATGATCCTGCTCAGCGGGATTGAGCTCCCCATGCGGGCCATTAACGAAATGATGTCGTCCGCCATCAACGTTGTCGTCCACATGGCCCGGTTCACGGAG
>JAGOJP010000010.1 GCA_017995055.1 Candidatus Omnitrophota bacterium
CATAAAACCCTCCTTGAATATTTTAGCTTGAGCGGGTTAAGCATTAGAGCAGGGCACGGATTCCCGAATATAAAAAGATGAACAGGAAAAGGATCCATCCCACAACGACACAGTTATTCAGAAAAATAAATTGTTGGTCTAGACTTCTGCCAGGGGGAGAAAAATTTTCAAGCCAGATGCCATTTTTCCCCTCAATCCTGATGGCTTCTGAGATATAATGCCGGAGCCAGAACCGGTTCCGGACAAGAATGCGTGTTATGGCCTCTGAACAAGAGACGGCAAAAATTGCCAGGGCCAAGATCAGAAAAATGAGAAGAAGAGGATTCCCGGCGGGCGTTCCTCGGGAAACAAGGGCGGCCTCGATTGTGAGTATGCCGCCTTGAATTATAAAATACCCTGTCACCCAGCACGTCGCCATGCTGTTAAGATGTTTGATAAGCCCCACCAGTTCGATAAATTTTATCTCGTCCCGAATTTCACTCATGAGAATTTAACCCTCCGGGATTTTAAAGAATAAACTTATTTTATTCCAAAAACAGGATGATTGCTTTTCTTTTTATGAGAAATTATTAAGCTCGGTTTGAAATTTTTCAGTCCAGGGGCATCCTAGTTTTGCCGTTCAAAAAGCAATTTATGCACAACGCGTTATTCCGCAGTCGGTCTTGACAAAATAAGCCTGAAAAGACATAATAAAAAATCTTTTATATAAAGTGGATATGGAATCGTTTTCTTTTCGATCAGAGCCCTGTATCCTTACCATATTCTGTCAGTCTTGTCCTTTCGTTTAAATGCGGGAGGAGTTAGTCCGGCAAATTTATGATTATCCTCCTGAATCCTAATTATGTTGTGTCCCGCTGGGATTTGTTCACGACTGGGGTCGTGTACATGCCTTTTGGATTGGCCTATTTTGCCGCCAATTTGAAAAGCAAAGGGCTTGACGTTCAGGTTATTGATGCGTTTGCGGAAACCCCAGGTTTTTATAGAGAAGACGATGGTTTTTTTGTTTTCGGGTTAACGCCACCGGAGGTCCTTGCCCGCATCCCCCCTGATGCCCGGCTGGTTGTCCTTTATGCTATTAATATGACAGCCCATATATCTTTGATTGAGATCGCCAAGACCATTAAGTCCCATCGGCCGGACGTAGTTTTAATTGTGCTGGAAAACTCGCAGGCGGTCACGGCGTATTCTTTATTAAGAATTCAAGAGGATTTTTATGCATCTGGCGTTGATTATATTTTGACGGGAAACACAGAGAAAAGTGGGCCGATTTTGATCCAGGCACTCTTGCGGGGAGAAAAAATCCCAGGGATCCCCGGAGTAGGGTTTCGAGTGGGAGGACAGAATCATTTTTCCCCTGCGTCCGTTGCGGCTGATGACCAGGGGCCTTGGAAATTTCCGGCCTGGGACCTTTTCCCTCTGGAGAATTACTGGAAGCTTAAGTTTGGGCATGGCCCGTTTCAAACTAAGAAGTACTTGCCGATATTAAGTTCTCGGGGATGCCCCTACGAGTGTGCATTTTGTGTAACCCCGGCTACAAACAACCGGCGATGGCAGGGCCGGCCTGCTTTGGATGTGGTGGATGAAATGCAATACTGTCTGGATAAATTCGGGGTTCGGGAATTCCATTTTGAAGACGTGAACCCAACGGTTTCGGATGACCGGATCAGGGCTGTCTGCCGGGAAATTATTAAGAGGAATCTTCCGTTTATATGGAAATTGGTCTCGGGTACAAAAATTGAGACAATTAAAAATGAAGAAACTATCCGGCTTATGGCGCAGGCCGGGTGTAATTACATCTCTTTTTCCCCGGAATCCGGTTCCCCAGAGGTTTTGAAGTCCATCAATAAACCTTTTGACCAGCGACATGCGTTTCGTCTGCTGGAAGCCATGCGGGAGAACAGCATCAGATCCCAGGCCTGCTTTGTGATCGGATTCCCGGGGGAGACCGATGCGGATCGGAAGTTGTCCGCTGACTTGGTACGAAAACTCACTCGAGCGGGGGTGGATGAGATCGCCGTATTTATGATCACCCCGGTTCCGGGATCGCGCCTGTTTGAGGAACAGGACTACCGGGTCGATCATTACTCCCAACTGAATTTTTCCCCCACTTGGCGTCCGGACTATGAAAAATTAAACAGATTTCGTTTGCATTTGTACAGCAATTTTATATTATGGAAATTAATGTACCACCCGTACACGCTCTTAAAGCAGCCGTTCCACTTTTTGTCCCGGACCTTTTACACCAAGATGGAAATGGTCCCTTACCGGGTTTTAAAAGTCAGGCAACTGATTAGGAAAGGCGCGCGTCATGCCGCAATATAAGGACGCCAGTATTGTCGTTGCGATTCCATGCCATAATGAAGAAATAACGATCCAGAAGGTCGTTCTCGATTTTAAGAAGGAACTTCCTCAATCCAAGATTGTGGTGATTGATAACCGTTCGACCGACCGCTCGGCCCAGCTAGCGAAAGATGCGGGGGCCACGGTTCTTCAGGAACGGCGGCAGGGCAAGGGATGGGTGATCCGGAAAATTTTTGAAGAGATTTCCGCGGATATTTATGTTTTAGTGGATGGGGATGATACCTATCTGGCCTCGGGTGTCCACAAGCTGATTGCCCCGGTCCTGAATGGTGAGGCGGATATGGCCGTCGGCTCCCGGCTTCAGGATCGGGAAGGCAAGGCGTTTGGGATGTTGCACATGATGGGGAATTATCTTTTTATTTATTTGTTGAACCGGCTGTTTCGTTCGCATTTTCAGGACATCCTTTCCGGGTACCGGGTGTTTTCCCGGAAATTTGTCGAAACAATTCCATTGATAACCGGGGGGTTCCAGACTGAAACCGAGATGACGATTCAGTCGATTGAAAAAAGAATGACCGTGACCGAAATCCCTCTGACGTATAAGGCCCGCCCGGAGGGGAGCCGCTCCAAGATCAGCACCTTCAAGGACGGCTGGCTGATTTTGCTGACGATTGCTATGTATCTGCGGGATCATAATCCATTAAGATTTTTTGTCTATTGCTCTTTTGTCTGGATCCTTTTCGGCGAGTTTTTTTTCGGCTCCGGATGGTTTGTGCATGTTAACAAAACAGAGTGGGTCCTTGTCCAGGGAATCATTTTTTTGGGCGCCCTGTTGCTGGCCGTGGGCGGACTCATCTTGAGCGCGGTCAACACGCGGTTCAAGGAGATGGAAATAACAAACAGGAAATTGATGAATAATGGACGATTTAAAAAGAAGTTATAAGACAATCCCCTGTAATGTGTGTGGATCGGACAGGTATGCGGTCGTGTATCCGCCCAGGTATGACTTGGAAAAGCATAAGGATTTGGTTGTCAAGTATCGTTCTTCCGGGGATGAAACACTAATTGATCAGGTTGTGCGTTGCCGTGATTGCGGGCTGGTTTATATCAACCCGGTTCTTGATGCACAGATGATCCTTGCAGGGTATGAAGAGGGTACGGATGAAACGTTTGTTTCCCAGAACGCGGCCCGGGAGCGGACATTCGCGAAATGCTTGAAGACTATTGAAAAATATTGTCCGCAAAAGGGGCGCATTTTGGACGTCGGTACTGCCGGAGGGGCTTTCCTTCATGTGTGTAAGGAACGGGGCTGGGATGTGGCGGGCTGTGAGCCCAATCGCTGGTTATGTCAGTGGGCCGGTGAGCATTACGGCATTCCCGTTTCGCCGGGCACGTTGTTCGACCAGCACTATGCGGAAGGCTCGTTTGATGTTATCACGCTCTGGGATGTTTTGGAACACACTCCCGACCCGAATAAAGTCCTGACGGAATGCCGGCGGCTGTTGAAGCCGCAGGGCCTGTTGGTTATTAACTACCCGGATTTTGGCAGTTGGATCGCCCGGCTGATGAACCGAAAATGGGTTTTTCTGCTTTCCGTGCATTTATTTTATTTTGATAAGAAAAGCATGGCCCGGATTTTGACCAACAATGGGTTTGAGTCCAGGGTGGTACGCCCGCATTTTCAATATCTTGAATTAGGATATATTTTTTCCAGAGCCCGGGCTTATATCGGGCTGCTTGCATTATGGGCGCAAAAGGGCGTTCAGACTCTGCAACTGGATAAGTATTTGGTCCCTTACTGGATGGGACAGACACTGGTGGTGGCCAGGAAAGAAGATTAGCAAAGGGATGATATGGATCAGAAACAGATCATTATAATCGGCGGCGGCGTGGGCGGCCTTTCGACCGGATGGCAGATCGCCAAGGCCGGTTTGGGTCATGTCACAATTCTCGAAAAGGAAATTCAGCCCGGCGGAGTCTGCCGTACGATTCCCTGGGGGGATCATTGGGCTGATTTGGGGCCGCATAAAGTTTTCTCGGTGTTGCCGGGTGTTATGGAAGAGATCCTGACATTATTCAGCGATGAAGAGATCATTCGGCATCAGAAACGGAATCGACTTTTTTTACTGGGCCAGTATCTTGATTATCCTGTCAGAATTACTAATTTGTTGAAAATGATCGGATGGGGCACTTCGGTTTCCATCACCGGGAGTTTGTTTAAGACGAAACTTGTGGGGTTATTCAGCAAGCGGCGGGAAGAAAGTTATGAAGATTATGTGGTGAACCGTTTCGGACGGAAACTCTATCGGCTTGTTTTTGAACCGTTGGCCCTTAAAGTTTGGGGCGACCCGCGGACACTGTCGAAAGATATCGCAGAAACGAGGATCCCGGCGAGCGGCGCTGTGGATGTTTTATTAAGGGCCGCCGGATTGAAAAAGGAAAACGCGAACACAAACGCCGGTTTTTTTTATTATCCGCGGGAAGGTTTTGGCGCGATTCCCGCACGGATGCAGCGGGAGATTGAGAAATGTGGGGGCGTGGTTAAAACCGGGGTTGCGGATATTCAGGCGGAAATAGGCGCTTCGGCCGTCAGGAAAGTAACCTGGACTAGCGATGGGCAAAAGCAGGAACTCCCGTGCGACCTGCTGATTTCATCCATTCCTTTCCCGGCGCTGTTGCGGTCGTTCAGAGGATTTGATGTTAAAAAGTTGCTGCCGCTGGCCGAGGGCCTGCCGTTGCGGCACACGGTTCTTGTTTACCTGGCATTTGATACGCCGAAGCTGCTGAACGATCACTGGGTTTTCGTTTCTGATCCGCACATGATTTTTAGCCGGATTTATGAACCCAAAGTTTTAAGCCCACAGATGGGGCCGCAGGAGAGGACAGTCGTGTGCTGCGACCTGACGGCCTTTGAAAGTGACCCGCAATGGGGACTTTCTGATGAAGATTTGGCACAGCGCTGTGAAGAGGGCTTAAGGAGGATGCGGGTGCTGACCGCCGCCGACAAGGTTAAAGATCACAAGGTCGTCCGTATTTGGAATTTTTATCCCAGGTATGAAGTCGGCTACCGCGAAAAACTTGCCATGCTTATTTCCGGACTATCCGTGTTAAATAATATTATTTGTACCGGCCGGCTGGGACTCTACAATTACAATAATTTAGATCACTGCCTACATATGGGGATGACGATCGCCGCTGAACTGAAACGGGAAACCCCAGCGCCGGCCATTTTGGATCAGCTTTTTCAGAAGGCCATGGAATACCGGATTGTGGACTGACCCGGTATTTGTTATAGAGGACACACGGCATGCGTATTGCGTTAATCAACCCTCCGTATCTCATCATTTATCAGAAATTGAATATCCAGCAGAGCGCCTCGATTCCCTTGGGGCTCTTGTATATAGGGGCTGCGTTGGAAAGGGCCGGTCACGAAGTCAAGGTTTTTGACCCGAATCTTCATAATACTCCTCTACCGGAACTTGTTTCGCAGATCGGGTCGTTTGCCCCGCAGCTGATCGGCCTGACCAGCGTAACGCCCACTTTTAATGCGGCCAAACAGATTTCCGCTGAGTTAAAGAAGGTCTGGCCGGCGGTCCCCATTGTCATGGGTGGTCCGCATGTGAGCGTGCTGCCGGAACCGTCGCTGCGGATCTCTCCGTCCATTGATTTTATTGTGGTCGGGGAAGGAGAGGAAACGGTCGTGGAGCTTGCTCAAATTCTAGAACAACCTCAACAGGATTTCTCCACGGTCCGGGGGCTTTGTTACCGCCGGGACGGGTCCGTTGTCCTGAACGCGGCCCGGCCGCTGATTCAGGATTTGGACAGTGTGCCCTATCCGGCGTATCACATGCTTCCTGTAAAAGAGTACGCCCCGTCGGTCGTCTACCGGGTGCGGGAGAAAAGCATTTTTATCATGTCCTCGCGGGGATGTCCGGCTTCCTGCACTTTTTGCGCGAACCAGGTCACCGGGCGGCGCTGGCGGGTGCACAGCATCGATTATTTTATGGGACTCATTCATGATACGGTTCGGAAATATGACATCCGGCATTTTCATTTTGTGGATGATAATTTCATGGCGGACCAAAAACGGGTTGAAAAAATCTGCAGGAGAATTCTTGATGGTGGACTTTCAATCACCTGGTTCATCTTTGCCCGCACGGACCATTGTCAGGATGTTGAGTTATTAAGGCTGATGAAGAGGGCGGGATGTGTGTTCATTCAGTTTGGAATTGAAAGCGGGAATGAACAGATATTGCGCCAGCTCGGCAAGAAGGTATCCAAGGAGACGATGTGTCAGGCCTGTCTGAATTGCAAGAAGGTCGGCATTGATTATTTTAATTCATTTATGATCGGCGGTCCGGGAGAGACATCAGAAAGCGTCCGGGAATCTGTCGATTATGCTATTCAGCTTGATTCCATTATGGCCGGATTTAATATTTTGATCCCCTATCCCGGCACCGCTATTTTTAAGAAATATTATCAGAAGGATTTCGTCGAAAATGCCGATTGGGAGCGCTGGAATCATATCACTCACGATGTCCCGATTGATTACCGCCATACCGAACTTTCCAAGGCTGAGCTTGACCAGTTGCGAAAAATGGCAATCCGGCGGTATTATTTACGGCCGCGGCAGATTTTCCGCATCCTGACTTTTTTCCGGAGCTTTTCATTGTTCGCGACATTCCTGAAGAGTTCCTGGGAGCATCTGTTTTTCCTTTTCTCCGGGAACACCGGAAAGCCTGCCCCGCTTCACCCGGGAGCTCCCGGCGGCTCAGAAGCGTTCAGGCCAACGTCACTTCCTTGAACGAGACGGACTTTAGATGGATAATAAAATTGTAAATTATCAGAATTGTGATGATGTCAGCGCCCGTTGGAAAGCGATGGTGCGGCGCTTCCCGGCTCTGACTAGGATTCTGCAGTTTATTTTTGACCCGGCCCATGTGAATCCGTCCGCGAGGAAGGCCTTGATCAACAGCTTGCCGGAAGATGCGGTCATCCTTAATATCGGGGCCGGAGTCAAGAAATATCCCCGCCGGTGTGTCAACGTGGATATTAACGCTTTCGGGAATGTTGATGTTGTCGCAGATGCCCAGCGGCTTCCTTTTCAAGATAACACTATTGATCTTTGTCTGATGGAATATGTTGTGGAGCACGTTCCTTACAGCGACAAGATGAAGGCTGAAATCTACCGGGTCCTTAAGAAAGGCGGATGCCTTTATGCCACCGTTCCGTTTATGCAGAGTTATCATGGGAACCCGGACGATTATTACCGTTTTACCGTTTCAGGGTTGCCGGTATTTTTTTCGCAATTCGAGAAACTGGAATGCCAGCCGTTCGGAGGGCCGGCCTCGGCGCTGTGCAACGCGGTCAAAGAGTTTTTGGCCATAGCGTTATCATTTAATAACAAAGTCATTTACGCAGTTCTCTCCCAGGTGTTTATTATCCCGGTTTTTCCGTTTAAATACCTCGATTGTCTCTTGGCTAAGAGCGCCAATGCTCATCACTTGGCCTTTTCCTTTTATTACATCGGGAGGAAAAAGGGATAATGGGACGGGGATCACTCGCAGATCGTTTTATTCAAAAAATCACCAGCGGGAATATCGCCTATCAAGCTGTTCTTAAACAGTTTCCGCTTCATCCCCGGGCATTTTGGCGTTGCCTTTTGTCGCTCTGGTCGATTTTCCGTTCCCGGGAAACGTCTTTTTATCCGGTTTTCCTTGGGATAGAATCTACGGCCAAATGTAACCTGCGGTGTGATTTTTGCCCCCGGACGGAATTCCTTTCCCGCGATGTGGGGGATATGGATTTTGATTTTTTTTGTCAGGTGATCGATGAGGTTAACCCGGTTTTTATCACGCTGTCCCAGTTCGGAGAGCCGTTGCTTCATCCCCGTATCGCCGACATGATCTATTATGCTGCGTCAAGAAGTCGTATCGTGCGTATCACGACCAATGCCACCCTGCTTACGAAACCTATGAGTGAAGCTTTGCTTAAAACCCGGCTTGACCATCTGCTGATTTCTTTTGACAGTTGCCGCAAGGAGACATATGAACGTTTAAGAAAGGGGGCGCGGTTTGAGCGGGTGGTGGAAAATATAAAGACCTTCCTGGCCTTAAAAAAACAATATGGCCGTTCGACGCCAGTGGTGAGTTTTAACGTGACGCTTAGCAAGGATAATATCGTCGAAATCCGGCCGATGATTGATTTTTGTCGGAAAGAATTTGGTCTCGAGCCGACGTTTACTATGATGTATACCTATGGTGAGGAGGTGCTTAAAGCACGCAGTGCCAATGAGGCGGATATAAAAGATGTCCAGGCGGGGGTTGAATACGCGCGTTCGCTCAACCTCCCGGGTTTGGCTCAAAATCTGCAAACATTGCTCAATAAAATGAGTACCCCGGATTTTTCTGATGCCCGGCCTTGCTTTTGGCCTTATTACACCACCACGGTTAGTTGGGACGGGAAAGTTTATCCGTGCTGTGTTTACTTTGATTGCCAGATGGTGTTGGGGGATTTGACGCAGCAGAGTTTTAAGGCCGTCTGGAACGGCGATCGCTATCGCCGTTTCCGGAGGACGCTTCGGGCCAGCCGTACGCCGTTTGCGTTATGCCGTACCTGTTCGCTCTCGGATGATAATGTGAATAATGCCTTGAGCCGGTGCTTAAGATTTGCGCCTTTTTTGAAGCCATTGAGCCAGCGGAATTTTATTGAAACAGGGATGAAACATGAATAAAAAGAACGGGCCGGAAGGGAGATTTCTTGGTGGGATTATTATCGCAACGGCCCTGATGGGCCTGATGGTTTTCCTGCAGGGTTTCGGGGTGGCTTGTGGTGAGACGGCGCAATATGTTTTTTATGTCCTGTTTTATATCCTTTGTCCGGGGATTCTTCTATCTCGCTGGCTGTTCCCTGAGCGGAGGAATTTGTTGTTCGATATTTGCGTCGGCTGGACTTCGGGATTCCTTGTCGAAGGTGCGGTTTATGTGTTAGTTGCCCTGACCGGACTCAGAATATTATTTTTTACCGCCGTACCGTTTATCATTATTTTTGCTGTCTTTGCCGGCCGGGGTCGTGTTCGTCCGCGTGTCATGCAGCCCCTTGGTGTCCGGGGATGGTTTGTCCTGGGTGGGTTGTGTCTGGCCGTCATCCTTTTGTGGTCTGTACACAGTTTCCGACACACCCCTCTACCGGAGGCCGATTCCGGGGTCACCTATTACCAGGATCTGTTGTTCCATTTGGGGAATACGGTTGAACTTAAGAACCGGTTTCCTCTGGAGAGCCCTCGAGTTTCCGGAACACCGTTGTCGTACGCGTTCGGGTCTAATGTCCATATGGCCGTTGCGTCTCTTATTACCCGTGTCGAAGCCAGCACGATTCTGCTCAGGCTGTTCCCTGTGGAACTGTTGATCCTCTGGGTATTTTGCTTGTTCTGGGCCGGGTATGAACTCTCGGGCGGGGTGGAAGGAGGGGTGCTCGTCGTGTTGCTTACGATATTTGTGCGCAGTCTTTCTGGTGTTTTTCAACTGCTGATCGGTTATGCGACGTATCGCTGGAACGGGGAAACAACCTGTTATTATCTTTGGGACTTCTTCCGGGACCAGATGCTGTCTCATCCGTATCTGAGCCCGTCGTTTTTATTTGGCATGCCGATATTTATTGCCGTTATGGTTTTGATCGCTCAGCAATTGCGAACCGCTGTTTTAAACAGGCGGGTGGCCATCCTGATTATATTTTATTTAATTGGCGGGGCTTTTGCCAAAGCCACGATTTTACCGGTTCTGATGTTAGGGCTATCTGGAACTTTTACGCTTTATTTCTTTTTAACGCGCAAACGGCAGGGGACATTGATATTTTTGTTTTTAGCGGCACTTGTTACTTATTTTGTAGTCAAACCGTTTGTGCTGGGATTGTATTCTGTAGATGGGTATGTGGTTTTAAAGCCGTTTGATTTTGTCTTCGCCACGCCGTTTTGGAAAATCATGCTGGGATATATCCAGCGGAACCTACCGATGCAGCTCATGTGGTTATGGAAGAGTGGGCTGTTTCTGTTGACCTTTTTCGGGTATGCTCCGGTTGCGGTCATCGGGTTTCTGCTTTGGTTGGTATTCAAGGTTAAAACCCGGGAATGGGATATTGTTTCTCTTTGGCTGGTCAATGTGTTTTTTATGACGTTTCTGCTTATTATGGCCATTAAATTTGGCCCCGGGCAGTGGTATTTTTGGGCTTATGCGTTTGTTGCGTTCGTTGTATTGGCATCCCGGGGATTAATCGGATTTTATTCACAGCGGCCATACGGGCACTGGTATTATTTTATTCACGCCGGAATTGTTTTTTCCGCCGTCCTCGGGGTTTTTACAACATGTTATAAATGCGTTTTTCCGGTTGTCAACGAAGAATATTGTCGGAACCGCTATGGAGATTATCCTCTTTTGACGAAACCGTTGTTGGAAGCGCTTCGATGGCTGCGGGATCATTCCGGGGTGAATGACATTGTTGCCGTGAATTTTAATGATTACCCGGGACAGGAAAAAGAAAAATATTGGTATTATTCCGCTTTTTCAGAACGGCGGATTTTTTTGGAAGGGACATATAATACCAAGGAACAGGTGGACTGGAATTATCTGTATCACCAAGATCCCCGGTATACTCCTTTTGCAGACCGCCGCCAGCTTCTGGAGGATTTCTTTAATCAGAAGCAGGGTGATGCCCTTGCGGTGATGGCGCAGGGGTATGGGGTTCGATACGTGCTTATAGATAAACGGTGGCGTCCCCCGGAAAAATTTTTAGGGGACGGGCCGGGATTTATAAAAGTTTTCAGCAGTCCGCAGGTGGATATTTTTAAAATTAATTTGACGCCCACACTTATGAGTGGTATGATTTCTCTATGAATAAAAATTCCCCTTTGACGGAAAAGCAAAAAGATGTTTTTAAATTTATTTATAAGAGAATAAGGCTGTCCCATTTGCCACCAACTGTCCGCGAAATCGCGGAGCAATTCGGTTTTTCATCAACCGGAACGGTCCGGGATTATCTGCACGCTTTGGTAGAGAAAGGCTATATTCGCATTTCAGCGAATAAATCCCGGGCTATAGAAATCATTAAGGAGAATTTTTTCCAGATCCCTATCCTGGGCCGGGTCCAAGCGGGGCTCCCCACTCTTGCGGTCGAGGAGATCGAAGGCTACCTTGATCTCGACAGCCTGGTTTTTTCCGATAATAATACCTTTGCCTTGCGTGTCCGGGGCGACAGCATGAACGGGGCTGGCATTTTTCCGGATGACCTGGTCCTGGTTAAGCGTCAACCAGTGGCCCAGACAGGGGAAATCGTGGTGGCCCTTATCAGGGATGATGCTACTGTCAAATATCTCCGAAAACGCGGCCGAAATTACTTCCTGGAACCGGCCAATCCGCAGTATGAACCTATTCCTGTCAACGAAGATGTGATGCTCATCGGAAAAGTGATCAGCGTAATCCGTAAACTTAATTAATTGCGAAACTCTTCTTTACCTGCTAAACTTGTTATAGTGTTAATTAATTTAAAAGTATTATATATATTAATTATAAAAGGGAGCAGGGTTATGCAGACAATAGTGAGGATTGTGTTACTAATGAGCTTTCTCAATGTGGGCGCGTTGATTGTTGAAGCGCAGGAGCAGGAAAAAAATAGCCTGTATCTTCAACAGCTGCAACAATATGATAAATTATGGAACAACTATAATCAGGAACAGGAAGCCCAAAAGCAGCTTGAGTATGAAATTACCAGTTATCAGCATAGCCGTTATACACTGATTAAACAAATACGGGAAGCGGAAGGGAAAAGGCTTTCTCTTAAAAATCAGAGAGACCTTTTGCAGGAAGAAGCCACTCAGCTACAGGCAAATTTAAAAGAATATGAATTGGAAAGCGTGCGGGTAACCCAGGAGTATTGGCGGACACAGGAAAATTATGGCCAGTATCAGGAACAACTTAAGGCGCTTTCCGGGAAGCAGGAACTGGCGGTTGAGCAAATGAAACAGAAGGAAAAGATGATTAAAGAATTAGACGGGAAATTGAGCCTCCTTGAAGAAGGCAGCCATAAACTGGAAAAGGAGGCGGAAGAGATAAAAGCACAGATTCGCCTCAAAGAAGAAAAATTGAAAAACCTTTCTACGCACAAAACCAGAGGACGGTAGCGCAGCATTTCAAAAATATTGCGGCAAGGTACGGATTTGACGCTGTGTCTTCATAATGTTGAGCCGGAAGATCCGGCCCGGTCCTGAAGCCCGGCCATCGTTACTGTCCCATTTTTTCTGAACTATCGCCAGTCCCAACCATAGTACTGTGTTATAATATCCGCCATGTCTTTAAAGATCCATTACCAGCAGGAGCTGAATCCGGCCCAGTATCAGGCCGCCACTTCTGTGGACGGCCCTTATCTGGTTATTGCCGGAGCCGGGTCAGGAAAGACCCGGGTGCTTATTTACCGCACCGCTTATCTTATCGAACAAGGGGTTCAGCCCGAGGAGGTGTTGCTGCTCACTTTTACCCGCCGGGCAGCCCAGGAAATGTTGAAAAGGGCTGCGGTGATTCTGGACGACCGTTGTGAGCATGTCACGGGGGGGACGTTTCATTCTTTTGCCAACGCGCTTTTGAGGCGTTACGGTGAATATGTGGGGTTGAATACCCGTTTTATCATTATGGACCAGAGTGACGCGGAAAGCGCCTTGCAAAGCCTCCGGGTCCGGCTGGGGATGGATAAGCTGGACCGCCGGTTCCCCAAGAAAGAGGCGCTGATGTCTATCCTGTCTTCCAGCGTCAACCGGGACGAAAATTTTGAAAGTGTGGTCTGTAAAGATTATCCGCATTTCTTGCCCTGGCTCCCGGAAATCCGCCGGATCGCGGACGAGTATGCGGAGTACAAACGGCAACAGTCGTTGCTGGACTTTGACGATTTGCTGGTTTTTCTAAAGCAATTGCTTTCTGATAACCCGGATTTGCGGCAGAAACTTTCTTTGTCCTATCCTTACATTATGGTTGACGAGTACCAGGACACCAATAAAATTCAGGCTGAGATTGTTCAACTTCTGGCGTCGTCGCATCAGAATATCATGGTGGTGGGGGACGATGCGCAAAGCATTTATTCCTTCCGGGGGGCGCATTACAAAAATATTATTTTATTCCCGCAAATGTTCCCGGAGACGCAGATTATCCTTTTGGAGCAAAACTACCGATCCTCACAGCCGATTCTTGATTTAACCAATCAGCTGATTCAGGCGGCGCCGGAGAAATACGAAAAACAGCTGTTTTCCGACCGCCCGGGGGCCGGGTTGCCGGTTTATGTGGATGTTCCGCATGAGAACGGCCAGTCCAAATTCGTCGTGAACCAGATCATGCGCCTGCACGAGGAAGGGGTGCCTTATAAGGATATGGCGGTCCTTTTCCGTTCCGGATGGCATTCCAATGATCTTGAGGTGGAATTGGCCCGCTGGGGCGTCCCATTTATGAAATACGGGGGTCAGAAATTCGTCGAGTCTGCGCATATTAAAGATGTGATCAGTTTTTTGCGGATCATGGCCCAGCCGTATCATGACTTAAGCTGGATGAGGGTCCTGGGGCTTCTGCGCGGGGTGGGGCCGCAGACCGCCCGCCGGATTTTGAAGGAAATCGTTGACCAAAAACAAGGTTTTGAGGCTGATTTATCCCGTTTGAAACCCAAAGATGGCGTCCTGCAACTCATGGATCTTTTTAAAAAGAGCGATCCCCGGAGGCAGAAGCCTGCAGAATTGCTTGACACCGTGCTGGGCTTTTATATTTCCCTCATGCCGGATGTTTATGACGATTTTGACAAAAGGGTCAGCGACCTGGAATCTTTGCAGCATGTCGCCGACCGGTATGAGTCTTTAGAGCCGTTTCTGGCGGATATTGCTTTGGACCCTCCGGAGAAAGACCGGATGGAGAAAGAACGGCGCGCGCCGCGGCAGCCGCACCTTGTTTTGTCGACGATCCATTCCGCCAAAGGCCTGGAGTGGCACACGGTTTTTATCCTTTTTGTGGCCGAGGGCTATCTCCCGTCTTATCAATCTATGAACAGCGCTGAAGGCGTGGAAGAGGAACGCCGGTTGCTTTATGTGGCGATGACGCGGGCCAAGGAGCAGTTATTTCTTCTCCGGCCTCAGAGAGACAGATCGATGCGCGCCGGGCTGTCTCATTCCGGATATATGTACACGCGCCTGTCCCGGTTCCTTTCCGAGGGGAATATTCTGCATCGCTATATGAACGTGCAGTCGGATTGTGATTACTGCGCCATTCCTTGACGGGGAGCACGGGCGGCGCCGGGGATTTTAAAAACATCATGGAACTGATTATCTCTTTTTTTAAGCTGATCATCGATTTCATTAACAGCCATTTTGAACATATCCTGCTTATCCTGATCCTTTACGTGGCCGGACTCGGGTCAATTGTCCTGACTCTTTTGTTGCGCCGGATCCGCCGCAAGATGGTTGTTAAAGCCGTTAATCATGTCCTGCACTATTGCCTCCTCGCCGGATTTAGTCTGCTCATCGCTTTGACGTTGTATAGCTTCATGATTAATATCGTTAGGAAAGCGTCTTTGGATTTTTCTTATAAGGTCACCCCTACCACGGAGTGGGTGGAAGAGGATTTGAAGATTTATTTTATCCACGAGAATCAGTTGGTGCGGATGACGGCGGACGGCACTCAGCGCGAAGTTATTTTTGAATCCGCGGACATGGTGCGGACGTATCATTTTTCTCCCGATGGAATGCATCTGCTGATTGCGACGGAAAAGGGCCTGTGGGTTCTTCATCTGCGGGACCAGAGCCGGCAGGAGATTGAGGGCCTCCCCCAGGAGGATCCGTCTCCGGATAAAATCAAGGGTGTTGTCGATGGTATTGCCTGGGCCCCCGATAGCCGGCGTTTTTGTTACCATATTGCCCAATGGACCGATTTTTCCTCGATTGATCACTGGGTCATTTATAATTTGGCCGACCAATCCAGAAAGATGCTGAAAAGCCCGGCCTTGAAAATGAACGCCCTGTTATGGGACAAAAAGGGCGAAAATTTATATGAGCTGTGGT
The DNA here is from genome assembly GCA_017995055.1 of Candidatus Omnitrophota bacterium. Lineage (GTDB taxonomy): Bacteria > Omnitrophota > Gorgyraeia > Zapsychrales > JANLHA01 > JAGOJP01. The sequence goes on from JAGOJP010000010.1 coordinate 15,377, forward strand.
TCAACGCGTTGGATACGACGGTTTATGCCAATCCCTATGAAGTGAAAGTTTATCAAGTTCCGCTGACCACGCTGAAGCCGGAATTAATTGTCATGTTCCCCTTTGACGAGAAAGAGATCCCCGAGGAGAATCTCGCTTTGCGGGGGATTGACGTTTTTACGAGGGGAGAAGACCTCTCGTTCGGGCAGGAAGGGAAGAAGCATTTTTCCCCGGTCTCTTCTCAGGGGGCCAGGATAGGGGTTGATGATTTTGATTATCTTTATTATATTCATAACCGGTGGTGGCGCCGGAAGCTGTTCCGTATCCCCCGGGTGCCCCGCTGGAGCGATATCCTGCGGTATCAATATAGCGGCGGAGACCTGGCGATCAAGTATATACGCTGGACTCCCAGCGGCCGTTATGTGGTGATGGAGCATTATTTTTTGGGGTTGCTGATCCTTGAGCCTCGGACCGGGAAGATAGGTCTCTTGGCTAATGACAAGGAAGGGAATACGTTTGGCTGGTATACGCCGCCGGAACTTTAGCCGGCGCACAGCGGCCTGAACCGGGGAGGAACCCGATGTTTCTGCCGGGGCCCCGGCAGGCCGGGGAGATAAGGAGATGATATGAAGCTGCAGCGGCCTTTAGTTGTGCTGGACCTTGAGACGACAGGAACGTGGATCGACAAGGACCGGATTATAGAAGTAGGGATGATCCGATGCCATCCCGATGGGGGGCGTCGTTGTTATGAAAAGAAGGTGAACCCGGGGATCCTGATCCCTCAGGAGGTGGTCGACGTGACCGGGATCAGCAATGAGGATGTCAAAGAGGCCCCGTACTTCCGTCAGATTGCCGGAGAAGTCCTGGAGTTCTTGGATGATGCGGACCTGGCGGGATTCAACGTCGAGCGGTTTGATTTACCTCTCTTAGCCAGGGAATTTTCGGATGCCGGAATTAAATTCGATTATTCCCGGCGGGCTGTTTATGACGCCCAGAAGATTTATCATCTTCATGAACGGCGTGACCTGACGGCCGCTTATAATTTTTACTGTCATAAAGAGCTGGAGGGGGCGCACTCTGCGATCGTGGATTCCGAGGCGACCCTTGCCGTCCTGTCCGCCCAGTTGGAGAAATACGGACAGGGAGAGGATCGGCTGGATGTTTTACTGGGTTTTGATTATAAGCAGCGGACGGATTTTTATGATGTGGGCCGTAAATTCCGCTGGTGGAACGGGGAGTTGTATATGATGTTTGGGAAATACGCCCGGAAGGAACCCTTAAAAACCATCGCGCAGAAAGACCGCAAATATCTGGAATGGATCCTGACCCAGAATTTTAGCGACGACATTAAAGATCTTATTGAAGGGGCGCTGGAGGGACATTTCCCGCAACCCCCTGCCCCGTCTCACCCTGCTCTCCGAGGTATCCCGCCTGGGGGATCCGGCTATCAGAATGAATTATTTTAGATTTCGCTGTTGAACGGAAGAGGGTTGCGGGGTATCATACAAGTGGTAAAAATAAAATAGTTTTTAAAATGGATATTTTATAAATTTTTAGTTTCTGAGGAGGTGCTTTATGAAAAATCAATGGTTGGTCTGGGTCATCGTAGTGGGGGTCGTGGTTTTGGTGTTGGTGACGTTTAATTATCAGAGCGGACAGGATGCCCTGCCGTTAGGGGAAGTTTTTACGGAAAACGAGAGTGACCAGGAACCTGCCATTGAATATGAGTTTGTGCAATCGGACGGGAGCGTGGCCACTCCGCAGGATAGAATGCCGGCGTTGGCTTCCTCGACGGCGGCCCCGGTGATCCCTCCGGCGGAGGAAAAACCGGCTGGCAGTCCTCCGGTTGTAAAGCCGCAAGATTTGGAGAAGAAAGATTTTTCTGCGATCCCTTTTACGATTCAGGTCCTGTCTTCGAAAGACAAGCTCCGGGCACAAGAGGCGTTACAGAAAGTCAAGAATTCCGGGTATTCTACCGCGTATCTCGCCACGAAGGATTTGGGCGAGAAAGGCCTGTGGCACCGGATTTATGTCGGGGCGTTTAATACAAAAGAAGAAGCGGACCAGTATTTGCCTCAGGTGAAGAAAGCTTACCCGGACAGTTTTATTATTCGTAACGGGAAATAACCGGAAAATTTTGTCTGAAATTTTTAGATAGGAGATCAATATGTCTAAAATAAAAATCCTGTGGGTGGCTGTTTTAGCCCTGTCTGTCTTGTCTCTCCCGGGCTGTGCGTCCAAACGTGTCAAACGCCTCAACCCCGACAAGGTCGTTGACCTCAGCGGGCGCTGGAATGACACGGACTCGCAACTGGTGGCCAAAGAAATGATCCAGGACGTGCTGTTCCGTCCCTGGAGCCAGACGTTTATGGGGCTCCACAACCGTCTTCCCGTGGTCGTCGTCGGCCCGGTTACGAACCGTAGTCATGAACATATTAACGCCGATGTTTTTATAAAAGACCTGGAAAGGAATCTTTTGAATTCCGGTAAGATCAAATTCGTCGCGGCCAAAGGCGAGGAACGGGACGCCGTCCGTGATGAACGGTCATCCCAGCAGGAAGGCTATACGGATCCGGCGACGATTAAAGCGTTTGGCAAAGAAACCGGGGCTGACTTCATCATCATCGGGAGCATCAACTCGGTCAAAGACGAGGTTTCCGGACGGTACGTTATTCTGTATCAGGTTAATCTCGAACTTATTGATATTGAAACGAACCAGAAGGTCTGGATGGGGCAGAAAGATATCAAGAAGTCCGTAAAAAGAAGCAAGTATTCATTGTGATATCCCTCCTTGGGTGTTTTTTTCAAAAACGCCATCTCTCAGTTTGTACCTGTGGGACGCGAGCGGCAGTTTCCCCGTTCTTGTATGCGGTTTTTATGCCGATCGTCCTGGCCGTCAGTTTGTCCTCCTGTGCTTCGGTGATGAGGGTCCAGCCGCAGGTCGGCCGTTTGGCAGCGTCGGGCCATTACGGTCAGGCCTTGAGTCTTCTTGAACGCCAACAGCCGGTTTATGGGAAGAATAATCAGTTATTATTTCTGTTGGAAAAAGGGATGATCCTGCACCGGAACGGCCAATACCAGGACAGTGTGGCTGTTTTTGAAGACGCCAAAATGCGGTGGGAAGACCTTTATACCAAATCTTTGTCAAAAATTACGGCCAGCTGGGTTGTCAATGATTATGCGCTCCCGTACCGGGGGGAAGATTTCGAGCGTGTTATGATGAGTATTTTTCAGGCCCTGAATTTTGCCGCTTTGGGGGATTTTGAATCGGCGCTTGTCGAGGCCCGTGATGTGGACAGCAAGCTTGAGGCTATCAATGCGCAATACCCTCCGGGGCAGAAAAATGTGTATCGAGAGGATGCTTTTGCGAGGTTGTTGGCGGGCATCCTCTATGAATCAGCCGGATCCTATGCCAATTGGAATGACGCTTTCATCTCTTATGAAAAAGCTTATGAGGTTTACATAAGGGATTATCAGGAGCACTATGGCCTGGAGCCTCCCCGGGTGCTGTTGGAAAATTTATGCACGATGGCCCGGTGGATGGGGGGGGAGGCGAAGGAACGGTATCAGGACATCTTGTCAGGGCAAGACTGCCTGCCCCTTCAGGAGAAAAATAAAAAAGGAGAAGTCTTTGTTATCCAGTATCATGGGACCGCACCGGTGAAACGAGCGGAGACCGTTGCCCTTCCTCTTCCCGGGGGGTATGTTTCCAGCTTTTCCTTCCCTCAATATGCTGAATGTATTTATGAGGACGGGGCACGCTTGATAAGCGTGCGCGGTCAAAAGGGAGAGGGTGTTCAGGCGAAGACCGAACTCGGGGAGGATATCAGCCGTATTGCAGTTAAAAATCTTGCAGATCGAAAGACAAGAATTATGATGAAAGGCGTGGCCCGGTCGGCCGGCCGGTATTTTGTTGAAAAACATATTGAGGATGAGGTTGCCGAGAGGCATGGGCGGAATATATCCCGCTGGTTTCCTATGTTGGCCAGTTTTTTTAATTTGGCAGTCGAGCAGGCGGACTTAAGGTCCTGGCAGGCCCTGCCGGCTGAAATCAGGATGGCGCGGTTTATTCTTGATCCGGGGGACTATGCGTTTTATGGGGAGCAGGATGTTTTATTGGGGGAAGTTTCCTTGTCTTCCGGACAGAAAAAATTTATTCTTATGTGTTCAACCCCCTGAGCTTTGGGAGGCGCAAAAAAGAGGCGGAGACACGGATGGGGGGTGGAATCATCATGCCGAATTTTGATTTGCGTTACTTTTCAAATATGTGTATGATAGGACTCCGAAACCGCTGTCGGAAATTTAAGGAAGATTATTAATGGAGGAGTTGTTGATGAAGACTATTACGGATCTCGGACTCGAAAAGATTGGCATTACCAGCGTAAAGAAAATTTTTTATAATCTTTCCTATGATGACATCTATAGGGAAGAGCTGAATCCGGCCTTAGATGGTTATGAGAAAGGGCTCTTGACAAACCTGGGGGCTGTGGCTGTGGATACAGGCCGCTTTACCGGACGCTCTCCCAAAGATAAATATTTTGTGGAAGAGCCGTCTTCTCAAGACAAGATATGGTGGGGCACGGGGTTATCGTCCCCAACGGGAAATAATGCTGATAACCGCCGCCTTTCTCCGCAGGGCTGGGCCGCCCTGAAGCAAATTTCTCTTAACCAGCTTAACGGGCAGACGTTGTATGTGATGGACGGGTTTTGCGGGGCGAACAAAGACACGCGGCTCTCGGTTCGTATTATCACGGAGGTCGCCTGGGTTGCGCATTTTTTTAAGAATATGTTTATCCGCCCGGAAGAAGACGAACTTAAGGATTTTAATCCGGACTGGACGATTTTGCATGCGTGTAAAACCGTGTGCCAGGATTTTCAAAAATACGATATGCGGTCGGAAGTATTTGCCGCGTTCCATATCGCGGAAAGGATGACCTGTATCGGGGGAACGTGGTATGGGGGGGAAATTAAAAAGGGGATTTTTACCATCATGAACTATTTCCTCCCGCTGAAAGGGATTGGTTCTTTTCATTGTTCAGCAAATAAAGGGAAAGCCGGAGACACCGCTTTGTTTTTTGGCTTATCCGGGACGGGGAAAACCTCTCTGTCCACCGATCCCAAGCGTCAGCTGATCGGCGATGATGAACACGGATGGGATGACGAGGGGGTGTTCAACTTCGAGGGGGGGTGTTACGCCAAATGTATCAACCTTTCCCCTCAGAATGAGCCGGAAATCTTCCGGGCGATCCGGCGGGACGCCCTGTTGGAGAACGTGGTTGTTGAGGCTCAGGGGGATGTGGATTTCACCTCTGTAGCCAAAACGCAGAACACCCGGGTTTCCTATCCGATTTATCATATTGACAATATCGTGAAGCCGGTTTCCAAAGGGACGCACCCTTCCAAAATTATTTTTCTCACCTGTGATGCTTATGGCATTTTGCCTCCGGTCGCCAGGTTGACAAAAGAGCAGGCCATGTATCATTTTTTGAGTGGCTATACCGCAAAGGTCGCCGGGACGGAGCTGGGGGTTAAAGAACCCCAGCCGTCTTTTTCCGCCTGCTTTGGCCAGGCGTTCTTGCCTCTTCATCCCACGGTGTATGCGGAAATTCTGGGTAAAAAAATGGCTCAGCACGGTTCAACGGCGTATTTGGTTAACACCGGATGGATCGGCGGGAAATACGGCGTGGGGCACCGTATCCCGATCCAGGAGACCCGGGCGATCATTGATGCCATTCTGGAAGGGGCTATTGATCATGAGGAATATGACGTGATGCCGGTCTTTCATCTGCGGACCCCCAGGAAGGTGGCGAAGGTAAGCCAGCAATATCTCAATCCGCGGGAATGCTGGAAGGATAAAAACGAATATGACGCGTCCGCCAGGAAACTTGCGGACATGTTTCAAACCCATTTCAGGAATTTTACCGACACAGATACCGGAAAAGAATTGGAAAAGGCCGGGCCGCAGCTGTCGTGAGAAGTCTGAGAGCCTGGATGCGGGCGGGTCATTATGAAAAAATTTGCCAAGACATTTTTGACTCTGGCTGTCTTCAGTATCGGCGTTGCCGTTATCTCCCTGGGGCGACATTTTTTTCCGTCGGATATGGGGATTGTGGCCTTGTCCGATGCCGGCCGGACCAGGGGCGCCCCGTCCGCCCCGATCCGGATTATTGAATACCTGGATTACGGCTGCCCGGCTTGCGCGACGGGAGTCTGGATGTTGCGGGAATATATGACCCGGTTCCCGGAAAAAATTGTTGTTGTTTTTCGTTATTTCCCGCTTCACGATGAAAAGAGTGCCGTTTATGCGGAATGCGCCGCGCGTCAGAATAAATTCTGGGAATTTTCTGAAGCCTTGCTTTCCCATCAACAAGCCTGGAAAAACAGCCCGGCTCCGGATCAATATTTAGACCAGGTTGCGGAAAGCGTCGGGCTGAACATGAACTTCCTGGAAAGCTGCCGGCAGGATGACCGTATTTTGGCGTTAGTCAGGGAGTCGAAGGTGCAGGCGGAAAAGAGGGGAGTCAAGGCAACCCCGACATATTTCGTGAACGGACACAGGTTTGTCGGCTTAAAAGGCCTGAAAGATATCCTGGATAAGCAGTTGAAATAATGCCGGGATACTGGCTTTTGTTTCCTATTCCCGCCTAGGTGTCTATGAGAAAATTTTTAAATATCATTGTCGTGTTTCGGGTTCTTCTGGGGGTTTTTTTTGCGGTGGTGGCCGCGGAAAAACTATTAACCCCCTATGAGAACTTTTTGTATATTATTCAAGGGTACGATGTTTTGCCGCTGTCTTTGGCCCGTCTTGCGGCGATAGCTGTCCCTTGGGTCGAGTTTTTCCTGGGCGTCTTTTTAGTGTTGGGGTTGTGGCTTAAACCCGTGCTCCGGCTTTTGCTGTTAATGATCAGCGCGTTTATTTTAATGTTGGGGCAGGCCATTCTCCGGCATCTGCCGCTTAAGGATTGCGGCTGTTATGGTGAGTTGCTTTCTCTCCCGCTTCATGTTAGTATACTTCTGGACATGGGATTATTCTTGGCTGTCGCGGGGCTTTTGAAATATTTCCCGTGGACGTCCTGTGTGAGCCTGGACCGTTATTTTGAAGCCCAAAATTCATGAAAGCTGTCATTACATTTTTATGGGTCTTATTCTTTATGGCTCCTGGAGCTTATGGCGATAATATAAAACAGCCGAACGTCAGCGGGCAGTTTTATAGCGCAAACCCGAGCCGTCTTGCGGCGCATATTGATCACTTTTTCTCCCAGGCGGATATCTCTCCGACAGATAAGGATGTGTGTATTCTCATTGCTCCTCACGCCGGCTATGTGTATTCCGGCGGCGTGGCGGCTTATGGGTACAAGGCTTTGAGCCGGAAGACGTACCGCACGATCGTCGTCCTTTCCCCCAGCCATCAGTATCCTTTTGACGGAGTTTCTATTTGGAAAGACGGGGCATTTCACACACCGCTGGGGGACATCCCGGTGGATGGTGATTTTGCCGCTAAACTGTTAGAGCAGAATGAGGACTTTATCAATGCCCCGCAGGCCTTTGAGGGCGAGCATGCCGTTGAGGTTCAGCTGCCGTTTTTGCAGAAGACATTTAAAGATTTCAAAATTGTCCCGGTCATTTTCGGACAGCCCGGCAAAAAACTCTGTGAGGCTTTTGCCGACAGCCTGGATGCCGTGATCGGAGACCGCCAGGATGTCCTGGTCGTGGTCAGTTCGGATATGTCTCATTACCATAATGACAAGACCGCCCGCGACATGGACCGCAAAACAATTCAGGCGATTGAAAATTTGGCTTTAGACGAGTTTTGGACAAAGACCAGTTCCCGGGAACTGGAAATGTGCGGATGCCACCCGGTGATGTCCGCTTTATTCCTCGCCCGGAAGAGGGGCTTGAAACCTGAGGTGTTGAAATACGCCCATTCCGGCGACGTATCCGGGGATAAGAGCCGGGTCGTGGGGTATTCGTCCATTATGTTTTACAAGCCGAAAGGGGCGTTGAAGGATGGGGCGCCCGGGGATGATGCCGACACGCAAGAGGGCGTTGCTCCGTTAACTCGCGGGCAAAAGGCCCGGTTGATTGAGATTGCCCGCAAGACCATTCAGGACTATATCTTGAACGGAACCGTTAGGAACGTTGAGGAAGCGGACCCGCGTCTTGCGGCGGAGGAAGGGGCGTTTGTGACCCTGCATAAGCGTAAAATGTTGAGGGGGTGTATCGGGAACATTGTCGCGCGCGGGCCGTTGTATCTCACGGTCAGGGATATGGCGATTGCCGCCGCTACTCAGGATCCCCGGTTTCCAGCCGTGACCAAAGAGGAACTGGATCAGTTGGATGTGGAAATATCGGTTTTGTCCAGACCACGCCGCTGCCGGGACGTGAATGAGATCAAAATGGGAACGCATGGCGTGATTGTGCGTAAGGGAATTTTTCATCAGGGGGTTTTTCTTCCGCAGGTGGCTACGGAGACCGGCTGGACCCGGGAAGAGTTTTTATCAAATCTGTGTATGCATAAAGCCGGGTTGCCGCCTGATGCCTGGAAAGACCCCAAGACTCACATTGAGATTTTTACCGCAGATGTTTTTTCCGAACAGGACGTGGCGGCTGAGGAATAAATGACTTTCATCGAGAGGTCCGTTCCGGGGGTGTCCTGAGAACGGGATGACACAAACAGTTCATAATCGGGCATGAACTGCTTTTTTTTACATATTTATACGTTGTTCCCCATAGGTGAACGGAAAGGCAGGCCTGTTTTTATTAGACAGAAGAATAGTGATCATGTATAATAAAAGCACTGAAAGAAGGGCAGGAACCAGATTTTCAGGGGTTTTTTAAATATAACATTTTAAAAGGAAGAGGACGCTATGGGCCCCAAGAAAGGATATGTGTTTTTTGCCGTGTGTTTCATCTTCTGTTCCCCGGTTTGGGCGCAAACAACGACCGTACAACAGGGCGAGCAGCAGGTAACCGAGAGCGGAGGCCGTTCAACAAATACGCAAAATCTTAGCCAGGTGATTAAGGCGAAAAGCCAGGATGCGGCGTTGCGCATCAGGGATTTGATGGCCAGGCTTGAATCCCAGAAACAGCGTATCCGGGACATGCAGGATAAGAATGAAATGGCGCAACAGAAGATGCGGGATCTGGTTGAAAGAAACAAGTTTTTGGCGGAACAAAAGATCAGAGACATGGAACAGAAAAATCTGGAAATTAAATACCGGATACAGGATGTCAGGGCCAAGAATCAAATGCAGCAGCAGCGTATTCAGGATATGCAGGCCAAGTTAAAAGATATGCAGCAGCGGAACCGTTAACCGGGATTAATATATTTTTTAATTCCATGAGTATTTAGGTTACATGACTCCAAGGAGAGTAACCTAGAAATGCGAATTGATCCTTCAGCGAGTGAGGCAAGCGAACGAGTCGAAGGATATTGGTTTAATACCCCACAGCTTGCTGCGGTTCATGGAGTCCAGAGTTTGCTCTGGGATTTATCCCTTTGATTTTAAGCGGTCTCCTTTAAACCCCCCACAAGAAAGTGGGGGGTTTTTTGTGGAACCCGGATCGGGCGCTGGAAGGTCATGAATGAACATTGGTTTTATGACTTGACTAAACCCGTTAAACCCATCAAAATAAAACACAAGAGAAAGCAATAGTTTTGCTTCGTTTTTAAGAAAGCTGCCGTTAGGAGCCTGTAGATTTTATCCGTCTTCACAGAAGATGACGGGCGTACCCGTAGCGGAAGGCGAGAGATTAACGGCATGGGGTTTCATAAATTCTGACTTTAATATTATGCTATTTGCCCGGACAATTATTATCCTTTTGGTTTTTTTTATGTCGACCGGTATCTATATCTATGAGCGGCATTTGGCCGATCAGGGTCGGATCGGGCCGGTAGGCCAGCTTATTGATTTTGTCCGTTTCGGGAAATACGCCGAAGATCGGACGCGCACATCCAAAACAGCGGGTGAAGAGGAGGCGGTCAATATCCAAGAGCATTTGTCGCGCCTCCAGGAGACCTATGACGCTCTTTATAAAGAAAGAGACGCCTTGAGTAAGAAGCGCCAGGAGATATTGGCTGAACTGCTGACTTTGAATGAGCGTTTGTTGAAAGAGGCGGGCACGTACGCCGAGGTCCTTTCTCAAGAGCAGTATCGGTTTTTGGAAGAATTCCCTGAATTGAAAGAAGTGGCGGCCCAGATGGCCCGGGCTTATATGACAGAGGATCCGGAAGATCGGAGCCGGCAGCTGCTCAAAGCCGAGCAACGCATGGAAGAATTGTTTAAGGAAGAAGAGGGCGGGGCCGCTGATGCCGGGGCGCAACGCCTGAAAAATCATTTGAGGAATATTTTAACCGTAATTCGGGAACGGTATCCGGATCAGTTTCAATCGTTTTGTGAAAAAGCGGACCCGGCTGAATGCCTGAACAAGGATCCTGAACAGGCCGGGGCCCTGGTGCAGAAAGTTTTGCTCGCCGGAGGAGAGGGGTTGGCCACGGAGATGGATGACTTGAAAGCCCTTATTGCAAGTTTATCCCGGGAATATTATCTTGCGGAGGAGAATTATACCGCCAGCGAGCAATTGTTGGAACAGCAGAATCAGCGCATTGAAGGCGATTTAAGAAAATTAAGCACTCAACTGGTGGAAGCGACGGATCTGGGTGTTGAGGAAATTAATGCTTTATATAAGGACCTTCTGTTTGAATATGATGTGATTTTGGAAAATTTGGCTTTAAATTTAAGGCGGATGGAAGAGAAACAAAATAGGCTGGAATGGCAGATCAACCACGCCCAGAGCTTATCCTCTCCTCACGGGAGTGCCTCTCCCGGGCCCGGTGCGTCTCCGTTGGCCGCGATTAAAAAACAGCAGGAAGACTTACTGCGGCTTCTGGATGAAAACCTGCAGGCCAGCAAGGAAACGTATCAACAGCAAAGAAATTTGGGGACCAATTTCGCGAGAGCCGTGCGGGAAAATCTTGCCGCCGTTTCTCTGGATCCCGTGAGAGGGGCTGCTTCGCCGGATCCCTTGCGTCCGGGGAGCCGCGTTGAGTACAACAACCGGCAGCCCGTTGCCCAGTCGAATCGTCCCTCGCGTCCGGGGAGCCGCGTTGAGTATACTAACCGGCAACCCGTTGCCCAGTCGAATCGTCCCTCAACCGCGTCTGCCAGTATTCAGCAGAAAAATTACACTGTTCAGGACACCCGAGCCATGCTGGATAGCGCCGCAGAACGCAATTCGGACATCAGCACCCGGGCCAGGGAACAAATGCAACGGCTTAGGGACAAGGCCAAGGATCAAGGTTTTTATGACCGTGCTTTTCCGTCGTCTTTATACCGATAATATTTTTGTTCCCAAGGCCAGGAAACGGATATCGCGCGGCGGGGCAGAATCCATAATAAGCCGGCTGTCTTCGAATACGGGGCCAAGCCGTCCTGCAGCATAATCCGGGGCTTCTGCGGAGAAAGTAGAGGAATGAAAAATAAAACAATTATTTTTGTTGGGATGGTTATCCTGTCCTCTTTATTTATCCTGGGGGTTATTTTCTATAATCACCACAGGTTGGCTTTGCACAAGCCGCTTAGAATGATGGGCATGAGCCGTGACGAATACCAGGCGTATCAATTGGAGCACCAACAGCTTCTTTTTGAAAATGAGCGTTTGGTCAGACAGTTGCAGGCGCTGGAGGAGGCCGCGGCCCGTCAGGGACTCTGGCTGAGCAAGGTGAAAGAAGAAAATTTGCATCTGCGCGATAAAATTCTGCTTATGGACCGGCTTTCCCGTCTGCATCAATCTGTTGCTCAATTGCGAGAACAGGAAAGCCGGGAGAGGGCGGTCCGGGAGAAAGAAACGGCCGTAGAGCCGGATGGGCCCGCCGGGACGCTTTCTTGGGCAACCCTGGAGGAAGCGAGGACCGCCCTGGAAAAAGCGAAAATCAAAATCCAGTCTGTGCGGGAAAAAATGGATATCCTTATCAGCGAGGATGAGGGCGAACAGTTTGCCGATCAGGAAGAGACGGAGCGGGTGCAAGCCCTTTCGGGGAATAAGGGGTATCTTTTTATGGATCGTCCTCTGCTAGCCGAGGAGGCGCTGTAGTTTCCCCCGGATACGGTTATCAATCTGTCAAACAAAAAGGCTATGGCCACGGAACGGCTTCAAACCATCGACACCAAAGCCGGTGTTATCCCGTATACTCTGTCCCGTTCTTCCCGGAGAAAGACGATCGGGATCACCGTTTCTGACCGTCTGCAGGTCCGGGTGTCCGCTCCCCGGGCGGTCCTGTTGAAGGACATTCATAATTTTATTTTTGAGAAAGCCGATTGGATTGTCAACGCGTTGAATGACATGCGCCGTCAACAGGCGGCCTTGCCCCCCAAAGCGTTTCAGCCTGGAACGACCTTCTTTTTTCTCGGCAGGGAGTATCCTTTGTGCGTGCAGTCTGAAGACCGGAAGCGTCCGGGCATATTTTTCGACGGCTGTCAGTGGCGGGTCCGCCTCTCCTCAGCTCTTCCCGGCCCTGTCCAGGCCGAAGTCATTAAACAGCAGCTCGTGAAATGGTACCGCCGGGAGGCGGAAGAAATTCTCGGAAGCCGGCTGTTTCATCTTTCCCGTTTGACCGGCCTGACTCCCAGGAAAATAGCCGTGCGGGCCCACCGGCGCATTTGGGGTAATTGTCACTACCGGACGCAGACGATTCATTTAAACTGGCAGTTGGTTTTTTTTCCTTTGGCGGTTATTGATTATGTGCTTGTCCATGAACTCAGTCACCTGGAGGTTCCTAACCATTCCCCCAAATTCTGGAAGAGGGTTGAGCGCATACTGCCGGATTACAGACAGCACCGCCAATGGTTAAAAGCGAACGCGCCCCGCATGGCTTTTCCCTCGCTGATTTAAACTGCGGCGTGTTTCTTGAGGATTTTCAGCAAACGTAAAAGGAGGCTTGCATGAAGTTTTTAATTGTTTACGGACATCCCTATCCCCGGAGTTTCAACCATGCGATTATGGAAACCTTCCGGGACCGGGTCAAAGAGAACGGGCAGGAGGTGGTTGTTCGGGACTTGTATGCCATCCGCTTTGACCCCGTTTTGAAAGAGGAGGAATTGGAGGGCTTTAAAAAGAATGTTTATCCCGAAGATGTCCGCCGGGAACAGGATTATGTCAGATGGGCGGACACGCTTGTCATTATCAGCCCGGTCTGGTGGGGGGGGCTGACATCTATTACGCGGGGATACTTTGACCGCGTCTTCAGTCTGAACTTCGCGTATCGGGAAACGGCTGCCGGCCCGCAGGGATTATTGAACGGCAAGAGAGGATATTTGATTAATACGATTGGCGCTCCGGTCCCTGTTTATGAACAGGCCGGCCTTATCGGGAGCATGAAGAAAACAATCGGAGACATCGTTTTTGATTTTTGTTCGATCACGCGCGCGGGACATAAATTTTTCGGGGCTGTCGGGAGTTGTTCCGATGCCGAGCGGAAGGATATGCTGGAGGACGTCCGCAGAATCGCCGATGATTTAAGCAGGATAACCGGATGACCGTACGGATAGGGAGGACGTCATTTTTTTCGACGCAGCCGTACCGTGCGGGCCCGCCATGGAAGACGGCTTACGTGATGCCCGGCCCCCGGGAAAGCTCCTGTCTTGTGCCGGGGCCTATGGGCCGGGGGTCCTTAAGGGCGGGGAAGAGACTAAAATTTTTAAATAACTATTTGCAACAGAGTGATTTAATGTAAAATAAATCAAGGAGTTAATTTATGCAGGGAAAAAAAATCCTCATTGTTGACGATGATCCGGAAGTCCTGGAAATCCTGGAAAGAAAGCTGAAACTCGAGGGATTTGAGGTCTTTATAGCCGCGGAAGGACAGGCGGCGGTTGAACGGGCCGTTAAAGAGCGTCCGGATTTGATCCTGTTGGATATCGTGCTCCCGGATATTGATGGGTCTGAAGTGGTTCAGCGTATCCGCACGCATCCTTTTATTGAAAAAAAGATCCCGGTTTTGTTCCTGTCCGGCATTGTTACCGGGGAGGAACGGAACAAATATATGGAGCTTACGGTCGGCGGCGAGACTTACCCAGCCCTCCCTAAACCTGTCACCATCACAGACCTGCTGCAAGGAATCCGCGGCCTCCTCCCGGCATCATGACTCCGGTCCGGTATTGAATTTTTTTAGAATTTTAAGGCTATGATTATTAACATTAAAGTGATTCCCGGCGCTAAAAAGAACCTGGTCAAAGAAGAGGACCGCCAGTTCAAGGTTTATCTTACGGCACCACCGGTTGATGGCAAAGCCAACGACGCCCTGGTGGCCGTCCTCTCGGGGCATTTTCATGTTCGCCCAAAGCAGGTCCGGATTATAAAAGGATTGAAATCGCGGCATAAAACCATTATGATAGACAATTAAACTTGTTGCCGGGTTCAACATCATCAGGGGGAAGCCCCTGACAAGCCAGCGCAGGAGGAGTGTATGTTAGCAGACACGATCAGCCGGGACTATATTCAGGCCATGAAACAGAAAGAAAGCGTAAAGGTGTCCACTCTGTCTTTTTTACGGGCCCAGATGAAGAATGTGCAGATCGATTTGAAGGTCGATCAACTGACGGATGAGCAGGTTCAGGATGTCATTAAAAAACAGGTGAAACAGCGGCGGGATTCCATCGCCCAATATGAAAAGGGCGGCCGGCCAGAATTGGCCGACAAAGAAACGCAGGAAATGAACATCCTTCTGGTGTATTTGCCTGCGCAGTTAGGGACGGCGCAGTTACAGCCGGTTGTGCAGGAGTCGATACGGGTGGTGGGGGCCCAGGGGATGAAGGATATGGGGCGGGTGATGAAAGAGGTTTTGTCCCGGGTCGGTGACGGCGCCGATAACCGTTTGGTCAGCGAACTGGTTAAGAAAGAATTGTCGGGGTTATAAGCGAGGGCGCATGAAAAGTCAAGTGCGCAGCAAGACGTTTCGTTTTTTTCCGGTCCTTGTGCTGGTGGTGGTTTTAGCCGCTGGATGGCTGTGGCTCGGCAACCATTACACCGTCCCCATTATTATGTATCATAATATCGAGTCGAATCCGGCCGGGAAGGCGGATACCGTCAGCCCGGAAATATTCCTCCGGCAAATGGATTTTTTAAAAACGCACGGCTACCGTGTGATTTCCCTGGATAACCTGGTCCGGGGCATTCAGACCGGACATCCGCCCGGGAGAAAATCCGTGGTTTTGACATTTGACGACGGGTATGAAAATAATTATACGTATGTGTTCCCGCTGTTGAAACGATACGGGTTCCCCGCCATGATTTTTATTTCCCCGGATTTCTTCGGGGAGGACGGTTTCTTGTCTTTAGATCAGATTTTGGATATGCAGAAGGCCGGCGTTCAATTCGGGAGCCATGGCATGTCCCAGGCGTATTTGCCTGATCTCACCGATGACCAGCGGTATCTGGAAATCTGGGAAAGCCGACGGATTCTTACGGCAGACCTTAACGCCAACGTGGATTATTTCTGCTATCCTGTCGGAGGGTTTAATGACAGGATTAAAGACCTTGTTCGCCGGGCGGGCTATCAGGGCGCCCTGGCCACAAACCGCGGCTACGACCGTTTTAACAAGGACGTATATGAATTAAAACGCATCCGGTTTAGCGATAAAGATAAATCACCCATTGTCCTCTGGGCGAAGCTGTCTGGGTATTACAACCTTTTTAGAAAATTTAAAAATCCGGAATAGCCTTTTTACATTATAAAGGACGTCCGGCCGCAGGCAAGGAGAGAAAGGACTGATGAAAAAAAAGAAGGCCAAGAAAACAACGGTCTCGCCGTATCATTTCACGGAAGACGAGGGGTTTGTGATCCGGCAGTATAATCAGGCCAAGCCTTTCAGTAATTTTTTCCCAGGAATCGCCGGGCTTTGGGGGATTCCGATGTGGGTGTTCTACGTGAACCGGGGGCAGGGCATTTCCAGTTTTGGTATTGAGAGCAAAGATAAAGCGGTCCTGGAATTCCTCCCGGCCAATAAGGCGTACCGTCTAACCTCGCTTCAGGGGTTTCGGACGTTTTTGAGAATTTTTTCTGGAGCCAAGTCCTGCCTTTGGGAGCCGTTTCAGGACGGGGCTGGCCTTAAGACCCGCCAAAGGATGAAAATCCGCGCGCATGACCTGACCCTTGAAGATGTCCATCCCGGGTTGGGGTTGCGCGTTACGGTCAATTATTTTACGGTGGCTTCTGAAAATTATCCGGCGCTGGTCCGCCGGGTCAGCTGGGAGAACCTGTCTCGTAAAAACATGCGGATCGAATGCGTGGACGGCCTGCCTCTGATTATGCCGTACGGGATGCGGGATTGGGCGCTCAAAAACATGTCGCGGACCGTGGAAGCCTGGGTGAGTGTGAACAACCTTAAACACAAAGCCCCGTATTATCACCTGAATGTCGAGGTGGCGGATTCTCCGCAGGTTCAGCATATTACAGAAGGCCATTTTTATTTTTGTTTTACCGAAGGCGCGCCGAAACCGGTTTTGTTGGACCCGATTGTGGATCCGGCGGTGGTGTTCGGTTCCAATCTGGATTATGTTTATCCGCACGGGTTTTATGGACAGAAAAAATTTGAAATTCCGGATGTGCAACATACAAGCAACCGCACCCCTTCAGCGATGAGCTATGGGGCGTTTTCTCTTCCTGCGGGCCGAACCCGGGCCCTCACCGCTTTGACCGGATATGCTTCCAGCGAGAAGCATCTGGCCCGGATCGTGCGCCAGGCAATGGCCCCGGGATTTGTGGAAAAGAAAGCCGCTGATAATAAAGCGGTGGTGGATGAAGTCAAACAGTACGTGTGGATGAGCAGCGCATCCCCTGACCTGGATCAGTATGTCGGGCAGACATTCCTGGATAATGTTCTGCGGGGCGGATTGCCGGTTTCTTTGCCGACAGCGGAGGGGAATGAGGTCTTCAATGTCTACAGCCGCAAGCATGGCGACCCGGAACGGGATTACAATTATTTTGTGTTGTCTCCCAGCTATTTTTCGCAGGGGAACGGGAATTACCGCGACGTCAATCAAAACCGCCGGACGGACGTGTGGTTTAACCGGGATGTGAAGGACACGCATATTTTTACCTTTCTTAATTTAATTCAGGCGGACGGCTATAATCCCCTGGTCGTCAAAGGGCTGTCATACGCGATCGCCAAGCCGGATAAACTCAAAGGTGTTTTAAAGCATTGCCTGAAAATTCCCGCCCGGGATATGCCGGGACTGGAAGCGTTTTTGCAGGAGAGTTTTCAGCCGGGCCAACTGCTTAAAATGATCGTGGATAATGATATCAGGCTGAACGTCGCCCCGGCTGCTTTCCTCGGGGAAATCTTGAGCTTGTGTCAGAAAAACGAACTCGCCGACCACGGGGAAGGCTTCTGGATCGATCATTGGACCTATAATCTGGACCTGATAGAGAGTTATTTGTCGGTTTACCCGGAAACTTTAAGGCCGTTGCTGTGGGACAAAAAGGGATTCAGCTTCTTTTTAAACACGCACTACGTTTTGCCCCGTGGGCAGCGGTTCCTTTTGACGCCCCAGGGGGTCCGGCAGTACCATGCGGTCTATAATGATATTAAAAATATTGATGCCGCTGCGAAGGGGTATAAGCTGCGGGTTCAGGACGGGGAGGGGGACGTTTATTACACTAGCCTTTTTTCAAAGCTGCTTTGTCTTGTCGCGAATAAGGCGGCGACCTTTGACCCCAGCGGGATCGGCATTGAAATGGAAGCGGATAAGCCGGGATGGTATGACGCCTTAAACGGGCTGCCCGGGCTGATGGGATCTTCGGTGTGCGAAACCCTGGAACTCAAACGGCTTTGTCTTTTTCTCGCAAATTCTCTCGACCAGCTGTGCCTTGAGGAAGGAGAAACATTGTGGGTTTTTGCGGAACTGGGGAATTTTATCCGTGAACTGCAGGCTCTTTTCTCGGAAGAAGACGACCCCCTGCAATTGTGGCACCGGAGCAATGATATCAAGGAACATTACCGGTCGCGGATCCGGAAGGGGATTGAGGGAGGGGAACATGAATTCAGCGTCGGTCAGATCCGTGCTTTTTTGTCTGCGGTTATCAATCGGGTTGACCGGGCCGTGGCTTTAGCGGCCCCCCGGGA
Organism: Candidatus Omnitrophota bacterium; assembly: GCA_017995055.1. Lineage (GTDB taxonomy): Bacteria > Omnitrophota > Gorgyraeia > Zapsychrales > JANLHA01 > JAGOJP01. The sequence continues at coordinate 33,478 of JAGOJP010000010.1, forward strand.
GGAACTCCTGCCGACCTATTTTTATCACGAGGTGACGGATTACGCTCAGCTCGAAAAAACGCACAAGGAGTGGCATTATGTCATGCCGGTGAATTTCCGCCGCCACACCCTGCCGCTTTTTCTGGAAGGATTTGTTCACTTGCTGCGGGTTGAGCCGGATCAGGAGCAAGCCCGGACGTTATACCGGAAACTGCGCAAGAGCCCGCTTTATGACAGGAAGCTGAAGATGTATAAAGTCAACGCTGATCTTTCCGGGGAAAGCGAAGAGATCGGCCGCACGCGGATTTTCCCCCCGGGGTGGCTGGAGAACGAATCGATCTGGCTGCACATGGAGTACAAATATTGCCTGGAGCTTTTGCGCAACGGTTTGTATGACGAATTTTATGAAACCTTCCGGGATATCCTGATCCCGTTTCAGAATCCGGATCAATACGGGCGCAGTTATCTGGAAAACAG